>JAZLFI010000090.1:0-28544 GCA_045615725.1 Oscillospiraceae bacterium
CAGACGGAAACCGAAATCCACCAGCGATTCCTTGCGTGCTCTGTCGCCGCGGTACATTGCTCTTACCTGCGGCAGGGTTACATGGCTTTCGTCCACAAACAGCACAAAGTCATCTGGGAAATAGTCAAGAAGCGTCATGGGAGCGCTTCCGACGGGTCTGCCCGATATAATTCGCGAATAGTTTTCAATTCCCGTGCAGTAGCCGAGCTCCTGCATCATTTCAATATCGTAGTTTGTTCTCTGGGAAATACGCTGTGCTTCAAGAAGCTTTCCGTTTTCCTCGAAGAATTTAACCCGCTCATCGCACTCTCGGCGGATTTCATCTATTGCATTTGCCATTTTTTCTTTGCTGACAACATAATGGCTGGCAGGATAAATGGCAACGTGATTGAGGTAGCGGTTGGCTTTGCCCGTCACCACGTTAATCTCGCTTATGCGTTCAATCTCGTCGCCGAAAAATTCAATTCTGATTGCCTTGTCATTTGAATATGCGGGGAAAACTTCAACAGTATCTCCCCTGACTCTGAACATATTACGCTCAAAAGCAAGGTCGTTGCGCTCATATCGGATTTCAATGAGCTTTCGCAGAAGCTCGTCGAAATTACGTTCCTGACCGGAGCGCAAGGATATAACCATGTTCTTATAGTCAATAGGGTCACCCAAACCGTAGATACAGGAAACAGATGCAACGACTATAACATCCCGTCTTTCAAAAAGGCTTGATGTCGCGCTGTGGCGCAGACGCTCAATCTCGTCATTAATCGAACTGTCTTTTTCAATATAGGTATCTGTATGCGGAATATATGCCTCAGGCTGATAGTAGTCATAGTAGGATACGAAGTATTCAACCGCATTTTCTGGGAAAAACTCGCGGAACTCAGCACAAAGCTGAGCCGCGAGTGTTTTGTTATGTGCAAGTACAAGAGTCGGGCGATTTACCTTTTCAATTACCTTTGCCATTGTAAATGTCTTGCCCGAGCCAGTTACGCCGAGCAGGACCTGCTCATCAAGGCCGTTTTCAAGGCCGCTTACAAGCTGTTCGATAGCCTCGGGCTGATCGCCCATTGCTTCATATGAAGATACAAGTTTAAACTTATCCAACCCGAGACCTCCTTTATCAGTTTAGTTTCTTTTGTTCATGCTCCATTAAGGCAAACATGAGTGCTACCGCTCCCGCTTCGGGGAACGGGCAGAATATGCCGGGATTAACAAGTGACATCAGCATTATTCCGATATAGCTGAGGACGAACACAAGCATATCGGTCTTTCTTACCTGCCACATGAGCTTAACGCGCTGGGATACAAGCCACAGATATGCCACAATTCCCACAAGGCCCATGGAGCCTATTACCTGAATTACGCAGTTGTGGTAGAAAATGATACAGCCTGTGAAAAATGCTTTAAATACTTCTTTGTGTGCAAGGTTACCAAGACCGATGCCGAACAGCGGATGCGCCTTAAAGTCCTGCAAACCCAGTATAATGTATTTAACGCGGGTTTCGTTTGAGGATATAAGCTTTCCGTCAAATTCATCCGCACGGTATGAGTAGAGATAATCGTACACCGTTGGAGCGAACTTAAACACAACTATAACCGTAATAACCGCAACGATTATCAGCAGTATATTATAAAGCTTTCTGCTCTCTTTATTTGTCGCATAAACATATACCGCACAGATAATTATCATTATTCCGCCGATTAAAAGTCCGCTTCTTGAGCCGCTCATAAAGAGCGTTGCGAACATTGCCGCCATTACAAGAAGATGAAGATTGTTCTTCTTTATATATCGGCAACAAGGTGGCATTGCCATGAATATCACCGTGCAGAGATAATTTCTCGGCTTATAGAACAGGACTCCTCCTTTTGCAATAAATCTTGAGAAGTTCTGCGCATAGAAGATGAATAGCACGAATACCGCGAGAATGCCCGCGCTGTACAGAATTGCCGCAAGGCGCTCCACTCTGTCGTACTGTCGCTCGTTCTGAAATCTCGAAAGGCAAATGCTGTATATTGCAGTCATACCGAGGCCGAGACCGAGAACATAGTACAGGCTGAAAGGCTGGAAATATTCCTTTGCGCTTATTGTACCTATACCTCCAAGCATCAGCGCCGCAGACACTGCAAGCATGGGATAAAAATAGCGGCCTTTCACAAATGGTTTTCGGTAGTGGACAAGCTGGAATATAAGCGCCAGCGCAAAGGGTACTATGGCATACCACATATACGGGGCAAGGACGGAATAGTCCTTAAAGTATACTGTTGATGTGAGGAAAATCGCAAAAAGCGGACATGCGATAGAGAGAAGGTCATCGCTGAATATAAGCAGGAACACCGTTTCCGCAAGCAGAAGGAACATACATGCAAGCGCCTGATTCAGTGCAAGTCCTGTTACTGCAACCAGTATGTTTATATGGATAAAATACTTCCAATTCCAGAATTTATCCGCTGTTTTCTGCAATTTTTCAAAAGTTCTCATGAGTATCAATCTCTTTCGGTGAACAACTGAATAATCTTTTCGTAAAGAGTATCAGGGCTTACTGGCTTAATGATATAGCCGTCAAAATGTCTTCTTGCGGCATTGTTGCCTGCATCGTTTAGGAATGCATCGGCAGTCATTGCAAGAACGGGCACAGTTGCCGCATAACGGCTTTTTGTTGAACGTATAGCCGCGGCTGCCTTATATCCGTCCATAACAGGCATCTGAATATCCATAAGGATGCAGTCATAGTAATAATCCTTATTAAATCCGAATTTTTCAAGGGCTTCCTCGCCGTTTTCAGCCGTATCAACTGTAACACCGTATTTTTCAAGGAGTTTGCGTGTAATCATCGTGTTGATAGCAACATCGTCAACGACCATAATGTGCTTTCCGTTAAGGATAGTATAATCCAGCTTGGTTTTTTCGTTTGCCTGTTTGCTGTTTTTGCATATGCCGTACGGAATATCAACAATAAACTTTGTGCCTTCTCCGACATTGCTTATTGCGCTGATGGTACCGCCCTGCATGTCGACCATGTTTTTGCATATTGCCATGCCGAGACCGCTGCCGGAATTGTTAATTCCGGTTGCAATACTGTCCTGAGTATAGGGTTCAAAAATCTTATCGACAAATTCTTTGCTTATGCCGATACCGGTATCGGAAATTTCAAAGTGCATTACAGCAGTTTCACTACCTACATAGCGCTGAGTTGCAAACAGATTAATCTGACCGCCTGTGGGAGTAAACTTATATGCATTCGAAAGCAGGTTGTTGAGAATTTTCTGAAGTGCAATCTCATCGCCGATAAGATTGTTTCGCTCAACGCCATCTGCAGAACATATAAATTCGATGCCCTTTGCCTGCATCTGAGGAATGTATACCGCACACACCTCGTCTATTACCTCATCAATTTCGAAAGGCTCTTTGCGAATCTCATACAGCTGGTTTTCAATCTTGCTCATGTCCATGATGTTATTGAGCAGGTTTAGCAGATAGTGGGCAGACTGGTCAATCTGGTCAAGATAACCTGAAAGCTCGCTGTCGTTGTCGTCATTAAGCTTTTCCTTTGCAAGATAAGTAAGACCTGCGATAGAGTTCATAGGTGTTCTTATTTCATGTGACATATGGGAAAGGAACTCGCCCTTTGCCTTATTGGACTTCTGCGCAATTTCAACCGAGTTGCGCAAAAGCTCTCTTGCCTGAATATCCATTGAAATATCGCTGAGGACATATACGTAATGGGATATTACACCGTCGGAAATAATCTTTGAGAATGCGCATCTGATTGTATGCTCAGTATGGTCGTCCGGTCTGGTGAACGGCATATCAAAGCCGTAGCCGGTATCTGGCGCTTCGGCAAATTCTCTTATTATTCTGTCTGCCTCATCCTGCCCTATACAGTCGGCAAGGGCTTCAACCGCAGAATGCTTCGTGAAATATTCATACGGAAGTCCCAGCACCTTCTCGGTATTGGCGCTTATGAAGCACAGCTCCGGAACATTCTTTTTCTTAATAAGAATTACGTTGGGAATAAATGCGGTCATCTCGCTGAAAAGGTGCTCGCGTTCTGCAACCTGTTCATAAAGGCTTGCATTCTTGAGTGCCATGGATGCAACTGAGCATACAGTATTCAGGAACGCAAAGTCCGAATAGTTATATGCAACACCTTTATCCTTCTCAGTCAGAAGAACAAGACCTATAACCTGCTCGTTATCCTTGAGCGCGCAGATACTTACTATCTCATTTTCAGCAAATACTTCACGCTCATTTTTCCAAATGGATTTATAAAGCGGATTGCTTTCAAACTCTTTGAGAACAATATGGTTTTCAACGTTCTGAAGATATCTGATACACGGATTGTCAACGTTAATTGCGAAGTTCGCGGGCTTGAGCGGCATTGCGCTTTTTACGGGAACAAATTTTCCGTCAACCAGCATGCAGATATACAGCTGTGTTACTTTAACCTCAGTCTGAATTACCTTGATTGTTTCCTTAAGAACATCGTCAACACTCAGGGTCTGAGATACATTATCGCTGTACTGCTTAATTCTGTCGCTTTGCAGCTCCTGGTCATTAAACACAACGTTCAGCATGGCCTTGAAGCTGTAAACCGCAATGCATATCATTGCCGTAAGGAAAATGAACGCAGCTGTATTCGGGTCAACATTTCCGCGTCCGTTTATGCGGAAGAAGTCGCATACTCTCGGGAAAAACAGAGCCGCCGCAATAACGCAGAGAACAGCTGCTTCGACTACCAGCAAAGTGCCCGATATGAGCATCGAGGTATCAAACATGCGTCTCTTATGCAGAGATAAGGTTATAAGCAGAACGAACAGAATTCCGCACAGGGTGTCCCACGGGAATGTATTTCCCGGGAGAATCTGAATAACATTGCCTATGCCGAGGAGAACACAGCCGATAATGAGTTCGTTTACGCCGGGGGCTTTTTTTCCCTTTTCACGAAGTATTTTGAAGAACAGCATGACAATCGAACCGATTATTGCAATGAAGAATACAATAGGAATCAATATTCTCCAGTCGCTGTTATATGAAAATACGACATTGCCAAGTGCATTGACGATTTTATCGGGAGGCGCAAGGAAGAATCCCGTAGCGGAAATTACAAGAATTATTACCGTGCCGATAAGCCATAACCAGCGAAGCAGAGGTTTTCTGCCGTTTGCGACCTGATAGACATAGTTGTAGACCAGATACGCTATTGAGAACAGCGCCAGAAGCGAAACATAATACCAGAACTGATAGCTGGGATAAAGGTCAAGGCGCATGAAAAGCGAGCCTGCCGACCATACGGTCAGGTCAAACAGCAAGGCTATCCAGGCATTAATCTCACGGCTGCGTTCAGCCGCAAAGAATGCAATAAACATCATTGTAAAGCAAAGAGATGCGACAATATTAATGTAAATATATGATGTGTTCATCTGTCACACTCCTTTGCATAAATTCCAAGGGTCTCCGCCTTTTCCAAAATTATCTTCATAACCGTGTCCCCAGGATTAATCCTGCGGAACTTTCTGTATTCCGACTCTGCACTCTCGATTGTTCCGAACGGAAGAATCGTTATTTTAAGCGGTTCCATATTCAAAAGCTTTTTCAAATCTTTATAATCGCTGTCGAAGTATCTGAAATAAACCGACAGGTGTTCGGTCAACACCTGCTTTGTGATAACATCGTTTGCCATAGCTTCGGGTTTTATCTCAAGATACATGTGCAGGAACGGGGTATTATTCTCATATTCCTTGCAGGCTACCCAGTTGCCTATTCCAAGCTTGGATATGCGGATAACCTCGTTAATTGACTTTTCAGTAATTCTCGTAAAGCCCGCAATATCAATAACGGTGGGTATGCGGTCAAGGTATGTAAAGCGCGGTATTTCGCCGTCGTTGGCTTCCGTGCATCTGTATGTATCGCCTATGCGGTAGCGCATAAATGCGCCGCCATGGAGAACGCTGATTACTATCTCGTAAATTCCGCCGGTTCTAACCTCATCCATGAGGCAGGTGCGTGGCATATATTCCGGGTTATCAAGGCTTCTTTCCATTTCGTCCTCGGGAATGAATTCATAGAAGCATGAATCCGGAAACAGTACCATGCCGCGCTGTTCCCATGTATCGCATCCGACGCAGGTGGACTCCGTACCTGCCGCAATTTCCACTGGGGTTACTCCCCACGCTTCGGCAAGACGGTTGCGGTAACATCTGTTATCTGTTCCCGTGCAGGCAAAGCCCGTAATTCTGAAAAGGTCAACAGGCTTTATATTTCTGCCTTCCCGTTTGCACTCGCGTTTTGCTTTAAGGAAACGCATTGCAATCACAGGAGAAATCTTTGTACGACCGCCGGAGCTTCCGCCGGACACCTGCTTATGGAAGTTTTCGGTTATATAGTTTGCGACACTGCCCATGGCAAAAAAATAATCAATACCGCCGTTAAAGGCCATTTTAAAGCCTTTTTTTATTCTGTCGCTGAACGGTAAATCACCGTATTCATCACAGTCGGGCAGCCATTCAAAGTGCATTTCCTCGCTCATGAGTGACGGAATGAGCCCCGTTTCATAAGGAAGCGGTGCGCCTCCGTAAAGGAATCTGTGCCCGGGACGGATATTGAAATCAGCTTTTTCTTTTCCCGAAACAAGCATCGCCATAGCGAAAATATTATGCTTATATGAATCCAGCATGCGCCTTGTATAAGGCGCAATTTTAATCGGGCGCAGACCGCCCTCCCAGGTAGTTTCAATCCATATTACAGGGTCTTCTGGTAAAAGTCTGTTATCTCTTTTAAAGAGGATATCTGCATAGTTTTCATAGGAAGTAAGAGGAACCAGCCTTCTGAAATCCTCCAGGTTTTTCGGGCGCGCTCCGCCCAGAATGCTTTTTCCGAGCACGGAGTCCGACCAGAGCGCAATCTGTTCCTCCATAAGTCTTTTCTGAATATACATATATTCAGAAAGGCTCAGATCAAGATATCCGCAATAAGCATCCCACAGCTGCTTCTTAGTGTATTTTTTCAGTTCCTGTTGAAAAGTCATACAGCCTCTATCCGTTTTTTCTCAGCGAATTTTTAATACTCTCTTTCGTCGGGATTAAAAACGGTACATTCTCTTTATATTGCTCATATCCCTCAAGAAATCGAGGGAAGAAAACAGTGTCCTCAAGAATAACAAGCACAAAATTCAGTCCGATATACAAAAGCGTATCAAGCCACGGAAGACATACGCCAAAATGAAGACAGATATACAATCCCGAAAAGAACAGCACTCCGGGGTGACGGCACAGTGCATACAGTCCTGTATCTGATACTTCCCTGTTTTCGGGTAAGTCCGAGTAGGCTTCGGAATTTGAAAATGAGCCGAAGAGTGATTTAAGCAGATACGAAAGAAAAATCGCAGCAAGAACAAACCAGACGATTTTTGCCCTGCTTATATCCATTCTGCAAGCCGTAGCCGCGGCAAGCAGAACAATTCCCAACGCAAAGCACGGCTTCAGTGCTCTGCTTTTTATGTAAGCATCGTTAACGTCGCCCAGTACAAACAAAGCAAACGCAACAATTCCCAGAATGATCATACAAAATCCTTAATTACAGAAACAGTGTTTTCGTATTCCGCCTTTGTCTTCTCAAAAACAGTTTCAGCCCCGTCAAGGTCTCCGTTTCTGAGCATATCGGTTATTACCTTCATAACTTCAAAAAGTCCGCTCAGGCCGAGCATACCGCTGCTTCCCTTGAGTGAATGCGCGGCACGAAAAGCCTTTTCACACTCCCCTGCCTCAATCGAAGAGCACATCTCTTCCCAGCTCGTATCTGCAAGAAACATCTGCATGAGCTGTTCGATAAGGTCTTCATCTCCGCCGGTTCTCTCGCAGAGGGCTTCAAGATCATTTCCCGCAAGGACAAATTTCTCTTTAAAGTTTCTCATTTATCCGCACCCACATACTCGAAAAGTTCAGAGGGTCTGCCGCCGGTCTTACAGTCAAGAGTAATCTCTACCTCACCCTGAGTGTTGAGGTACTTGAGATATCTTCTGATAGTGACAGTAGAAAGGTCGAGAGCCGCACTTACATCAACGAGCGGGAGCTTTTCGTTCTTATGCTCGCTCATGAAGCTTCTGACATTCTTCAGAGTTGCAGGGTTAATCTTATTTGCTTTGGGTTCGGATGAGCTGTTATCAATGATATAGTGCTTATGGGGGCACAGCAGAACGTCAACCTTATCCTGAGTCCACACATGCGTCTCCCTTTTTAGCTTCATAACAGTTTCAAACTTGCCGACTGCCTTTTCAAGTCTTGCATTGGTAAAGGGCTTGAGGACGTAGTCACAGATACCGCAGCACATTGCATCACGGATAACCGAGTAGTCGTCTGCAGAGGTAATCATTATGACCTGAAGCTCCTTATTGCTCTTTCTGAGCTCGGTAAGAAACTCAATACCGGTTATGCCCGGCATGTAGTAGTCAAGTATGATAAGGTCTGCCCCGTCAGGATTTTCCTTAAGATACTCAAGTGCGTCGGTACCGCGTCTGAAACTTCCCACCAGATTTAAATGGTTAAATTTGGCAAGCTGTCTTTCCAGTATGGCGCATACCATAAGGTCGTCTTCAACTATAATAGCTTTGTACATTTAAAAATCACCCCGTTAATTATTGGTAAAAATCTTATGTTTTTATTTTATCAAAGCAAACTGGGCATGTCAATAACAAATAGGATAAAAAGTTATTTAAGTTGCCAAAATATTTCGAAAACCGCACTTGAAACTAGCTTTACAACATGTTAATATTATTAAAAGCACTAAGGAGGGTATCATTATGGCAAAACCTAATGAGGAAATAAAGAAAGAAATTGAACTGGAAGATAATTATAAATACAGCGATGAGCTCTTCTACACCGGTGAGGGCGACCTTCTTGACACTGCCGAGGGTCGCGCAAAATTCTGCCGTCTGAATGAAACAGGAGTTTTCAGAAAGATGGATAACGGTGTCTGGAGAAACTACATCTGGGTTTATAACAACAAGGGTCAGGGCATGACAATCAGAAAGCAGAGCCGCGTTGACCCCAAGCTTATGGAATGCATTGACTACGATGCCGACGGCAACGAAGTCAGCAAATCCTACGACCCCGTATAATAATACGCAATAAAAAAAGCAAGCTCATTTGAGCTTGCTTTTTTATTATACTATTTTACTTGTTCCACTCGCTGACCTGTTCTCTGAGCCAGTCTGCCCATGCGTCAACGCCCTCACCTGTCTTTGCGCAGATGGGGAAAATCTTGATATTGGGATTGAGCTTTGTTACGTACTCTCTGCACTTTTCAAGGTCAAAGTCGAAGTAAGGCATAACGTCAATCTTATTTACCAGAAGTACATCGCAGATGGAGAACATCAGAGGATACTTGAGGGGCTTGTCATGGCCTTCGGGAACGGAAAGAATCATTGCGTTCTTAACCGCGCCGGTATCGAACTCTGCGGGGCAAACAAGGTTGCCGACGTTTTCAAGAATAGCAAAGTCGATGTTATCGGTGCCGAGACCTTCGAGACCCTGCTTGGTCATACCTGCATCAAGGTGGCACATGCCGCCGGTATGAAGCTGGATAACCTTTGCGCCGGTCTTTTCGATGGTTGCGGCATCAACGTCGGAGTCAATATCCGCTTCCATAACGCCGATACGCATTTCGTCTTTAAGTGCCGCGATGGTTGCCTTAAGAGTTGTCGTCTTACCGCTGCCGGGTGAAGACATAAGATTGAGCAGGAAAGTTTTTTCCTTTTTCAGCTCTTCTCTCAGCTTATCTGCTTCGCGGTCATTGTTTTCAAAAACGCTCTTTTTAATTTCAAGAACTCTGAAGCCTTCCATAAATTTCACCTCATATATATTTTTATAAATTTCAGCTCAGTGAATCCATAACGAGTGTCATAACGTCTATGAACTCATTATAGTTTTTCAAGTAATCTGCATTCGGTGCAAAATTCGTATGCTTTGCACTGCTTTCGAGTTTTAATATAACCTTGCTTACCTTTGCAAAAACAGAATTTTCGGATGATATATCACCGATTGAGCCTCTGAGAGGAATATAGCCGCTTTCGCCGAGCAGTTCTCCGTTTATCTCAGCGGATGAGAACCATTTCAGGAACTGCGCCGAAGCATTCTGACGGTTTTCATCGGTCTTGCAAATACATATACACTTTACATCAAGAGTATATACCTGCTTGCCATCCTCAACACAGGGGCACGGGAAAACTTTAATGTTTTTGCCAAGCGAAGATGAATTCGCGATGATTTCGGATGAGGATGCAACTGCACAGGCAATTTTTCCGTCGGCAACATCCTCAAGAGGTTTGGTGGATGAAATCATGCCGCGGTCAAATGCACTCTGAGCAAGGAGTTTATATATGTACTTGCAGTTTTCGTTCTTCGTATCGCGGGGGCTTACTGCATCAAATTCCTCGCCGAGCTGAGCCATTTCGGTTCTAAAGAACTTCGCATAATTGCCCAGAGAGAACATGGGCTTTGAATTATCCTTGTAATACGTCTTTGAAGCCGCGCACAGATCCTCAAGGCTCTTGATTTCGTCAAAATCATTAACACATTTCGTGTTCACAACCATAAGCTCAATATCCGCGGCAAGCGGAAGAGCCATCATGTTGTTCTTAATCGAAGCACACTTGACAAGGTCGCCGTTGAATTCCGACGCCATCCACTCTTCCTCGTATACGGAAAGCTTCATGATATAGCCGTCACTGTTCAAAGTAGCAAGACAGTCAGCATCGCACACAATCATATCGGGGCGTGATGCCTTGCTCGTTAATCGAAGAGCCTTTTCAAGCTCACCATAATCTTCGAAGCTGCGTGTTCTGACAGAAACGTTTTTTCTGATTCCCCTGTCGTCAATTGAATTGTATCTGTCTATAAAAGCGGGAATATCGGAACTCAGCTCATCGTCTTCGGTATACCAAACTGTAATAGCGGTATCTTCAACGGGCGGAGCGGGTGTATAGTGATTTAAATAAACATAAATTCCGATACCCAAACCGAGCAGAATGATTATCGCAATAAAAATGTTCTGTTTTAATCGTGACATACAGTGATTCCTTTAATTAAATATAAAGTTAATAGATTTATACCACAATTTCTTAACTTTTTCAACCTTATTATGTCGAAGCATGTATATAGCAAAAAAATTCCCGCTCACATTTGTGAGCGGGAATTAAGCTTAGTCAAAATATTCAACTATGGAAACAACAAAATCTGCGACTTCCGTAACATCTTCAGCAGTAATGATCGGTTCTTTCGAAGGTGCGGGTTCAGATGCTTTATTTTCGTTCGCTTTCTCTTCCTTCTGTGACGATACTGCATCTATTTTCTTTCCTGCCTTTGTAAGGAGATTAAGGCTTTCTTCAACGATGTAGCATATTTCTTCAGCGTCGTCGGTCTTGTTTGATGCAGAATTATAGGCGCTTTTAATCACATTGTCTGCGTCACTGCGGTCATCCCATTCATCGTAGAAATCGGAAACCTCTTTAACCAGGCCAACAACTTCTTCAGCTGAAAGCTTGGAAATGCCCATTTTTTCAATACACGTTTTCGGTGCGGTGCCGGATGCGGTGCCTACCCGCTCAACGAGCTCAGGCAAGCCTGTATATTCATACAGTTGGTTGAGGGTATGAATAGTCTGTGTTATTAGGTTTTCAACGGACAGGTCGCTGTTCATTTTGTTGGTTTTTTCTATAAGCCACATGCGGCCTGTTGAAACCCCGAATTTTTCAGCATCATCGGCATACTGACCGTCATCGGTCATAATCTGACTCAGAACCGAGAGCGCATAATCTGTTCCCGAGTCTGTAACGGCGGCGACAGCCTTATCTCTTATCGCATCTGCAGCTTCTTCATTTTTGCAGACAACGGTTATGAGCAGTGAGTTTTTAAGCTCTGTCAGGTATTCTTTTTCACTCAGCTTCCGAACGACAGTCTTGACTGCATTCTCATAGTCCATGCCTTTAAGCTCAAGTCCCTCAAGAACTGAAGCCGCGTCCTCGTTTTCGGCTTTGGCGGAAGATACATTGCCGTGCTTATCAACATCGAGCGATATGCTCGGATTGACATCAATCATGATAACGCTGTTTTTTGCCGCAACCGCTGTTAGCTGCTCGGGCTTTACATTCTCGATATTCTCCTGAGGTGCCGTCCTGCCGCCGAATGCGGCAAATCCGCCTATCATAACAACAGCAAGGCAGGCTGCAATAAGTCCCCATCTGGGTTTTCTGCGTGTTACCTTTGCATCGTTAATGCTGTCGGTAAAAAGCTCTTCTATATATTTGTCATCCACTGAGCTTAAATGTCTCAGCAGTTCTTCACTTTTCAAAGCGATATTCCTTCTTTCGTCAAGTGCTTCTTCAACTTTCCTCTGAGTCTGAAAAGAAGAGTTGTTGCATTGGATGTTGTAAGTCCGTAGCGCTTTGCTATATCCGCTATGGGCTCAACCATCCAGTATCTGCGCATAAACACGCCCCGTTCGACTTCTTCCAAGCCTGCAAGAAAACTGTTCAGCGCCGCAGTTATCTCCTGTGAATCCTGCAGACGCGCTATCTGGTCATCGCCTGATACGAACTCAGAAATCTCATCCAGAACAAGCGGTATTTCACCGCCGCCGCGTTTGTCGCTGTTTTTCTGACGAAGCTTATCAAGAGCCAGATTACGCGTTATCTTGCCGATGAACGATGACAGCGATTTCGGTTCGTTGGGCGGAATACTCCCCCACGCACGCATATACGCATCATTCACGCATTCTTCGCTATCCTCGGAATTTCCCAGGATATTAAACGCAATTTTATAACAGTATCGACCGTATTTTTCATCTGTTGCCTGTATTGCTTCCTCTGATCGGGTCAGATAAAGCTCTACAATCTTACGATCTTCCAAATCAAGTCTCCATTCATATAGACGCAAAGTTCAGATAAATATTACAACAATTTGTTCGATTTCGAACAAAATTTCACTTTGTTGAGTGCAAATTCCGAATATATCTTGTTAATAAACCGCATTTGTGTTAATATTTAGTAACGCAAAAATTATTTTAATTTTTCAAGTAATTTGTGATTTAATTTTATAACATTTCTAGTCGTAATACAAGAAAAAAATCATTACTGAAAGAAGGAAACTGATTTGAAAACAAGAGTTATTTCAGCTGCAGTTATGATTGTCGCGGTTGTGGCCTGCTTCTTCATTTCCCCCGTTACAAAGGCATTGCTTCTGCTAGCAATCGCAATTCTCGCATCAAGGGAAATGTGCAATGCTATCGGGCATAAGGGCATTAAATGCGTCCCCGTGATTTTATACATAGCAAGCGTAGCGGCTGTTGCCGCCGTATACCTCGGTGCCGACAGCCTTGTTCTTTACGCAATTTTGTTCCTTGCAATCTTTGCATCGCTCACAGCGGGTATTGTATCAACCGATATCGGCGGTAAGGGCGCACTTGCCACTCTTGCCGTTATCGTTTACCCGCTCATCCCCGTGATAATGATAACCGCGCTTGCACTCAGTCCCGACTGGGTACCCGTATTCGCTATCGGCTGCATATGCATGTGGGTATGCGACGCATGCGCCCTCTTCGGCGGCAAGCTGTTTGGTAAGACAAAATTTGCGCCCAACGTCAGCCCCAACAAGACCATAGAGGGCTGCATCAGCGGTGCGGTCTGCGCTGTGATTGCAGGCGTTATTCTTTATTTCTGCCTCAGAAGCAAGTACGGTCTTTCCCTTGCCTGCTGCATGGTAACAGCACTTGTATGCTCAAGCTTCGGTCAGGTCGGCGACCTTGCCGCATCACTCATTAAGCGCATGGCGGGCATCAAGGATTACAGCAACCTCATTCCCGGCCACGGCGGTGCCATGGACAGAATTGACAGCCTGCTGTTCTCTATCCCGACTGCATATTTCTGCATCTATCTGTTTACACTATAATGTTAGTACTTAACAATAGTTGTGTATATGAAAAAATTCATTGACAATTCAAAGCAATATTTAAGCGGAATAGGACAGAACAACCTTTCCGCACATGCGGCGGCATGCGCGTTTTATATGTTTCTGTCCCTTGTTCCTTTTATAGGCCTTGCGGTGTCTATTTTGCCGTATACAGGGCTGAGTCAGGAAGACTTAATCAGCTTTCTCAGCCGCTATATACCGGATGCACTTGAGGATTTGATTGTATCTGTTACGGATGACATTTACCTCGCGTCCGGGGCTGTTCTCCCCCTTACTGTAATTGTTGCGGTTTATCTTTCAAGCCGCGCTTTTTCAGCGCTTATACGCGGTGTTGAAGTCATAAGTGAGGCTCAGCATTACACGCCGTTTCTCAAGCGCACTCTGCTTGCATGCATTTACACAGTCGGCATTATCGTTGATATGGTAATTGTGCTTCTTCTGCTCATTTTCAGTAAGCGTCTTGTTGCGCTGATAGGCACGGATGTTCCGATTGTATCTCCTGTTATCGCGTTTTTAATCAAATTCAGATTTCTATTCGCAATATTAATTCTCGTAAGCATATTTACCTTGATTTACCGCTATGTACCCGAAATGAAGCTTGGCTTCGGCGCACTTTTGCCCGGCGCGTTTTTTGCCGCCGGCGCATGGCTTCTGTTTACATGGGGCTTTTCGGTTTTTCTTAAGCTTGGAATCGGGTTTTCCACATACGGAAACCTTGCGGCAATAATTATATGTCTGCTGTGGATGTACTGGTGTATGTTTATTATCCTGCTGGGTGCATACACGAACGTCTTCATTCACGGGCTGAAATATGGTCAGACAAATGAATAACACAAAACTAAACGTGCTTATCTGTTGACGATAAGCACGTTTTATTAGTCAATTTTGGAAATATGTAAGAATTAATAAAAAAGTACTTTATTTTTTATTGATTTTCTGTTTTAATGTATGTGTGTAATTTTTTTAACACACAGAGGGACTAATAATAAAACGAATATAAATACAGGAGCAGGAATATGGAACTTTATAACGCAATATTCAAGATTACAGACAAAGTACTTGACGGAAAGAAGCCTCAGGTATGGGACTATAACCCCAGAAAGGCATGGCCTGACCTGGGTTCCGCAGAGCTGGTTCTTCAGAGTGATGCCGCATACGAACTGGGTGCAAACGGCCTCGGTTCCGCAAACTATATCTGCGTAACCTCTTCCCCTGACATTGTTAACAAGGATCAGGTTATTCTCTACGGCAAGGACCTCAAGGACATTAAGAGCGATACTCCCTTTGCCCGTATAGTATATCTCCGCGTCGGCGTTATGGAAGGCGACGATGACGAGGTTTACCGCAAGATTAAGGACATTGAGTTCAGCAAGTATCATGTATATCCCGACGGCTACATGGTTCGCATGTCCCCGGAAAGCAACCGCGAGCAGATTCGCGTCAGCAAGAAGGCTATCAGAAAGGGCATCAATTTTGCCGAGGTCGGTTACAGATACATTGACCAGTACAAGAAGGACCCCAATGTTATTAATGCTACCGTCATTTTCGTTACCGATCCTGACATTGATTTCAAAACTCTCCACGAAAGTGCAAAGAAGGTCGATGAAATCACCGGTACTCTCAACCACATTCTCGAAGGTCTTCCCACCGACTGCACCGTATGTCAGCTCAAGGACATCTGCGACGAAGTTGAAGGCATGAAAGAGCTTCACTTCGGTGTCGGCGAAAACGGCACAGGTGACCATCACTAAAAAACGATATAATAAAAGCTTCAGTCTTTTGACTGAAGCTTTTTTATTGATTATTCAACTAAATCTGAATATGTTACAAATCCAAAAGAAGGATCGTTGAGGTCACTGCCGCTGGCAATAAGGTTTGCGGAAGAAGCAACTTCATCGTCCATGTTTTCAACGTCTTCGCCGTTCAGTATTGCTTCTACAAAGGCGTTGAGCTTTGCGCCTGTAATCATCCAAACCTTGTCTGCATAGGTAATCTCAAGAGCACCGTCAGTATCGGTGCACTGGTTAAGTGCATATTCGTCGCCGTCGGCGGTTGTGAATTTAATTCCGTAAAGAGGAGAATCGGACACTGCATCAATTTCGGTGAAATTGTCTTCCTCAAGGCGGTAGAAGTTTGTTATAAGCTTGCCGACAAGCTTTTCGCTGAGTTCGGTTTCGGTGTCCTCATATGCGGCATCTTCGACATCTTCTGTATCTTCGGCATCTTCACTGTCAGCCTGCTGCTCGTAATACTCGGCCTTGCACCAGAATGTTGCCGATTCGATATCGCCGTCTTCAAGTCCCTGTGCCCATTCCCACGGTGTTTCGGGGCCTTTATTTCCACAGGCGGTCAGTACAAATGCAAGCATTAGCACTGCCACTGTTATAAGTACAATTTTAAGTTTCCTGCTCATTGGTTTTGCTCCTTTGGTAAAATTGATGCACATATTATAGCTCAGCTTTTTTAATACGTCAACAAGGGCCAACGATTTGTAATATCAGACAATTGATAAAATTTTCTTACAATGCTATAATAAAAGTACGGATTTTATGGCAAAATTTCTCGAAATGAGGTATTTATCATGATAATGGATTGCGAAAAATACGTAGGCAAATGCGTATGCGGAAGAGAACACACTCTTGAAACAAAGAAAGTTGTTGTAGAATACAATGCTCTTGCAAACTTTGAGCAATACATGGAAGAAGTCGGCCTTGCAGACAAAAAGCGTGCCGTCGTCTATGATACCAACATTTTCAAGCTCACCGAGGGCAAGCATGTTAAAGCCGATCAGGAAATTGTTCTTGAGGCAAACGGTCTGCGTTCCGAAGACGTTTTAATTGAAGACATGATGGCGAAACTGGATAATCCCGAGGTCATCGTTGCGTTCGGCGCAGGTACCATTATGGACTTCGGCAGATACCCCGCATACAAGCTGGGCATCCCCTTTGTCGCTATCCCCACTCTCGCTTCCTCTGACGGATTTACCGCGAACATATGCTCCGTTATTCTGAACGGTCAGAAAAAATCCATTCCCATGTGCGCACCCGTTCTGGTCGTTGCCGACCTCGACATTATTAAGGGTGCACCCGCACGTCTTGTTGCAAGCGGCATAAACGACATTCTTTCCAAATACATCTCCCTCGTCGACTGGAAAATCTCTAAGCTCGTCGCAGGTGAATACTTCTGCCCCATGGTTGCAGACCTTTCCAAGGAAGCGCTCGATATCATGCGCAAGGCCGCTGACGAATATGCATCAACAGGCGTTGCAGACCACGAGGCAATGACCATGGCACAGATGAAGAGTGGCATCACCATGCAGCTTCTCAACCATTCAAGAGCCGCTTCAGGTGCAGAGCATC
Source organism: Oscillospiraceae bacterium (assembly GCA_045615725.1). Lineage (GTDB taxonomy): Bacteria > Bacillota > Clostridia > Oscillospirales > Oscillospiraceae > F23-B02. Next base: position 17,316 of record JAZLFI010000090.1, read on the forward strand.
TCATGGCTCATCTTGTCGAGATGCATCCTCCCCGCTTTGAGAGTGCCGAGGGCATCCACGGTGAATGCGTCGGCGTCGGTACATACCTCTGCGCAAAGAAATATCACGAGCTTGCCAAGCTCACTCCCAAGGCAAAGAAGTTTGAGCCTCTTACCGATGAGTGGATTACGGAAAAGTTCGGCGAACGCCTTGCCGCAGGCATTATCGAGGAAAATGCAAACGATATCCTCGGCACCTTCGACCCGCAGAACATTGTTGATAACTGGGAAGAAATCAAAGAGCTTATCGCAACTATTCCCTCTGCGGAAGAGCTTGAAGCTCTCTATAAGGGCTGCGGCGCAAAATACCTGCCCGAGCATATCGGCATTGACCCCGCACTCACCGATGAAATGCTCCCTGTTTCCGCCGCTATCAGAAACAGACTCACTCTCGTTCGTATGCTGAGAGTCCTTGATATTGAATGATAAGGACCCCAAAACACGCATGGGGTGAGCGCGAGAGGGGATGGTTTTCCCCTCTCGCTTTATTTGAGCGAAGCGGATAATTACAGCAAAAAAGCCCGTCCTTTTGGACGGGCTTTTCTGGTGCCGGTGGTGGGACTCGAACCCACATGATGTCGCCATCGGCGGATTTTGAGTCCGCTACGTCTACCAATTCCATCACACCGGCAAATATATATTTCAAATACGAGTCAAAGTATAACGCATTATCACCCATAATTCAAGGAAAATTCGTTTCTTGTAATAAAATTGCGCTAAATATGCGATTTTTTTGCTATTACTACTACCATATTTGCAATTTTTGTGTTACAATGTCTTTCATGTAATAATATATATAAAGAAAGAGGCATTAACCATGAAAAAGATACTCGTACTTGAAGATGAATCGAATATCCGCAGTTTTGTGGTAATAAACCTCAAGCGCAACGGATATGAGCCTATCGAGGCGGCAACCGGCATGGAAGCACTCAGCCAGCTCGAGAAAAATCCCGATATCTGCCTTGCACTGCTTGACGTTATGCTCCCCGATATTGACGGTTTTGAGGTCTGCCGCCGCATCCGCGCACAGGGCTCCAAAATCGGCATCATAATGCTCACTGCAAAGAGCCAGGAGATTGATAAGGTCACAGGTCTTATGACCGGCGCCGACGACTATGTCACCAAGCCCTTCTCTCCTGCTGAGCTCACCGCACGTGTTGACGCGCTCGTTCGCCGTCTGGGCAGCGATGCAAACGACAAGCCCAGCTACGAAATCCAGAGCGGTCCCTTCCTGCTCAACACCAGAAACCGCACCCTTGAAAAGGACTGCAAGCGCCTTAAGCTGACTCAGATTGAGTATCTGCTTATGAAGCTGTTTATGGAAAATCCCGGCAAGGCTATGAGCCGCGAGGATATCCTCAACGCAGTATGGGGTGCTGACTTCTCCGGCGAGCTTAAGACGGTTGACGTTAACATCCGCAGACTGCGCATTAAGATTGAAGCAGACCCCACAGAGCCCGAATACCTTACCACCGTCTGGGGCTACGGTTATAAATGGGGTTACTGATTACCCATCCGGAGTGAAAAATGTTTTCTAATACGCTGAAAGATCAGCTGTTATACGCCAGCATCGTTGCGATACTGTTTATCGCGGCATTGATTGCGTTTGCCTTTAAAGGCTATACGGTAGCAGCTATCGTCATTGCGGTTATTCTTGCCGTATTCATCATTACGGTCAACATATGGTTTAACCGCAACGTAAACAAACCTATACAGGACCTGACAGAGTCTGCAAAGCGCATCGCCGAGGGCAGCTACGGAGTTCAGGCAAAAAAGTATGCCGACAATGAAATCGGCAACCTTACCGACGAGATTAACGAGATGAGCTCAAAGATTGCGCTTTCCGATGAGGCAACCACCGAGTTTATTTCTCAGATTTCCCACGAGCTCAGAACTCCCCTTACCGCTATTACGGGCTGGAGTGAAACCATCCAGTATGACACAGCCGTTCAGGGCGACTCTCTCAGAGGCGCAAAGATTATCTCAAAGGAAGCCGAGCGACTTACAAGCATGGTTGCCGACCTTTTGGAGTTCACAAGAATTCAGGACGGTAGATTTAATCTGCGCATTGAGCTTATCGATATCGCCGCCGAGCTTGAGGACTCGCTGTTTAATTACGGAAACCTCATGCATCAGGCAGGTATTGAGATTAACTATGATGCACCCGATTACGAGATTCCCCTCATCCCCGGTGACCCCGAGCGACTCAAACAGGTATTTCTCAATCTTCTCGACAATGCCGCAAAACACGGCGGTGACGGAAAAACCGTCGATGTTGAGCTGAAGATTGATATTGACTATATAGTCATCACTATCCTCGACAGAGGTCGCGGAATTCCCGAGGACGAGCTCCCCTTTGTCAAGAACAAGTTCTTCAAGGGCAGTTCCAAGAATCGCGGAAGCGGCATAGGTCTTGCCGTTTGCGATGAAATTGTCACCCGTCACGGCGGTGAGCTGATTATCGCCAATGCCGAGGGTGGCGGATGCATCGCAACAGTAAGACTGCCTATGACCAAAAACTGACGGAGCAAATTTTATGGCAAAAGATAATAACAGTGCCTGCACTTTCAAGACTTCAATCGGAGGTCAGGCACTTATTGAAGGAATAATGATGCAGGGACCGAAAAAGCGGGCCATTGTATGCTGCACCGAAAACGGATACGTTGAAAAAGTTGTTGACATGAAACCGCTAAAAGAGAAATGCCCCGTTCTGGGCTGGCCTCTTGTTCGCGGCTGTGCAGGCTTTATCTCATCCATGGTTAACGGCGTTAAGGCACTCAGCTTCTCCGTTGACCAGCTTCCCGAGGACATGCAGGAAGAACCCGATAAGCTTGACCTTTGGATTGAAAAGCACTTTTCCGACGAGGTCGCTCAGAAGCTGATAATCGGCGTTGCAGTTGTACTCGGTATTGCGCTTTCGCTGTTCCTGTTTCTGTTTTTGCCCACATTTATTGTCGGACTTTTCCCCGCGGTAAAATCCGATTTTTACGCGAGAACTCTTTTCGAGGGTATACTCAAGCTGATAATTTTCTTTATATATCTTATTCTTTGCTCAAAGATGAATGATATGAAGCGCATGTTCGCATACCACGGGGCTGAGCATAAGACAATTTTCTGCTACGAAAAAGGTCTTCCCCTCACTGTTGAAAATGTCCGTCCTCAGGGCAGACTTCATCCCAGATGCGGAACAAGCTTCCTCTTTGTCGTTATCATCATAAGCATAATCGTCGGCTCGTTTATCCGTGCAACGGGCACGCTTGCGAGAATCGGCTTTAAGCTTCTTGTGCTTCCCATAGTTGTCGGTGTCAGCTATGAGATTAACCGCTGGGTCGGCAGACATGACAATGTTCTCAGCCGCATTCTCTCATGGCCCGGCAAGCAGATGCAGCGCATTACCACAAACGAGCCCGATGACGATATGATAAAATGCGCAATCAGAGCTCTTGAGCTCGTAATCCCCGAAGAAAAAGGCAGCGATGCCTGGTAAAGGAAACTTGTAAAATGCCAAAGACATACAGCGAGATATATATACAGATAAGAAATGCTCTGCGAGAAAACGGCGTTGAAGCCCACGGCATTGAAGCAAGATTTCTCTTAGCCGCGGCGGCGGGTAAATCAAAGGAAGCGCTTATGCGTGACTTAAACCTCTATACCTCCGATGCGGTTGAAAAAAAAGCCACGGAAATGCTCAGACGCAGATTAAACGGCGAGCCTCTTGCATATATAGCGGAAAAATGGGAATTCTACGGAATTGAGTTCAACGTCAATAAAGATGTGCTCATCCCCCGCATGGACACTGAGGTGCTTGTTGATACTGCTATCGAGTCGATTAAACAGCGCGGTATGAAGGCAAGAGTTCTCGACCTCTGCTGTGGAAGCGGATGCATCGCATGCGCTGTCAACAAGGAAATGCCCGCGACAAGAGTTGTCGCCGCTGATATCAGCAACGACGCACTTGAAATAAGCCGCAGAAACATAAAAGAAAACGGGCTCGGTGCAAGGATTATTACCATGCAGGCTGACGCCACAACATGGCCGCCCATGAGCATAGGAAGCTTTGACCTTATCCTTTCAAATCCTCCCTACATCCGCTCATGCGAGCTGATTGAGCTTGACAGCTCAGTACGCGACTTTGAGCCCATCGGTGCTCTTGACGGCGGCGAGGACGGGCTGGACTTTTACAGAGCAATCATAAAATACTGGACAATTACTCTTCGTCCCAACGGGCAGATTATGTTCGAGGTCGGCGAAGGTCAGACGGAGGAAGTTAAAAAAATGCTTCTGGATGCCGGCTATGTTGCCGTGGACACAAGGCTCGACACTCTCGGTGTTGAGCGCGTTGTAATCGGCAGATGGAAAAACGAATATTAAAAAATGAATTTACATATGAGGTGAATCACAATGGCTGAAAAGAAAAAAGCTCCCATATCCACCCACTCTCAGGCTTCCGACAAAAAGAAAGCCCTTGAAACCTGCATCGCGCAGATTGAAAAGAACTACGGTAAAGGCGCAATCATGCGTCTTGGCGACGATATCCCCGTAAACGTTGAGGCTCTGTCCACCGGTTCTCTTTCCCTCGACCTTGCACTGGGTATCGGCGGCGTTCCCAAGGGACGTATCATCGAGGTCTACGGCCCCGAAGCATCCGGTAAAACCACCCTCGCCCTGCACGTTGTCGCATCCGCACAGAAGGCAGGCGGCGAGGCCGCATACATCGACGTTGAGCACGCTCTTGAGCCTGCATACGCACGCGCTCTCGGCGTTGATATAGACAGCCTTCTCATTTCCCAGCCGGATACCGGCGAGCAGGCACTCGATATTGCCGAGGCTCTCGTCCGTTCCAGCGCAGTCGATGTTGTCGTTATCGACTCCGTCGCCGCTCTTATTCCCCGCATTGAGCTTGAGGGCGAAATGGGCGACACCGTTGTCGGTGCTCTTGCAAGGCTTATGTCCCAGGCAATGCGCCGTCTGGCAGGCTGTATCTCCAAGAACGGCTGTACCGTTATTTTCATTAACCAGCTCCGTCAGAAGATAGGTGTCATGTACGGCAACCCCGAAACTACCCCCGGCGGTCTTGCGCTTAAGTACTATGCATCCGTCCGTATCGACGTTCGCAGAATTGAAACTCTCAAGGGCAACGGCGAGATGATAGGCAACCGCACCCGCGCAAAGGTTATCAAGAACAAGTGCGCACCTCCGTTCAAAGAGGCGGAATTCGATATTATCTACGGTGAAGGCATCTCCAAGGTCGGCGAGATTATCGACCTCGGCTGCAAGCTTGAGCTTATCGACAAGGCAGGCGCATGGTACACCGTAAACGGTCAGCGTATTCAGGGGCGCGACGGCGTTAAGGAATATCTCCTTGCCAATCCCGAGGTATGCGACCAGCTTGAACAGCAGGTTCGCGACAACGCATACAAAATCATGTCACCGCAGGCAAAGCGTGCCGCGCAGGCCGCAGGCCGCGCTGTTGACGTTTCCGCAGACGAGTTTGAGGGCTGATGCTTAGTATTACCGAGATAAAGCAGACATCGGCTGAGCGCTTTACTCTCATATTCAGCGACGGAAGAGAACTGAAAACCTCACTGGGTGTTGTGACGGACAGATTTCTGCATTCCGGCATGGAGCTTTCCGAAGAGGAATATCGGGAAATCTACTCTGCCTCCACCCTCTCGCTTGCAAAGTCAAGAGCGCTGAAAATAATAAACGTCAGACCCATGTCGCGCAAGGAAATGCGCGACCGTCTGGTAGAAAAGGGCGAAGACCCCGACAATGCGGAAGCCTGCGCTGACTGGCTCTGCGATATGGGGCTTATTAACGACGAAAGCTATGCGGGAAGCGTTGTGCGCCACTATGCCGCAAAAGGCTACGGCTTAACGCGAATCCGTCAGGAGCTTAACCGCCACGGTATTCCCCGCGAGCTCTGGGAAGACGCGCTTAGCGAAATGCCCTCGCAGGATGATAAGATTGAGCGCTTTATCCGCTCACGTCTTACGGACATTGACGACAAAGCCCAGATTAACAAAATATCCAACGCGCTTTACCGCCGCGGATACAGCTGGGACGAAATAAAACACGCAATAAACAAAGTTAAATCAGAGGATTATGATGAATAATACCATTGCACTCATATCACTGGGCTGTGCGAAAAATCTTGTAAACAGCGAGCAGATGCTGTTCCTGCTCAGCGAGGCAGGCTATGCAATCGCTCCCGAACCTGACGGCGTGGACGCGGTTATCATAAACACCTGCGGCTTTATTGATGCGGCAAAAAGCGAAGCTATCGACACTATTCTTGAGATGGCAGAGCTTAAAAACGAGGGCAGACTGGGTAAGATAATCGTAACGGGCTGTCTTACCGAGCGCTACCGCGAGGCTGTAACGGAAGAGCTTCCCGAAATTGACGCTGTTCTCGGTGTCGGCAACTACAAGGATATTGTTGAGACTGTTGAGAAATGCCTCGGCGGAGAGGCTGTAAGCCGTTTTGACGATAACAACGCACCCGTCGATGAGATTGGCCGTGTTGTAACAACAGGTCCCTCATGGGCGTTTCTGCGCATTGCAGAGGGCTGCAACAACTTCTGCGCATTCTGCGCAATTCCCTATATCCGCGGCAGATACCGCTCAAGAGATATGGAAAATATCGTTGAGGAAGCCAAGGATTTAGCCGCCCACGGCGTTAAGGAGCTCATAGTTATCGCCCAGGATATCACCCGCTATGGTACCGATATCTACGGCAAGCGTTCACTTGCGGAGCTTTGCCGCAGGCTTAAAGAAATTGAAGGTGTTCAGTGGATAAGACTCCACTACCTCTACCCCGACCAGTTTGACGATGAGCTCATAGACGAGATTGCTTCAAACGACAAGATTGTAAAGTACCTCGATATCCCCATTCAGCATATAAATAATAAGATACTGAAATCCATGAACCGCAGAGGCGATGGTGACGAGATAAGAGATCTGTTCAAAAAGCTGAGAGAAAAAATTCCTGACCTCGTTTTGCGCACAAGTCTTATTGCCGGTCTTCCCGGCGAGGGCGAGGATGAGTTTGAGGAACTGTGTGAGTTTCTGAAGGAAGCCCGAATTGAGCGCGCTGGTGTTTTCCCCTTCTCACCAGAGGATGGCACTCCCGCCGCCGAGATGGAGCACGTTGACTACGATATCGCTCAGAAGCGTGCTGACCTCATCCTCGAGCTCCAGGCTCAGATTATGGACGATTTCTGCAACGCTCAGATAGGCAAAGACCTTGAAGTTCTCTGCGAAAGCTATGACGAGGACTATCAGATGTACGTCGGCAGAAGCTATGCCGACTCCCCTGACATTGACGGTCTTGTTTACTTTGAAGGCGAAGGCCGCGAAGGTGATATTGTTACTGTTCATATAACGGAAGTACGCGACGGATATCTGTTTGGTGAGCAGCTCTGAGGAGGTTTGCTATGAATACAACCGCTAATAAAATTACAATTGGCCGTATTATCCTCATTCCCGTTCTCATGCTTCTTTTGTACCTCGGTCATATCTACTGGGCACTTACGGTATATATTATCGCATGCCTCAGTGACTTTGCTGACGGATATATAGCAAGGCACTATGACCAGATCACCGATTTCGGTAAGTTCATGGACCCGCTGGCAGACAAAATGCTTGTGCTCGCCACAATGTGCTACCTTGTGGAAGCAGGGCTTATGCCGGGCTGGATTGTTGCGATTGTGCTTCTGCGTGAATTTGCCGTTTCCGGACTCAGACTTTTAGCTGTTGAACAGGGTATTGTAATTGCCGCCGCATGGTCAGGCAAGATTAAAACCTTCTCAACCATGATCTGTCTCGGCGTGCTGATTGTTTTGCAGGACACATGGCTCCCCTTCCCGAAACTGCTTAAAATCATCTGCTGGGTGGTTATTCTCGTAACAACTCTGTATTCGGGCACCGAATACTTCATCAATAATAAAAATGTGTTCAAGCACAGTTCATAAGGAGAAACAACATGAAGCTTTATAACTCCGCAACAAGAACAAGAGAGGACTTTGTCCCCAACTCCCCCGATATTGTCAAGATGTACACCTGCGGTCCTACGGTGTATCACTTTGCTCATATAGGCAACCTCCGCTCATACCTCATGGAGGACATTCTCGAAAAGCATCTGCGCTATGTCGGCTACAACGTCAAGCGCGTTATGAATATCACCGACGTCGGCCACCTCACCAGTGATGCTGACGAGGGCGAGGACAAGATGCTCAAGGGTGCAAAGCGTGAGAATAAATCCGTCATGGATATCGCGAAATTCTATACCGATGCATTCTTCTCCGACTGCGGCAAGCTCAACATCAAGACTCCCGATGTTGTCGAACCTGCAACCAACTGCATTGACGATTACATCAGGATTATCACCAAGCTTATGGACACAGGCTATGCCTACTTTGCAGGCGGTAACGTCTACTTTGACACTTCCAAGCTTGAAAGATACTACATCTTCAATGACTTCAATGAGGACGACCTTGCTGTCGGCGTTCGCGAGGGTGTTGAGGAAGACACCAATAAGCGCAACAAGAACGACTTCGTTCTCTGGTTCACCAAGTCCAAGTTCGAGGACCAGGCACTTAAATGGGATTCTCCCTGGGGCGTCGGTTATCCCGGCTGGCACATTGAGTGCTCAGGCATTTCCATGAAGCATCTTGGTGAAGACCTCGACATACACTGCGGCGGAATTGACAACGCATTCCCCCACCACACCAATGAGATTGCTCAGTCCGAATCCTACCTTGGACACAAGTGGTGTAACTACTGGATGCACGTACATCATCTGAACACCAACAGCGGCAAGATGTCAAAATCCAAGGGCGAATTCCTGACGGTTCAGCTTCTCGAGGAAAAGGGCTATGATCCCCTCGCGTACCGTCTGTTCTGTCTCCAGAGTCACTATCGCAAGGCGCTTGTATTCTCCTGGGAAAACCTTGACAACGCACAGGTAACGTACAACAAGCTCATTAACCGCATTGCAGGAATAAAGCCCGCAGGCGAAGCAATCGATGAAGCCGCATTTAATGCACTCAAGGAGAAGTTTGTTGCCGCACTTGACAACGACCTCAACACTTCCCTTGCCGTCACCGCGCTTTACGATGTGCTTAAGTACAAGACCAATGACGACACCAAGCTGGCTGTCATTGCTGATTTCGACAAGGTGCTCAGCCTTGACCTTATTGCAAAGGCCGACAAGAAGCGCGAGGAGCTCAAGAAGCAGGCTGTGACCGCTGGTGAGTTCACCATTATCTCTGAATCCGGCGAAGCAGACGCAGAGGTTGAAGCCAAAATCCAGGCTCGTCAGGATGCAAAGAAAGCAAAGAACTTTGCAGAGGCTGACCGCATCCGCGATGAACTCAAGGCCGCAGGTATCGAAGTTACCGATATCCCCCACGGCGCAAAGTGGAAGAGAGTATAATTATAAATGCAAAAAAACTGAGGTACGTTGTACCTCAGTTTTTTCTTAGTTATTCGCGATTTTTTCAAGTGCTTCAATATTATAAACGTCTATCTTTCCGCGGCCTGTTTTTATAAGGCCGAGATTTCCGAAATACTCTAGCTCGCGGCTTACAACAACCCTACTTGTGCCGAGATTGTTTGCAAGTTGTTCGTGAGTTATTTTTATTGTTTTATTATCGCCGTCAGTGTTATCAACGATAAACTTTGCAAGACAACTTCTTATATTATAGAAGAAATGATGTGAAACGCTGTTAAGAATATTCTGTGCGCTTGATATCGCGGTATTGAACAGGAACTCGCCCACCGCACGGCTTTCAGCGGAAAGAATCTCAAGAACGCTTACATTAATATATGCTATAACCGTATCCTCTCTTGCCTGTAAATCGGGCATTGCATCGTTAGCGGTTGCATCATCAATCGTCAGGATGCAGAAAGCGTCGCCCTGTCTGAGTTCGGATATGGTAATCTCTCTGCCGTTATCGGACAAATAAAGACGCAGAAAACCGCTCACAAGTACAAGCAGTCCGTTTTTCTTTGTTGCATCCTTCAGCTTTACAATCTCACCTGTGCCGAAGCTGAAGCATTTGACGGATTCTTTAATCAGCTTTTTCTGATTCTCATTTATATCGTTCCAAAAAGGATAAAGACTTTCATAATCAAGCTTCATTTCCTGCATATCCTCCCTGTTTACATGTAAAAAGTATTACACAAAACCGAGAATTTTTCAACCACAAAATTAGTTTAAAAAATAAAAAAATGAGGCTGTGTCCGAAGACACAGCCTCTTAAAGTTTTGATTAGAAGTGAATGTTGGCAGGCTTTCTGTCAAACATAACGTTAACCTGTCTGTATGCCCAGCCGAGGACCTTCTGATCGAGGTTCCAGAAATAAACAACGAACAGAACGCCGACTACCATAGTGGACAGCTTAACAGCCTTTTTGCAAATATTGCACATATAATATATGCTCCTTTCGATAATCGGAAATTCAGCTATGTATTATATAGCGAATTACTTCTTTGCAAGACCCTTCTGGCGAGCATACTCTGCTGCACCAAGTGCGCCCATAAGCTGGGGGTCGGTCTTGAGGTTGATAACCTTCAGCTTCAGAACGTGCTCGATTGCATCCTTCAGGCCGTCGTTCTTTGCGCAGCCACCGGTCAGGGTAATGCTGTCGGTTGCGCCAGCCTTCTTTGCCATAACGAAGCAACGCTTTGCAACTGCCATTTCGATACCTGCTGCGATTTCGTCCATGGGCTTGCCTTCGCCGACGAGGGTGATAACTTCGGACTCAGCGAAAACGGTGCACTGTGCGGTGATGGGGATGACGTTCTTTGCCTTAAGAGCCAGCTTGGAGAACTCGGGCAGAGTCATCTCGAAGGAACGTGCCATTGCTTCGAAGAAGCGGCCGGTACCTGCAGCGCACTTGTCGTTCATTGCGAAGTTCTTTACAGTACCGTCGGAGTCAACTGCGATACCCTTAACGTCCTGGCCACCGATATCGATGATTGCCTTTACGGAAGGATCAGTTACGTGTACGCCCATTGCGTGGCAGGAAATCTCGGAGATGTTTTCATCTGCGAAGGGAACCTTGTTACGGCCGTAGCCGGTACCTACGAGGTATGCCAGTTCCTTGGTGTTCTTCAGGCCTGCCTTCTGGCAGACTTCGTCCATTGCTGCGATTGCAGACTGCTCGGAGTTAATCTTGGAGCGGAT
>JAZLFI010000091.1:0-11079 GCA_045615725.1 Oscillospiraceae bacterium
GGAGTTTTTTGCTTAGAAATTGCCTTTTGCGTAAGTGGTTTTAACGCTTATATCGGGAATAAGACTCAGCTTGTGGGAAAGGGTGTTTATATCGGATTTCTCGCCGTCTAAAGTGACGTTTATGATATAAAGCCCGCAGTCACGGTAGGGCATACCCATGCGTCCGATAAGCAGTGAGCTGTATTCGTGCAGAATTGCGTTAATCTTATCCGCGGAGGTGTTGCCGTCGGAGATAATGGTTATGCTTGCGATACTGCGCGCGTTATCGTCCTCGGACTCTTCACTGTTATCCGCAAGGAAGAGAGGGACAACATTTTTCAGTATGCTGTCGGGAGTTTCAATCTCGCCGATTGCTGCTTCAACGCCGAATGCGGAACGGATGCTGTCGCGGGTGAGCACCTTGCCCGTTTCACCGAATACGCAGCTTCCGTTTTTGGATAGGATGAGGGATTTGTCCGCTATGCGCAGGGCGTGTTCGGGATAGTGGGTGTTGAAGATGCACGCCATGCCCTCGCGGGTGAGCGCGGACATGGTATCCAGTACGATAAGCTGGTTTTTAAAATCGAGATTTGATTCGGGCTCGTCGAGAATAAGAATTTCGGGTTCAGCCGCCAGCGCGCGTGCAATGAGCACCATCTGAAGCTCGCCGCCCGACATCTCGGAGCATTTCTTGTCGGCGAGATGAGTTATGCCGAGTCTTTCAAGGGCTTCCTCGGCTTTTCTGACATCCTCTTTTTTCGGCGATGCGAAAACGTTTATGCGGCTGCTTCTGCCTAACAGCACTGTTTCAAATGCGGTGAAAGCACCCGATGCGCTCTTTGCCTGCGGAACGTATGCCATTTTGCTCCAAAGCTTAGATGCAGGCATACTGCGGATGTTTTCACCGTCGAGGAGGCTTTCGCCCTCGGACCATTTCAGCATGCCCATGATACAGCGCAGCAGAGTGGTTTTACCTGCGCCGTTGGGGCCGAGGATTGCCATGAGCTCGCCGCTTTGGATTTCAAAGTTAATATTGCTGAAAACTTTTTTGCCTTTGGGATAGGCAAAGCTTCCGTTTTTTACACTTAACATCAGAATCTCCACCCCCCGCTTTTGCGCATAAGCATGATGAAGAAAGGCGCGCCGATGATTGCCGTCAGAATAGACACGGGGATTTCCGCGGCTGAGGCACTGCGGGCGACGGTGTCTACGATTACCATGAACACCGCGCCGAGACTGATTGACGCGGGGAGAAGCGCCATGTGGTTACTGCCGAATTTCATGCGGCACATGTGGGGAACCAAAAGCCCGACCCAGCCCACCTGACCGCACATGGAAACGCAGGATGCGGTGATTGCGGTAGCGCACACAACGGTGACACCTCGCAGGGCTTTGATGTTTGTGCCCGAGGCGCGGGCTTCATCCTCGCTGAGAGGGAGAAGATTCATTCTCCAGCGCAGAAGATAAAGAACGAGCATGCCAAGGATTATGGGCGGTGCGCCGTAAAGCAGAGTGGTGTAGCCCGCTTTGTCAAGACCGCCCATGAGCCAGTAGCTGATTGCGGGAAGCTGACTTTCCGTATCCGCAACGAACTTGACGAGAGAAACGAGGGCGGTAAACAGCGAGCCTATCATGATGCCCGCAAGAACCACAGAGCCGAGACTCTTGTTTTTGCCCGAGCCGGTAAGCCATGTGAGGGCAACGGCAAGCGCGCCCATCACGAGTGAGGTTGCCTGTATGCCAATCATGCCGTAGCCCAGCAGAATTCCCAGTGCCGCACCGAAGGATGCCCCGCTTGCAACGCCGAGAGTGTCGGGAGTGGCGAGAGGATTGGCGAAAAGACTCTGAAAAGCACAACCCGAGGCGGAAAGCCCCGCGCCGACTAAAAGCGCGAGAAGTATTCTCGGCAGACGAAGCTTCCATACGGTCATTTCCGTAAGTTTGTCCGCGCCTGCGCCTATACCCAGTTTTCCCGCCAGCACAGAGATGACGTCATTCGGTGCTATGGAGATGCGACCTATGCAAAGCGCGCAGAGGGCGGCGATAAGGGGCAGAACGATAAGGACGATGCGCCACGCAAAATTCAGTTTTCCGTTACTGCGGGCACTCATTTGGAATAAGCAGCCTTGCTGCTGACACCGTCGAGTCTGCCGATTTTGCCCGAGAGAGTGTTGATGATATCCTGAGGCGCGTCAAGGGCGATGCTTATGATGCTGATACCCTTTTTGCGGTAGGGGATACCCATACGGCCGATGATGTATTCGCCGTACTGGTGGAGAATGTCGTTCATCATCTGAACGGATTCGGGATTGTCGATTATAATGCTTATAACAGCAACTCTTGTTTCCATATTTACCTCCGAAAATGAAAAATGCCGCGTCCCGAAAGACACAGCAATAATAAACCATATATACCGCGTCTTTCACCTCAATATAAATTTCGGCGTCAGAGTAATTAAAAAATATCATCTCGGGCGAATTGTGTCAATAATTATCTTGTAATTATTGCAGGTTGAGCCGTATAATAAGAAAATCAAGGAGAAATGATTATGCCTAATGTAATTGAAATAGAAAACTTTGAAGACTCCAGACTGGACGTATATGCGCGGCTTACGGAAAATCAGCTTCGGTGCAGGGAGCATCCCGAAAATGCACTGTTCATTGCCGAAAGTCCCAAGGTAATCGAGCGCGCGCTCGACGGGGGATATGAGCCCGTTTCGCTCTTAATGGAGCACAAGCATGTTGAGGGTCAGGCAAAGGAGGTCATCGCCCGCTGCGGTGATATTCCCGTGTTTACCTCGACTCTCGATGTGCTCACCGAGCTTACGGGATTTCAGCTTACCCGCGGAGTGCTCTGCGCCATGCGCAGAAGACCCCTTCCCACTGTGGAAGAGGTATGCGAAGGCGCTAAACGCATAGCGGTGCTTGAAGACATTATGAACCCCACCAACGTGGGCGCCATATTCCGCTCTGCGGCGGCTTTGGGTATGGATGCGGTACTTTTAACACCTGCCTGCTCCGACCCCCTGTACCGCCGTTCCGTGCGCGTCAGCATGGGCACGGTTTTTCAGATTCCGTGGACTTACATAGGCGAGGATGTTTCCGACTGGCCCGAAAAGGGGCTTAAAAGATTAAACGAACTGGGATTTAAAACCGCAGCTATGGCACTCAGCGATAACTCCGTCAGCATTGACGACGAAAAGCTCATGACTGAGGATAAGCTGGCCGTCATCCTCGGCACCGAGGGCGACGGACTTGCCGATGAAACCATTGCCGACTGCGATTATACAGTTAAAATCCCCATGTATCACGATGTTGATTCGCTCAATGTTGCGGCGGCAAGCGCCGTTGCGTTCTGGCAGTTAAAGAATAAGTAATGGATGTATTAATAGCCTTTGTAATTTTCATAGCCTGTCTTGCGCTGTGCCTCGGCTTCGGCATAACGATGATAGCGCCTTTGCTTTTGGGCTTTGTGCTTTTCTCTGCCGTTTCGGTCAAAAGAGGAAAGACGGTAAAGGAAGTCGGCAAAATGGCGCTGTCCACTGTAAAGGATTCGCTGATTGTCGTCAGAATAATTCTGCTTCTCGGATGCCTCACGGGACTTTGGCGCGCATCGGGCACAATTGCATATTTTGTCTGCGGCGGTATTAAGCTCATTCCGCCGAGCCTGTTTATTCTCGCTGCATTTCTGCTTACGGCGGTCATGTCCCTTGCCCTCGGCACGAGCTTCGGCGTTACGGCAACGGGCGGCGTTATTCTCATGGCAATAGGCAGAGCGGGCGGCATGAATCCCATAATAGTCGCAGGCGCGATTTTATCGGGTGTATACGTGGGCGACAGAGCATCGCCTGCCGCATCGAGCGCAAACCTCGTCGCGGTGCTGACGGGCACGGATATGCGCAAAAATGTTCGGCTCATGCTCAGAAACTCCATTGCGCCCATACTTGTATGCTGTGCGATATATGCGCTGGCATCTTTTGCCGTACCCATGACGGATATGGATATCTCTCTGCTTGAGGATATTGCGGGCGAGTTTAATCTCCACTGGGCATGCCTTATTCCCGCGGTGCTGATTCTTGCACTGCCATTCTGCAATGTCAGCATAATTATGAGCATTGTTATAAGCATGGTTTCGGCATTCGCCGTTGCGGTATTTGTGCAGGATGTGAGTGTGTTGGATGCACTGAAGATTATGCTTGTCGGTTTTACGCCGGGGGATGCATCCCTTGCGGATATCTTCTCGGGCGGCGGACTGGTTTCCATGCTCGAGATTGCCTGCATACTGATAATTTCTGGTACTTACGGAGGAATATTCCGCGGAGCTGGACTGCTGAAAGAAACCGACAGAATCTTGCTCAAACTTTCGGGAAAAATCGGCAGATACAAAACCATGCTTATTATGAGCTTTATTATCTGCGCGGTGTTCTGCAACCAGACAATCGGCTCGATTATGCAGTCCGAGCTGAGCACGGCTCTTTACGGCGACAGCGAGGAGGAGAAAACCGCAAAGATGATGGACATGGAAAACTCCGTTATTCTAGTTGCGGGACTTGTGCCGTGGTGTATAGCCTGCTCCGTACCTATGGGTATGCTGGGGGTAAGTCCGGTGACGGCGGTGCCGTTTGTCTGCTATCTGTATATTCTTCCGATAATAGAACTTATTAAAGACAGCAGAAAGCAAGTTTACAACGCAAAATAATAGTGGTATAATTAGCTATTCCAATAAATCGGTAAAAAACTAAATGAGGAGGAAAATATAATGAAAAATCTTAAAATCATTGCTCCCATAGCTATCGCAGCAGGCGCAGCTGCAGCAGTAGTCCTTAGCAAGAAGGGCAATGGCAAAGGCGAAGCAAAGGGCGCTTCCAAGGGTGCTGCAAAGGGCGGCAAGCCCGTCATCAAGAACGCAAAGACCGGCACTTACAGTTTCCTTTCCGGCTACAAAGATCCCGTAACCGTCGAAGTAAGCATTGACTACGATTCCGAGAAGAGCTTTTACGCAGTTATCGAGGAAGACTTCCTTGCTTACACCAGCGACTCCCATGTTGCAACTTTGCACTGCCCCGACTTTGATATGCAGGTAGAATACGCAAGCTATTACAGTGGCGAAGATTTCGCGGCAACCGCTCAGGCATTCAAAGAGAAGTACAACGGCTTTGCAGAAGTCAAGTATGAAAACAATGCAGGCTTCAAGTATGTCGACGGCGACAACCTCTGCATGTGCTTCCCCATTGCAGGTGATGAGTTCTCTTACATCCTCGTTACCGTCATCAAGGCAAAGGACAGCAAGATCGAGTTTGAAGATCTGCCCCAGTGCCCAGACCTCGTTGCAATGCTCGGCAGCATGAAATTCGCAACCAAGAAGTAATAAGATAAAACAAAAACTCCCGTCAACAGACGGGAGTTTTTTATTGCTTTTTATGCATTTTTCTTTTTGAAGAGATAGTACGCAATGCCGATTGCGATTGCACCGCTGGGGAGGATCATGAAGCTTGTGCTTCCCGTGAGAGAGGGTACGAGGATGAAAAGAATGCTCATAACAACCAGCGGGAAGATTGCGATATTCATGTTCTTGCGGTAGTACTTATATGCCATTGCGCCGAAGAGTGCGGGAACGACATTTTCAAATGCGGGCTGGAGTGCGGGTGCCTGCAGAATGGGCTGAAGAGGAATGAGCAGTGCAACGCCGATTGCCAGAACGAGAATGGTTACGAGTGAAGAGGTTGCGATGGAAAGGGTGGAGATAATCTCGTTTTCGGGAGTACCCGTCTTTGCGCCGACGATGTCGCGTGCGTTGATGGCGCAGGGAATTTTCATGTTGATGAGGTTGCCTGTTATGAATGCGAGGTAACTGCCGCCTGCACCAAGCATGGGGGTGTAGATAAGGTACTCGGCGATACAGCTTACAAACCATACGATACCGATTGCAAGGAAGCCCTTGCCGAATGCCTTCATATCGGGCATTGCACCGAGAACAGAGCCCATGACAAAGGGTGCGCCGATGAGCATTATAAGGGTTATGGTGCAGACTATGCGGCCAATTATATGGGTGCGGTTGTTGTATTTTTCAAACAGCTCGTTTTTCTTTTCTTCTGTCATGCTTCGCACCTCCTTACTTTACTGCGCCGTTAATGAAAACGGCGGCCGCCATTGCGATGAGCATACTGCCTGCGATTGAGAAGCTTTCAACCCATGCGGCATCCTTCTTTTCCTCGAGCCATATAAATACCGCCATGACGATTGCAGAAACGGCAACAACTGCCAGCGGCAGCCAGTCACCCGAGAACGAGAACAGCCCGTTACCCGAAACAAATCCGCCGATGTAGCTTCCGATGTATGCGGAAACAAGGCCGATGAACATTGCGGTCATTGCCATGTCTCCGAAGCCTGCGGTTTTGGATTTGCCCTCCTTGGGGGTCTTGAGCTTGTTGAGATACTTCTTGCTGAAGAACACGGAAAAGACCATGCCCCACATGATGCAGAAGCTCATGAGCAGAGCGATTGTTGTGAATGCCTGAGCGGTCATCTCAGCCGCGGTGAGTTTGGTGAGACCGACAGCCTCGGCCGCCGCCTGAGCGACCTGGGTTTCATAGTGCAGAGCGCCGATGACGGAAAGTCTGAGCCAGGGCAGAGGAGTGCCGAGGCTTCCGCTGAGGGCGATAACACCGAGAAGAATACCCACGCTTGGGAGCACGGCAAATGTGGCACTTGCGGTTATCGTGCGTTTCATTTTGGTGGTGTCCATGCCGATTGCAACGCCTGCTTTGTATGCGCGAATCATGAAGAATACGCAGACAAGACAAACGAAAAAGATTATGCCGCCGCAGATGAGATACATGGCGGGGCTGTTCAGCCGGGATAGTATGTTCATGCTGTTCCTCCTGTTTTAAGCTGCTCGGGATTATTCAGCTCGTAGAATATTTTAAGAGCATTAATAAACTTCATAACAAGCCGTCCGTCCGAGAGCACACAGCGGTAGATATCGCCGCCGTGCTGAATTTCAAGATACTTGCCCGGACCGAAGGGCAGAGTGGGAATGCCTGCGGGATTTACGGAGAGGCTTACCTCCTCGCCGTTAATAATTCCGCTGAGTTCGAAGCTCTTTTTGCAGAGCTTTATTTTGCCGAAGCCGACCTCCGAGAATTTATGCTTTTTAAAGTCAATCATGTGTATTTTCGTGTCGGCGGAAAGAGTGTAATCGCGGTCTGCCTCAATCTTCTCTTTAAGGCGGGAGTATATGAGTCTGCTCCACTCGGAAACGTGACGGATTTCTCTGCCGCGGTGACCTGTGTTATGCAGGAAAGCGAACTCATCCGCGGTTTCTCTGTAGCCGCAGTCGGTGCAGTAAAGGCTGCTCTTATCCTTGACCTGAATGGAAAATTCCGTACCGCATTCGGGACACTCATAGAGGACGTTTTCAAGCCCCTCAAGATTGTTGTTGCCCTTGTATTTTACAAGGTGCTTTTCCTGCTCGGCATAGGCATCGAAAAGGAGCGCGCTTTCCGTGCGCGAACGAATCTCGGAAACCTTCATGTCTTTAAGCTCTTCCCTGGTGAAAAGCTTGTAGATATCCATATATGTTTCCCCTGCGCGCATACCCGATGTCCACTTTGGCATGACGAAATATGTGCCCTCAGTGCGGGCAACATAGACATCCGCACCCAGCCACTTGAGGAATTTATAGGTCGCACGGGGAATGGGCGTTGAAATGCCGTCCTCGCACATGAGTCCTGCGGGATAGATAACCAGAATTTCGCCGTTGTCAATGACGGATTTAATCTTCTTCATATCCTGCACGGAGGTCTGAAACTGCTGTTTGGGGATAACCGCAAGCCTGTTCAGAATGCCGTTAACGGGCAGGGAATTATAAAAGGAGTTGGATATGACGAAGCTCATGGGTCTGCTTGTCGCGCCGATGATATTCACAAAGTCCAGAGCGGCTTCATGATTTGCGATTACAACAAGAGGACCTTCCGCATCCTTCAGCTCGTTTCTTATAAAGCGGCGCTTGAAAATAAGCTTTGCAAATATAAGCGAAACGCCTTGAGCGACGCGGTACAGAAAAATATTCGGACGCTTGTATAATTCTGTCGAATTCATAATATCAGCTCCTTTTCCAAATTTCAAGAACAGCATAACATATCAAGGGCAATACTTCAAGAATTTTAAGTATTTTGACATAAAAAACCGCCTCCCGTTTGGGAAGCGGTTTCGGTTTTTTTATTTATGCCATGTCGCGGTAGATGAAGGTTACAACCTGACCGCGGGTGCAAGCGTCATTGGGCTTGAAGTGAGTTGCGTCGAAGCCCTTGGTTACGCCATTCTTTGCCGCCCATACGATTGCGGTGTAGTAGGGGCTTGCCTTTTCAACGTCGACGAAGGGGCAGCTGCCCTTAGCAGAGGGCTGACCCTCATAACGCCAGAGGAAGGTTACGAACTGTGCACGTGTTACGGTCTGGTCGGGCTTAAAGTGAGTTGCATCATAGCCCTTGGCAATTCCCTTGCTTGCCGCCCATGTGATTGCCTGTGCATAGGGACTGGAAGCGGAAACATCGGTGAAGGGACATGAGACCTTGGCTTCGGGACAGCCTGCCGCACGCCACAGGAAGGTTACAACCTGGCCGCGGGTGCAGGCCTGATTGGGTGCAAAGGTGGTTGCGCTGTAGCCCTTAGCAATACCCTTGTCGGCTGCCCATTTGACTGCATCGTAGCAGTAGCTGCCCTGTGCAACGTCGGTGAAGAATAATGCGGGGCTCTGTGCTTCGAAGAACTCTGCGGGAGTTACTGCCAGCCATGCAACGCCGATTTCGGGGCAGTGTGCGCAGAGAATGTTTAGAATATTGCCCAGCAGAGTGATGGTGGTGTCGGGATACTTTGCGAACATGACGAGGAGCTTGGGAACGAGTCTGTTCAGCAGTGCGCGAACCTGGTCGCCGTCATAACCTGCGGCACCTGCCTCCTGCAGGGATTCCATAAGCAGGTCGACGACAACGTCAACAATGGGGCCTTCGACGACAGCACCCTTAACAGTCATGGAGTTAAACAGCGACTTGAGATTGTCGAGCTGTGTAAACTTCTGACCGAAGATTGCGAGTGCCTGAGCCAGATGGTCGGGTCTGCTGCCGAGGATGGTCATGGAAACTTCTCTGAGGTCAGCCTCGAGATTGTCCACATAGTATTCGCGGGTGGGTGCCAGGGAGTTGACAATTGCGTCGATGGCTTCGTCGAAGAACTCAACCTGAGTTACGTCCTTCTTCTGTATTGCGGTTACGGGGTCGAGAGCGATGTAATGGAATGCGTCGATAAGATCGAGGGGAACACCTGCTATGTTCATGGTGTCCATCTTGCTGATGAGTGCATCTGCCTTGGGCTTGAGGGAATAGTAATAGTTTCCGTCAAACTGGCGGCAGGGCAGATAGTAGTCAACGCCGAAGCGGCTGTGTCCCCACTTGGAAAGGCTTACAACGGGAACGAGGTCGTTTGCGTTAACGATGTTGTGGATGTTCCAGTAAAGGCTGTCATGGCAGGCTTCATTTGCAGTGCCCTGAGGTGACTCGAAGGTGTAGCAGTAGAGGTTGTCGGGGCTGAAGCTTACATTTCTGCCGAAATTGTAGCCCTGGTCGATTGCACCACCGACCATGTTTGCAGTGATTGCGCTGCGGCTGTAGCCGGTAATCCAGATTTTGATAGGACCGGTGATGTTATACTTTGCGATGTAGTCCTTCATGTAGTCCAGAGTAAGGTCGCGTGCTTCAGCAAAGCCCTTGTGGTCGCCGGAGTAACCGAGGGTGAAGTCACTTGCCCATTCGTTGCCGTAGCCGTGGCCGCGGACGGCGACTGCAAGCAGGGTATACTTCTGGCCGTCGTCAACAATCTTTTTGTTTGCCATGCTGACGCCGATGGAGTCACCGGTGGGCTCATGGGTGGAATAGTAGTTCCAGTCCACGTCCTTGAAACCACACTTGCCGATGAGGTCGATAAAGTTCTTGTTTGCAACGTCCCAACCGCCCTCGGATGTGACTGAGTTGGACTGAATCATGTCCATGGTCATAATGCAGAGGTCGTGGTTATACTCATAACCGGAGTGGGTGAAATACTCATCACTGTAAGTGAAGTGATAAGTGGGGTCGCCATCGCCAAGGAAGCTGAGTGCGGCGAGATACTTGTAATTTCCCGTGATGGTTTCGTAGTTGGGCTGTGCCGCAAATGCGGTTACGCCGAGACCGAATACCATAACAAGGCACAGAAGCAGGCTTATTGCTTTCTTCATTTTCCATTTCTCCTCAAAAAATTTTTGATGTGATGATTATACTTGGTTTTATTGGAAAATACAAGCTATTGAGGCAAAAAATAGTCCCCATGGCAATATGTTGAACTGCCATGGGGGAAAAAGTATATTTAAAGAGTTGCCGCCATAACCGCTTTTATGGTGTGCATGCGGTTTTCGGCTTCGTCGAATACGATTGACTGAGGACCCGAGAAAACTTCGTCCGTAACCTCTATGCAGTCAAGACCGAACTTCTCATAAACTTCGCGGCCGATGCCTGTTTCAAGGTCATGGAATGAGGGCAGGCAGTGCATGAAGCGGCACTGAGGGCCTGCGTTATCCATAAGCTGCTGAGTCACGCGATAGGGGAGCAGATCGTTTATGCGCTCTGCCCAGACCTCGTCGGGCTCACCCATGGATACCCAAATGTCGGTGTAGAGAACATCGGCGTTTTTTGTTGCAGCAATGGGGTTTTCGATGAACTCAAGCACCGCGCCTGTTTCCTTTGCAATCTCCTGACACTGAGCGATAAGCTCTGCGTTGGGGAAGTATTTTTCGGGTGCGCATGCAACAAAGTGCATGCCCATTTTCGCACAGCCTACCATGAGGGAGTTTGCCATGTTGTAGCGCGCGTCACCGAGATATACAAGCTTCTTGCCCTTGAGTCCGCCGAAGTGCTCTATGATTGTGAGGAAGTCGGCGAGAATCTGGGTGGGATGGAATTCGTTCGTGAGACCGTTCCATACACGGACACCCGATTCGCGGGCAAGAGTTTCAACAATCTCCTGACCGTAGCCGCGGTACTCAATGCCGTCGAACATACGTCCGAGAACA
>JAZLFI010000092.1:0-1941 GCA_045615725.1 Oscillospiraceae bacterium
TTACACACACTGTCGTCCACAAATGCCCTGAAAGTGAACAGGAGGCAAACCATGAAGTACACGAAAGAAGAACGATTGGACATAGGTCGCCGAATCTACGACGGAGAGCTCAGTCGCTATCAGGCAGCCAAAGAATATGACATCGGGGAGCAGACAGCTCGCAATTATATGAGGATGTATCGGGACCTCAACGGATTGCCCGCAAAGCGCGGCAGCAAGCGAGGATTATCTGTTTACAAACCCCTTGCGGAGCCTGCCGGCATGGAGGAATTCGAGTCCATGACGAAGGAAGAACTTATCGTGGAGCTTATGAAAGCCCGAATTACAGAAGCTCGGCTAAAAAAAGGTTACGAGGTGAAGGGGGATGGTTCGGTAATTCTGTACGGCAAAGAGAATACCAAGTAATCATGGAACTGTCCGGGGAATTCCCGGTCAAGTTGCTCTGTGAGATGATGAATATTCGGCGCAGCAGCTTTTACGCATGGAAGAAGAAGCTCTCAAAGCCCTCTGAACGCACAAAGAACCTGGTTTCAAATATTCAGCTATTTCAGGAGTACCATCTCCGGTTTCCCTCTCACGGCTATAGATGGCTGAATGCAAAGCTACGTCTGGACACCGGATTGGTGCTTTCGGATCCATACGCACACAAGTGCTGCAAAATTGCCGGAATCAAGAGCAAAGCCAAGCATTATCAGTACAAAAAGCCTGGAGACCCTGGCAGAGTATTTCCCAATCTGCTTTTGTCGGAGATACAGATCGACGGGCCGATGCAGTGTATCGTGAGTGACATGACAGCCTTCTATGTGAAGGGCGTTTACTACGAACTGACGCTGTATATGGATCTCTGGAACAACGAGATCGTCAGCCATTCTCTTTCTTCCAAACGCGGTGACAGGATGACCTACATCAGCGGCTTGCAAGACCTCATTACGCTGAAACAGCAGTATCCGCAATATGTGATGATTCTTCACTCGGATCAAGGCTCTGTTTATGCGTCTAAGGCGTTTAATGATCTGCTGCCCATGTACAGCATTACGCATTCCATGTCCCGAGCAGGCACACCCACCGACAATGCCGCTATGGAAGCAATCAACGGTTGGATCAAGGCAGAGCTGTTTATGGATTTTCATATCACGGGTGAGAAGTCGGTGGAAACTGAAATTGATGAGTATATCAATTTCTTCAACGAACAGCGCCCGGCGTACTCACTGAACTATCTGACACCAGTTCAATACCGCCTGTCAAATCTGGCTGTCTGTGCTGCCCGATAGACGCTGTCCGTTGGTATATTATTTTGAAAACCGTGTCCAATTTTTGTTGACTACTGCAATCTGTTGAATTTATCCGCTTATTCTGATATTATTTTTACAGATAACTGTCCCTTAAGGGGGTGTAACATAATGAAAGAATGTCCGGAATGCGGAGCAAAGTTTTTCTCCGAAACCGATTCCTGCCCGGAATGCGGGGCGCATTTTGCCGCCGGCGCGCAGGATACAGCTGCAGAACAGTCAGCCGATTCCGCAAAGGCAGCGGAAGAAGCTGCCTCCGCCGAAGTCAGCGTACAGGCCGGCGGTCTTGAAGAGGAAGAGGATGTCCGCATATTCAGTCTTCGAAAGCCTTCTGTTTCTTCCTCCAGAGCTGCCAATGAAGACAAGGATATGAAAATTGCCGGTCCGGGCGGAAAAAGCGAAACCCGCAAGTTTTCGCGTGAAGAGCTCGATGAAATAAACCGCAAAGCACCTGTGCCCCCGCGTAAACCCGCCTCCGGCCAGCCTGTTACAAGCATCAGAGCGCTTCCGAAACTGCCGCCCATCAACCCCACTGCCGCGCTCCTTGCCGCGCTTACAACCATTCTGATTGTTGCCGCAATCATATTTCTGGCTCTTGTTCCGTCGCGCAGCCACTACATCGCCAGAAATGAGCAGCTGACCATTATCCACA
>JAZLFI010000093.1:0-1881 GCA_045615725.1 Oscillospiraceae bacterium
CCCATGACGCTTCTTGACTATTTCCCAGATGACTTTGTGCTGTTTGTGGACGAAAGCCATGTAACCCTGCCGCAGGTAAGAGCAATGTACCGCGGCGACAGAGCACGCAAGGAATCGCTGGTGGATTTCGGTTTCCGTCTGCCATCTGCATTTGATAACAGACCGCTTAAATTCGACGAATTCCAGGACAGAATAAAGCAGGCGATATATGTTTCCGCAACTCCGGGCGATTTCGAAAAGGAGAGAGCGGGCGCTGTTGCCGAGCAGATTATTCGTCCCACGGGCCTTCTTGACCCCGAGATATCCGTCAGACCGATTGAAAATCAGATTGATGACCTCATCAGCGAGATTAATATCCGCGTTGAGAAAAATCAGCGCACTTTGGTGACAACACTCACCAAGAAAATGGCGGAGGATCTTGCGGAATACCTTGGCAATGCGGGCATAAAGTGCCGATACATGCATCACGATATCGGCGCAATCGAGCGCATGGAGATTATAAGAAGCCTGCGTATGGGCGACTTTGACGTGCTTATCGGCATTAACCTTCTGCGTGAGGGACTCGACCTGCCCGAGGTCAGCCTTGTCGCAATCCTTGATGCGGACAAGGAGGGTTTCCTCAGAAGCGAAACAAGCCTTATCCAGACAATCGGACGTGCCGCAAGAAACGCCGACGGACTGGTTATTATGTATGCAGATACGGTAACACATTCCATGCACGCGGCAATTACCGAAACCGAGCGCAGACGTGCAAAGCAGGATGCTTACAATAAAGCAAATGGCATCGTTCCTAAAACGATTATCAAGAGCGTGCGCGACCTCATTGAGATATCAAGCGCAGGCGAAAAGGCGCTCAAGCGCGCAGACGGTGTTAAGATGACCAATCGCGAACGCAGAGAAACCATCGAACAGCTTGAAAAGAAAATGCGCGAAGCCGCGAAAATGCTTGAATTTGAACTTGCGGCTGAACTTCGCGATGCGATAATAAGACTCCGCGGAGAAGGGGGAGAAAACAAATGAAGCTGATGATACTTGACGGCAACAGCATAGTAAACCGCGCTTTTTACGGAGTGCGCCAGCTTAACGCACCCGACGGCACACCCACAAACGGCGTTTACGGCTTCCTCGCAATTCTCCGCAAGCTGCTTGACAGTGAAAAGCCCGAGGCGGTCTGCGTCAGCTTTGACCTCAAAGCGCCCACATTCCGGCACCTGCGCTACGAGGGCTATAAGGCACAGCGCAAGGGAATGCCCGAGGAGCTTGCCGTACAGATGCCTATTCTCAAGGATGTTCTCGAGGCCATGGGTATCAAGCGCCTTGAATTGGAGGGCTATGAGGCGGACGATATCCTCGGCACTGTGGGCAGAAAATGCGAAGAGCTTGGCTGGGACTGCCGTATTGTGACCGGCGATAAGGATAGCTTTCAGCTGATAACCGATACAACCCATATCTGCCATGTAAAGAGCAGAATGGGACAGACGGAAACAAAAGAATATACACCTGAGCTTTTCCACGAAGAGTACGGCTTTGAACCCGTACATATTGTTGACCTGAAAGCGCTCATGGGCGATTCCTCCGACAATATACCCGGTGTACCCGGCGTGGGCGAAAAGACCGCCATGGACCTTATACAGCGCTACACGACTATAGATAAGATATACGAAGACCTTGATGCACTTGAGATTAAAGAGGGGGCACGCAAAAAGCTCCGAGAGGGCGAGGAGAGCGCAAGGCTTTCCTATGAGCTTGCAACTATATGCAGGGAAGTTCCCATAGAGTTTACTCCCGATATGTGCCTTTGGAACGAGGACTATAAACCCGCGCTTTTCGGGCTTTTCAAGAAGCTGGGCTTCAATAAATTCATTGAGAAATGGGGCATTG
>JAZLFI010000094.1:0-1538 GCA_045615725.1 Oscillospiraceae bacterium
GCCTTGGTGTTGGGACGGAATGCCGATGCAAGCTCTTCCTCGGTGCAGTCGGGGCTGACGAAGGTGAAGTCAATGCCCATGCGCTTCATGGTGACTGCAAAGAGGTTGTATGTTCCGCCATAGATGCAGGAGGATGCAACAACATGGTCGCCGCAGGAGGCGATGTTAAACACTGCGTAGAAGTTTGCCGCCTGACCGGAGGAGGTGAGCATTGCCGCCGTGCCGCCCTCGAGTGCGGCGATTTTTGCCGCGACATAGTCGTTGGTGGGGTTCTGCAGACGGGAGTAGAAATAACCGTCGGCCTCAAGGTCAAAGAGCTTGCCCATATCCGCGCTGGTTGCGTATTTAAACGTGGTGCTCTGGATGATGGGAATCTGTCTGGGCTCGCCGTTTCCGGGGGTGTAGCCTGCCTGTACGCACTTTGTTCCTGTCTTGAATTCTGCCATGATGTTTTCCTCCTGAATATGATTAATAATATTATTTTAGTAATAAAAAAGACGGTCATGACAACGTGCCATAACCGCCTTCGGTATTTACTTCTGAAGAATACTTCAGAAAGAACCAAAGACGGTATTTCGCATCATCATGCCGCAAGAACCATACAGCTTATTCATGTTGTTACCGCCTTTCTTTCTAAAGTATAAATGGATTGTACTACGTAAAATCGCTTTTGTCAACAGCAATTTAAATTGCTAAATTGTTCACATTAATAGCCGACTGCAAGACCTATAAGGAGAAGACCCGAGGTCAGAATGAGGTTTGCAAGCTGGAACTTGCCGCTGTATTTTACCCAGTCGCCGTAGCTTACATCGGCAAGACCGAGGCTTATAAGCAGAACGGGGTTGGTGGGATAGAACACGTTGGAGAAGCCATCGCCGAATGCAAAGGCAAGGATGCAAAGCTGGGCGGAAATGCCGAACACCTCTGCAAGGGGAACGATGAGAGGAATGAGCATAAACGCCTTTGCCGAGCCCGATGCGATGAAGAAGTTCATAACCAGAACGATGAGGTAGATGAACAGAATTACTTCCCACTTGGGCATGGTCTGCGCAACGACGATTGCCTTGTCGAGAATGACGTCCAGTGCGCCTGCGGTGTCGAGAGTGTACTTGATGGACGATGCCATAAGAATCATGGCAACCGCGGGGAGCATGTTTACTAGACCCTTGAGCATGCCGTTTCCGATTTCCTTCCAGCTCATTTTGCATGCGCGGCTTGAGCTCAGACCTGCCAGCAGGAACATGACAGCGACGATGGGCAGGGTGAGATCCTGCAGGAATTTGATGAAGCTTGAGCAGAGAACGAGGAGAATGCCGAAGCCGAGAATTCCGCCGAAGAGCTTCAGACCGAGGTCGAGGTCCTTGTTTGCGACAAACTTTTCGTCTTTATCCGAAGCTTCGATGCCCTTGTCAACCTTCTTTGCGTGGGCGCGGACAAAGAACCAGAGCAGAGCGTAGATAAGCACGAAGCTTATTGCGCGCATGCCTGCGCCGGAGAACATGGGAAGTCCCGCAAGCTCCTGAGCAACGCCGACGGTA
>JAZLFI010000095.1:0-2998 GCA_045615725.1 Oscillospiraceae bacterium
AGAGGATTAAAGTATGAAAAAAGTTGCACTGATAACGGGCTCGTCCCGCGGCATAGGCAGAGCCGAGGCAATAAAGCTTGCCGGGGACGGATATGCCGTCTGCATAAACTACATAGAGCGGGAGGACAAGGCCGAGGAACTCGTGGAAAGCCTTGTATCTCAGGGCTTTGAAGCCATGTGCTATAAGGCAGACGTGGCAAAAGCCGATGAGGTAAAAGCCATGGTCAAGGCAGTCGAAGAACGTTTAGGATATGTAACACTTCTGGTCAATAACGCGGGAATTGCAAAGCAGTGCCTTTTCCAGGATATGACCGAGGAATACTGGCACCGAATGTTCGACGTAAACCTGAACGGCGCATTCAACACCATTCAGGCGGTACTGCCCAATATGCTCCATGAGCACGCGGGATGCATCATAAACACCTCGTCGATATGGGGTCAGCACGGCGCTTCCTGTGAGGTCGCATATTCATCCACAAAGCATGCGCTTATAGGGCTCACAAGGTCGCTTGCGCAAGAGCTTGCACCGACCAATATCCGCGTAAACTGCGTTGCTCCCGGCGTTATCAACACCGATATGGTGCAGGTGCTCGGCAAAGAAACCCTCGATATGCTCGCCGAGGACACACCCGTCGGCAGACTGGGAAAGCCCGAGGATATCGCGGCGGTGGTGAGCTTCCTTGCCTCCGATGCCGCATCCTTCATCACAGGTCAGGTAATAACCTCTGATGGAGGATTTATGAAGTAAATAAAAAAGCACCGATGCATTGCATCGGTGCTTTTAATTTCAGTTAAATCAGAAGGGGAAGCCCATGGGGGGAGAGATTCTGCTCATTGCCTTATTGGTTGCATCCTCGCTCTTGGTGATAGCTTCGTTAACTGCCGCAACTATCATGTCCTGAAGCATCTCAACGTCTTCGGGATCAACTGCGCTGGGGTCAATCTCAACGCTCTTGAGGTGACGGGTGCCGAGCATGACTGCTGTTACTGCACCGCCGCCTGCGCTTGCGGTAAATTCAGTGTTTTCAAGCTCTTCCTGCATCTTCATGAATTCTTCCTGCATCTTCTGAGCCTGCTTCATCATGTTGGTGTTGCCGCCGGGCATGCCGCCGCGGAATCCGCCTTTTGCCATAATTAAGTCCTCCTATGTGTAGTAAAAATATTTCTTAAATAAATCTGGTTTCCTTGAATTTTTTCAGTTCCTCAATGCTTCTTGCGGGTGCTGAGGAGTCGTTCGTCAGTTCTGAAATCTGAATTTTCAGACTGCGTCCCGTGACTTCCTGTGCCGCCGCACGCAGACGGATAATTGTGTCCTGCTTGTTCACCATGTTGTACGCAAAGCCGGGAGCAACATAGATTGTCATGCTGTCATAGCTTATATCCGCTTTTGCCTGATTTGCGTCGGAAAGCAGGGCGATTATGCCAGTGGGAAGCTCTTCATCGGCCTTGTCTATTATTGCCTGCCAGAGTGCCGTGTTATCCTCGGGCGCGGAAGCAGATTCAATGCTCGCGTCGGGATTTAAGTCGGCAGGGGGGAGCTCCTCTTCGGGCTCTTCGTATTCCAGCTCGGGCATCTCGGGAGGCTCGTCATAGGGAATTTCCTCGACGGGCTCATATTCCTCTTGTATCTCGGGAACAGCCGCGATTTTTACGCCGTTTTTCATGTCGCTTTCAAGCCTTGAAACTCTTGCTCTGAGCTCATTCATGCCCTCGTTGAGTGCGGGGTCGCAGAGAGATATAAGACAGAGCTCGGCTGTGAGCTTGGGGCTCTTTGCGTCCTTGATTTTTATGAGATATTCGGAAACAAGGTCAATGCGGTTTATGAGCTCCGCGCATGTGAGTTTTTTCGTGAATACCGCGAGCGTCTGCGCGTCATAGCCGCCTGAAAGCAGGCTAGTTTTTGATTTGGGTGCAACGCTTAGCATAAGGCAGTCGCGCTGTAAGGTGTTGAGCTCGCCCAGAAGTGTGGCGGGGTCCTTGCCGTCGTTCCAGAGCTCGGTGAAAAGCTCAAGCGCCGCTTGCGCATTCTGCTTTACGGTGCAGTCAAGAAGCTTTGCTGTGCGGCGGTTGCCCGTAAGCCCCATGACATCGTAAACCGTGTCAACGTCGATGTGCTCGGCACCCGAACACTGGTCGAGAAGTGAAAGCGCATCGCGCATGCCGCCCTCAGCGAGACCTGCGATAAGACGTGCCGCCTGCTCGTCAAGGTCAAAATGCTCCTGCGAAGCGATATACTCAAGGTGATTTGCAATGACCTCGGAGTCGAGACGCTTGAAGCTGTGACGCTGACAGCGGGAGAGTATGGTGGCAGGCACCTTGTTAAGCTCGGTAGTTGCGAGAATGAAGGTGAGATGCTCGGGAGGCTCTTCGAGAATTTTCAGCAGTGCGTTGAACGCGGCTGTGGAGAGCATGTGCACCTCGTCGATGATATACACGCGCTTTTTGACGGAAACGGGGGAGAATACCGCTTCCTCGCGTAGCTGACGGACATTGTCAACACCGTTGTTGGAAGCCGCGTCAATCTCGACAACATCGAGAATACTGCCGTCGTCAATGCCGAGACATGCAGGGCATTTGCCGCAGGGGTTTCCGTTTTCGGGATGCTGACAGTTCAGCGCCTTTGCGAGAATTTTCGCGCAGGTGGTTTTGCCCGTTCCGCGAGTGCCTATGAAAAGGTAGGCATGGGAGAGCCTGTCGCTTATTATCTGGTTTTTGAGTGTTTCGGTGATATGCTGCTGACCGACAACCTGGTCAAAGGTTTTCGGACGCCATTTCCGATACAGTGCCTGATACATGGCAAAAACCCTTTCGGATATAGTTAACGGCTTTTGACAAGACTGCACACCCGACCTCGAATAATGCCATATGCCCGTTACGCCGGCAGCCGGCTCAGAACCGGCACCCTCACGGCACACGAAAAACACCGCTTAATGCTGCTCGGTTCCCCGCCTGACATGGTTCACGGGTTTCCGTTGCGCGAGACCGACTCGTCAACGCT
>JAZLFI010000096.1:0-1575 GCA_045615725.1 Oscillospiraceae bacterium
AGAGGCGTCGGCGTGGGATCTTCCTTTTTCTCAAAAGGCGTCTGGTGGGGCGTTGCGGGCGTGCTCGCAGGATTCGCGGGCGTTTGTGCCGCTGCTGTCGGAACCGAGCCGGCCACAGGTCCCGACGTATTCTTTCTCATATTGCAGCCGCACAGCAGGCAAAGCAGAACAAGGGCTGCCGCGGTCAGGGTCAAGTTCTTTTTCATCCGTTTTCCTCCTAAATGTTTTACGCATTTAGTATTCCGAAAACAAACAATTTATTTCAGCCAATGACAAGTAAAATTTGGATTGATACTAATATTCGATAAAAAGGTTTACTATTCGACAAAACTATGGTAGAATAATCTGGGTGATGAAAAATGGCAACCAGATACAAATTCAGCGAAGAAGAAATAAAAGCGATCAAAGAGGCACGGAAGAAGAATCGAGACAAGAACGCCGAAAAGCGGCTTCAAGTGATGGAAATGAGCGCCGAGAGAAAGAAAGCTGCCGAGATATCGGCGGCAACCGGGTACCACGAGCATTCCATTACGCGAATCATTCGCAGATACAAGGAAGGTGGTTTGGAAGCAATCGCAGGAAATCACTATGGCGGGAATCGGCGAAATATGAGTTATGCAGAGGAAGAAGCGTTGCTCGCTCCGTTCAAAGCGCAGGCAGAAGAAGGCAAGTTGGTAGAGGTTTCTGCGATAGAGGCAGCCTATCGAGAGGCAGTCGGTCACTCGATAGGCACCAGTCAGATATATAATGTTCTTCATCGTCATGGATGGCGAAAGGTAATGCCACGCAGCCGTCATCCGAAGAAAGCAAGCGAAGAGGTCATTGAGACCTCAAAAAAATTAACACCAAAATCCAAGAGCTGAACGAAGTTTTCAACAGAGAAAAAGTCGTTCACCTGATGTTTGAAGACGAAGCCGGTTTCGGACGGATCAATAAACCGAAGTATTGTTGGTGCGAGAAAGGCATACGCCCCTCTGTGCCGTGCCATCATATTCGGGAGTATCGGTATGCCTACGGAGCTGTTGAACCGCTTACAGGTGATTCCTGTTTTTTGGTTATGCCTTATTGCAACACAGACTGCATGAACGTCTTTTTACTTGAATTATCCAAACACTTCAAGGAGGATGTCGTTTTGTTGTGCTGCGACGGTGCAGCATGGCACAAATCCAAGTCGCTTCAAATACCGGAAAATGTTTTTCTGTTTCACATACCGCCGTACACACCGGAGATGAATCCGATCGAACAGATATGGAAAGAGATCCGCAAGATGGGTTTCCGAAACGAGGTCTTCACCACTCTTGAAAAGGTTGTCGATCGTCTCTGTGATACGATCTGCAGTCTCTCCACCGATATTATTCAAAGCATCTCCGCTCGAAAATGGATAATTGAACTATTTAATTAGGTTTTAGTATAAGTCCCCGGCTGTGCCTTATTCCTCCTCGTCCTCTGCGAGATAATCGTAATAGTCCGCTTCGCTGGCAAAGAGCATATAGCGTCCGTCCACGATGCCGCAGAAGCCGCCGGCGGTAAAAAATCCGCGCATGATCCCGCCCCCCTTTTTACGCCGGAAGGCTC
>JAZLFI010000097.1:0-16470 GCA_045615725.1 Oscillospiraceae bacterium
TAATGGCTGTTTCAGACGCAGTAAGAGCATCCTGTTCCCTGCCGATTTTGCGGTAAAACCCTATTTGCTCATTTGTAACTGTGAGAAGACCGCGCATATCACCGGATACTCTTGCGTCCTCTTCCCAGTATCTTAGATGCCGTTCCGCAGCATCAAAATCCTTGCGCCCAAGATATTCGTCGAGCTTCTGCAGTACTCTGGAAATTGGAATGGCACTCATTTTATTTATACCGCGCTTCCCAGTCAGCCTGCTTAAAGCCAACAAGGACGAAATTGTCTGAAACCAGTATGGGACGTTTTACAAGCAGGCCGTTTGTTGCAAGAAGCTCAAACTGCTCCTGCTCGCTCATGGTCGGGAGCTTATCCTTTAGCTTAAGCTCCTTATACAGCAATCCGCTTGTGTTAAAAAACTTTTTCAGAGGAAGTCCGCTTGCCTTGTGCCATGCTTTAAGCTCTTCCTCAGTGGGATTGTTATCTTTTATATGTCTGAATTCATATTCGATATTATTTTCGCCAAGCCATGCCTGAGCGCGATTGCTTGTGCTGCATCTAGGATATCCGACAAAAGTCATATTTTCATATCTCCTGAACAGTATTTGCTGAGTTAATGTACATTCTTTTTTTAATTGTACAACACCTTCAATAATTTTTCAATAATTACAATTGAGCAAAATGTTTAAAAGCTTGCAACAGAAGAAATTTACGGCTTACATTGGAATTCATCTTCGCAAAGAAAATATATAGGAGTACAACCGCTTGAAAATGATATATCAAAAAGGAGACATCATTTGATGTCTCCTTTTCTACTAGCGTATATCCGGATCCTATGTGTTAGAAATTGATGTAATTTGTCTCTGTTCTACAATGCGTAGCTGATCAGCAAAAAGAAAAAAGCCTTGATAAACAAGGCTTTTTAATGGTGCGCGAGGCGGGACTTGAACCCGCACGCCCGGAGTGAGCACTAGAACCTGAATCTAGCGAGTCTGCCAATTCCACCACTCGCGCATATTTTGGATGCTTGATTATAATAGCATTATCAGCCGATATTGTCAAGAAAAATAGTTTTTAATAATTCATTATTTATCTATTTTTTTGTAAATATTGATGTTATAATGTAATAAACAAAAACAACTTATTCCGTATCGGAGGGTTTCAATGAATAGAATAAGACTTAAACAAAGGGCAAAAGAAATCGTTGCGGAAGGAAAACCCAGTCCAATAGTATTCTCCGTACTCTATGTAGTCGTTATGGTCATAATCGGCCTTCTTTCCGCAAAGCTTATCAGCATAAAAATTGACTCAAGCACGCTGATACACTTTATTGAGAATTCCGATATTGAAGGCTTTTACGAGTTTATCGCCGCGCAGGCTCCCTCACCCGCTGCAGTATTCCTCAACTTCCTGCTTATGATGATGAAGGCAGTCCTTGATGCAGGCTTCGTAATATTCGCCCTCAACCTTGTCAAAGGCGCAAGCGCAAGCCTCTGGAATCTTATGGACGGCTTTGGAATGTTCCTGCGCATCGTATGGCTTTCCATTCTTGAGTACATATTCATCGTCCTCTGGACCATGCTCTTCATCATTCCCGGCTTCATCGCATTCTACCGCTACCGCCAGGCACTGTATCTGCTCATAGAGCATCCCGAAATGAGTGCATACGAATGCATCAGAGAAAGCTCGCGCCTTATGAAAGGCCACAAGTGGGAGCTGTTTGAGCTGGATCTCAGCTTCATCGGCTGGTGGCTTCTCAGCGCACTTCCCGTTGTCGGCTATCTCGTAAATATCTGGTTTGCACCTTTCTACAAAATCACCATGGCACTCTACTACCGCCAGCTTATCTATACTCCCCACGGCAATCCTGAGGGCAACCAATTCGTATAACAGAAATTAAAAACTCTACCGGGCCTGTGCTCGGCGGAGTTTTTTACTGTTTAATTATCAGTCTGCGCAGTGC
Source organism: Oscillospiraceae bacterium (assembly GCA_045615725.1). Taxonomy (GTDB): domain Bacteria; phylum Bacillota; class Clostridia; order Oscillospirales; family Oscillospiraceae; genus F23-B02. The sequence continues at coordinate 1,955 of JAZLFI010000097.1, forward strand.
TCGCAGTCGTGAACCTGCTTGAACAGCTCTGCATCATATTCGATGCCGTTCTTGTCGTAGTAATCCTTAACTGCTGCCTTAACTGCTTCCTCAGCGAGGACAGAGCAGTGAATCTTATGGGTGGGCAGACCGTCGAGTGCCTCGACAACTGCGTTGTTGGAAAGCTCAAGAGCCTCTTCAAGGGGCTTGCCCATGATGAGTTCGGTTGCCATGGAGCTGGTTGCAATTGCGCTGCCGCAGCCGAAGGTGTTGAACTTGCAGTCGGTTACGATGCCGTCTTCAACCTTCAGGTACATCTTCATAATATCGCCGCACTTTGCGTTGCCGACTTCGCCGATACCGACGTTCTGTGCGTCCTCTATTTTACCCACGTTACGGGGATTCTGGAAATGGTCCATAACCTTATCGCTATAAAGTGCCATAATTTATTCCTCCAATATGTTAAATCGTATTATTAAATGAGATGTTCTCTCTTGCCGTTTTCGAGGTCTTCCCAGACGGGAGAGATGCTGCGCAGGTAAGAAACGACTTCGGGAACGACCTTGATGATGTGGTCAATCTCTTCCATGGTGTTGTACTCGCCGATGGAAAGTCTGAGAGAGCCGTGTGCGACCTCGTGAGGCAGACCGATGGAAAGCAGAACGTGGCTGGGGTCGAGGGAACCGGAGGTGCATGCCGAGCCTGAGGATGCGCATACACCCTTTGCGTCGAGGAGAAGCAGGAGGCTTTCGCCCTCTATGCCCTCGAAGCACATGTTGACAGTGCCGGGTACGTGATGCTCTAAAGAGCCGTTAATCTTGGAGTGAGGAATCTTAGAAAGCTCTGCGAACAGCTTATCGCGCATGGGGATAATCTTTTCGTTGTTTGCTTCCATGTTCTCAACGGATTCCTTGAGAGCCGCCGCCATTGCGACGATGCCGGGGATATTCTCGGTGCCTGCGCGCTTGCCGCGCTCCTGTGCGCCGCCCTCGATTACGTTGAAGAGGGGCAGACCGCGCTTTGCGTAAAGAACGCCGACGCCCTTGGGTGCGTGGAACTTATGGCCGGAAAGGCTAAGCAGGTCTATGCCCATTTCCTGTACGTTTACGGGAATATGGCCCATTGCCTGAACAGCGTCTGTATGGAAAGGAACACCGTGCTTATGGCAAATCTCGCTGATTTCCTTAATGGGCTGGATGGTACCGATTTCGTTGTTTGCGAACATAATGGTAACAAGGGCTGTATCCTCGCGGATAGCTGCCTCAAGCTCTTCGGGACGTACAAGTCCGTCCTCATGGACGTCAAGCAGTGTTACCTCGTAGCCTTCCTTCTCAAGCTTGTTGAGAGTGTGGAGAACTGCGTGGTGCTCAAACTTGGTTGAGATAAGGTGCTTTTTATTGCCCTTGATCTTGCCGAGCTTTGCCATGGACATGATTGCCTGGTTGTCAGCCTCGGAGCCGCCGGAGGTGAAATAAATCTCTCTGGGCTCTGCGCCGAGAATGTCGGCGATGGTCTGACGTGCTTCCTCAAGAGCTTCCTTTGCTTCCTGACCGAAGGAATAGAGGCTGGAGGGGTTACCGTAGCAAGTGGTGAGATAGGGCATCATTGCTTCTGCCGCAGTCTTGCTGACGCAAGTGGTGGCGGCGTTATCTGCGTATACGAACATTTATATTCTTCCTTTCTTCTTATTTCCTATTAAATCTGTAGGGAATTTTAACACATATTAAATAAGTAGTCAATAACCCCACATTATTTTTTCCATTTTGCACCGGTGAGCAGGTCGTAAAGCGTCACCGTATCGAGATACGCGTTGGTGATATCGTCAAGCTCTTTCCACATGGGAATGGTCAGACAGGCACCCGAACGGTCGCACTGAATTTCGCCCTCTTTAATGCAGGCAACAGGTGCGAGGTTATCCTCAATGCAGCGGAGAATATCGCCGACTTTATAATCCTTGGTGTCGCGGTTGAGCTTATATCCTCCCTCTTTGCCGCGGATGGAGTCAACCAGCTCGGCTTTTTTAAGGTTGCCGACTATCATTTCAAGATATTTCATCGAGAGGCTGAGTCGCTCGGATATGGTCTTGAGCGAAATATAACCGTCCTCGGGATGCTGGGCAAGGTCAATCATGATTCTCAGGGCATAGCGCCCTTTGCTTGTAACGTTCAATGCTTCACCTTCTTAATTCCTATTTTTTCTCTGTGAATTTAATATACCACAATATTAATAGGAATTAAAGATAATCCGCGTAAAGAGCTGTGCATTTTTTGCACAGCAAACATTGCTTTGCCCCTTTACTTTACTGCGCTAATGTGCTATTATAGCAACGTGGTAATCACACAACTCATTTGGAGGAAAATAAAATGAAAAAGTTTATTGCATTACTTCTCGCAATGATGATGGTATTTGCTCTGTGCGCTTGCGCTGCAAGCGATGACAAAGCAGACGAAAACGCAAAGCAGACCTTTATTATGGGCATTGACCCCGAGTATCCCCCCTTCAGCTATCTCGGCGATGACGGCGAATACACCGGCTTTGACGTTGAGATCTGCAAGGCCGCATGTGACCTTCTCGGCTGGGACTTCCAGGTATTCGGTGTTAACTGGGATGAAAAGCTGGTTCAGCTCGATTCCAACGAATGTGACTGCGTATGGTCCGGCATGACCATTCTCGACAGCATGACCGAAGCAGGCTACGTTATTTCCGCTCCTTACTATGACAACACTCAGGTTATCATGGTTAAGGAAGGCAGCGACATCAAGTCCTCTGAGGATCTTGCAGGCAAGACCGTTGCTGTTCAGCTGGGCACCTCCGGTGAGGCACTCCTTGCTGAAGACGGCGATCTGGCTGACCTCTCCGCAACCTTTGGCGAACTGGTTACCTGCAACAGCTTCCTGAGCTGCTTCACCGAACTGGGCGGCGGCAGTGTTGATGCTGTTATCGTTGACCAGCCTGTTGCAGCTTCCTACGCAGCAGAAAACGAAGGCTTTGCGATCCTCGACGAACAGCTCGGCGCTGAGCAGTACGGCATCGCATTCCGCGCAGGCGACGAAGAACTCTGCGCACAGATGGAAGACGCAGTTGCACAGCTCGTTGAAAACGGCACTTATGCAGAGATTGCCGCAAACTACCCCGACATCGTAAACAACCTCCTGTTCATCAACTGAGCAAACCTTAATTAAATACGTAAATACATAATTTACCCGTCCCGGAGGCACATTGTGTCTCCGGGATTGTGTGCGTATTATACGACTCCGATTCCCCTTAAAAGTTGTAATGAGTTGAGGATAATATATGACTTTAATGACAATGATTGTGAAGATGAGCGAGGGTCTGGGCAAGACCTGCGCAATATTCTTCCTTACGCTTATATTCTCTCTCCCCCTCGGCATGGTAATCGCCCTGCTGAGAATGAGCAAGAATAAAATAGTTTCAAACGTAACACGATTTATCATTTCCGTTCTGCGCGGAACTCCCCTTATGCTTCAGCTTCTTGCTGTTACATACGGTCCTTACTATCTCTTCGATATGACCGTTTCCAAGAACAAGCTTATCCCCGTAGTCATAGCATTTGCAATTAACTACGCGGCATACTTTGCGGAGATTTACCGCGGCGGTATCGAATCCATGTCCGTCGGTCAGTATGAGGCGGCGGAGGTGCTGGGCTATACCAAAGCTCAGACCTTTATCCACATCATTCTGCCTCAGGTTATAAAGCGCATCATGCCCAGCATCACCAACGAGGTTGTAACCCTTGTTAAGGATACCTCCATGGCGTTCACCGTTTCCTATCAGGAAATGTTCACCATAGGCAAACAGATTGCAAACTCCCAGACCAGCTTTGTTCCCTTCATCGTTGCAGGCGTCTTCTACCTGGTATTCAATGCCATTGTTGACTTTGTAATGGGTAAGATTGAAAAGCGTATGGATTATTATAAATAAGGAGGTGCCGCAATGAAACTGTTTGAAATGAACCACGTGCAGAAAAGCTTCAATGACGGCACTCTGCATGTTCTCAAGGATATAAGCCTTTCCGTCACTGAGGGCGAGGTTGTGTCCATAATAGGCCCCTCGGGCAGCGGCAAGTCCACCCTTCTGCGCTGTGCGACCCTGCTTGAAACGATGGACGGCGGTGACCTCATATACATGGACGAGTATGCCGCGAAGGATGACGGCAAGGGCAAGTCCGTTTATGCGGATAAGAATCAGCTCAAGAAAATGCGCAGCTATTTTGGCCTTGTTTTCCAGAACTTCAACCTCTTCCCCCACTATTCCGTGCTGAAGAACCTTACCGATGCTCAGGAAAAGGTGCTGGGAAAAGGCAAGGAGGAAGCCGAAAAGCACGCCCTTGAGCTTCTCGACAAAATGGGACTTAAAAGCAAGGCAGACGCTTATCCCTGCCAGCTGTCCGGCGGTCAGCAGCAGCGCGTTGCAATAGCCCGCGCACTTGCAATGAACCCCACCATTTTGTTCTTCGATGAGCCCACCTCCGCCCTTGACCCCGAGCTCACTGGCGAGGTTTTAAAGGTAATAAAACAGCTTGCGGAGGATAACATGACCATGGTCATCGTAACCCACGAAATGGCATTCGCAAGAGCCGTTTCCGACCGCGTCATATTCATGGACGGCGGTGTTATCGTTGAGCAGGGTGCACCCGAAAAGGTTCTGGGCAATCCCACCGAGGAGCGCACAAAGCAGTTCCTCAGAAACTATCAGACGTAATGGAAATTAAGTATTACAAAACAAACCCGACAGGTAATATAACTTTAATCGCAGAGACTCCCGTACCGCGGGAGTCTCAAGCCGCTGTTGCGGCAAAGCTCATGGCATTCGACAAAGATGCCGAGCAGGTGGGCTTTATCGAAAGTGCTGAGAACCCCGAATGTGCATTCCGTCTTCAGATGATGGGCGGGGAATTTTGCGGCAACGCAAGCATTGCGGCGGCAGCACTGTATATGTCAAAGCAGTTCCCCTCACCCACCGACAAAAGCACTGTCACCTTTGAGGTATCGGGCGCCGACAATCCCCTTGCCGTTTCCGTGGAATGTCTTAATAAGCTTAAGTTCACGGGCTCGGTGAGCATGCCCCTTCCCGAATCATGCTTTGACTGTGAGCTGGTGTATGGCGGCAAATCCTTTACCTTCCCCGTTGTGCGCATGCCGGGCATCTGCCATGCCATAGTTACGGGCGGCTTAGGCGCGGACTTTGCCGAGGCTGCCATTGCCGAATGGTGCCGACAGCTCGATACCGAAGCGCTGGGACTTATGTTCTATAATGCCCGTAACGGACTTTTAAGGCCACTTGTTCACGTTGCATCAACGGGCAGTACCGTGTGGGAAAGCTCCTGTGCCAGCGGCTCATGCGCTGTCGCGGCTTATGAAAGCTTAAATTGCGGCGAGGGCAAAGTTTTATCCCTCCGTCAGCCGGGTGGAACGCTGAACATAAAGAGCTTCTGCACCCGCGGTGCGCTGTTCGGCTTAACGCTTTCCGGCTCTGCCGAAATTCAAGGTGAATACTCAGCAGTAATTGACACTTGATTTGTTCACAATTTTCATATATCATCAATACATAATGAATTTTGAGATTGGAGGCGCATATAAATGAAAAACAGAATAATATGCATCGTTCTGGCTGTCATCATGGCGCTTTCGGTCTGTGCCTGCGGTGTCAGCGGCGGCGAATATAAGGTCGTAAAGAAGATTACAGACCGGGAATATTCCATCGGCTTCCGCGCAGGCGACAATGCCGCATACTACGTCGGACTGGTGCTGAAAGAGTTTGCATACGACGGCACCATCGACAATCTTGCCCGCGACTGGTTCGGTGACTCCGGTGCGGTTGACTTTGAGAAAAAGAAAAATGCCACCAAGGATATGGGCTATGTTGAGCCCCGCGATTTCATTATTGGCGTTGACCTCAACTCCTACCCCATGTGCTATCCCAGTGGCAGTGCCTACACGGGTTTTGACGTTGAGCTTGCAAAGCTGGTGTGCAAAAAGCTCGGCTGGACGCTCAAGGTTCAGCCCATCCGTTCAGAGGACGCTTACATAGAACTCAACTCCGGCAATATTGACTGCGCCTGGGGCGGCGTCGTTCTCGACGATGAAGAGGCGGAATACTATGTATTGGATACATATATGGCCTGCGAGCTGGTAATCGCGGCAAGAAGCGGAACAAGCAACATGCTCCGCGGCAAGACGCTGTATATGGACTCTGCCCAGACTTATCTGAACGTTATAAACGAGAACGCACGCGTCGTTAAAAACCTCGCTCAGATTACCCGCGTTGACGGCAACACGTCTGACTTCTTTAATTATTTGGACACTGAGGAATGTGACTACATCCTCACCACCAGCTCCGCCGTCAGCTACTACAACCATAATTGAGGATTTAAGCATGAGTAACACCGTGAAAAAACAGTACATCTGCCCCAAATGCGGATGTCAGCAGTTTACAGCCGATACCATTCAGACCACCGGCAGTAACCTTTCAAGAATTCTTGATATTCAGAACAAAAAATTCACCGCAGTTATCTGCGACAACTGCGGTTACACTGAGCTTTACAAGGCTCAGTCCACATCGGGAATGGACATCTTGGATTTTTTAATCGGGTAATTTAATATGATTAAAAGAAACGACGAGCACAAAAATTGAGTAATAAAAAAATCCTGCATCTTTCGATGCAGGATTTTTTTATTGCGATTATTTAAAATCGTGGGCGTTCTGAAGGACCATTTCCTTGACCTTCAGCAAACGTACCTTGGTGGAGTTTTCATTTTCCTCAAGCTTCATTGAGATGTACTTGATATTTCCTTCCAGTTCGGGAATCATGACATACTCCAGAGCATTAACTCTGCGGCGGGTCTTTTCGATTTCCTCTGCCAGAAGCTGCATGGTCTTTTCAACCTGTGCAAGCTCAAGCATATCCTGGAACACTCTTGCGAGCTGGTCGAGTGCATCGTCCAGTTCGCCGGAGGTCTGGGCAAAACCGTAAGGATATATCTCACTGGGGTCGTTGTTCTTTGTTGTGAAGCTGTACTGAGGCACGTTAACGCTCATTATGTTTTTGAAGCTCATATCAAGCTCAACACTCTGTCTCGGGTACAGAAGTGCCTGCTCCAGCATTTCGGGAGACATGATTGCACTGGCAACCTGAAGGGAACCGAATGCGGCTGTCAGGCCTTCCTCAACGCGGATACGGAGCTCTTTATTGAGTCTTACTATGTCCATGAACTGGCGCATCAGCTCATCGCGCTTATCTTTCATCAGCTTATGGCCGCGGCGAGCGGTCTTAAGTCTGCCTTTGAGCTGTTTGAGCACCATTCTGGTCGGGGTTATTGTGGTGCCTGCCATAAAGCTTCACCCCTCACTTCATGTATTTTTCGATCAATTCGGGCTTGATACGCTTGAGTTCTGCTCTGGGCAGCATGCTCAGAAGCTTCCAGCCGAGATCAAGAGTCTCCTCAATGGAGCGATTGGTTTCGTTACCCTGGTTGACGTAGAGCTTTTCAAACTCGTCAGCGAACTTCGCAAACATCTTGTCGTCATCGGACAGAGCTGCTTCGCCGAGGATGGTCATGAGTTCCTTTGCGTCCTTGCCGCGGGAATATGCGGCGAAGAGCTGGTTCATGGTGCCTGCGTGGTCCTCACGGGTCTTGCCTTCGCCGATACCCTTATCCTTCAGACGGCTAAGGGAAGGAAGAACGTCAACGGGAGGAACGATGCCCTTGCGGTGGAGGTCACGGGAGAGGATGATCTGGCCCTCAGTGATGTAACCGGTAAGGTCAGGGATCGGGTGGGTCTTATCGTCTTCGGGCATGGTCAGGATGGGGATCATGGTGATGGAGCCCTTCTTGCCGATGCGGCGGCCTGCACGTTCGTACATGGTAGCAAGGTCGGTGTAGAGGTAGCCGGGGTAGCCGCGGCGTCCGGGAACTTCCTTCTTAGCTGCGGAAACCTCACGCAGAGCCTCTGCGTAGTTGGTAATGTCGGTAATGATAACCAGAACCTGCATGTCCTTCTCGAATGCAAGGTACTCAGCAGCGGTCAGAGCCATACGCGGAGTTGCGATACGCTCAACTGCGGGGTCGTGTGCGAGGTTGGAGAAGACAACAGTTCTGTCGATAGCGCCGGTGCGGCGGAAATCGTTGATGAAGTATTCGGACTCTTCGAAGGTGATACCGACTGCTGCGAATACAACAGCGAAGTTTTCACCGTCGCCGAGAACCTTTGCCTGACGTGCAATCTGAGCAGCCAGTGCAGCATGGGGCAGACCGGAAGCAGAGAAGATAGGCAGCTTCTGACCACGAACGAGGGTGTTAAGGCCGTCGATGGTGGAAACACCGGTCTGGATGAACTCTGCGGGGTATGCGCGTGCAGCGGGGTTCATGGGGAGGCCGTTGATGTCGAGGTGATCCTCGGCAAGGATTGCAGGACCGCCGTCAATGGGCTCGCCCATGCCGTTGAATACGCGGCCGAGCATATCCTCGGAAACTGCCAGCTCCAGAGGATGGCCAAGGAAACGAACCTTTGACTGAGCAAGGTTGATGCCCTGTGCGGACTCAAACAGCTGAACAACTGCCTTGTCGCCGTTTACTTCGAGGACCTTGCAGCGGCGGACTTCGCCGTTGGGGAGTTCAAGCTCTGCCAGCTCGTCGTAGGTAACGCCTTCGACGTTATCAACGATCATAAGAGGGCTGGCGATTTCTTTTATAGTCTTATACTCTTTAATCATGCGTCCTCACCTCCAGCGATAACTGCTGCGATTTCAGCCTTCATCTGGTCAACGATTGCTGCGAACTCGCCCTCGAACTTGTCGGGAGCAACCATCTTTGCACGGCCGATCTTCTCGCGTGCTTCGATAGCGAACAGACCCTTCATGGAAGCGCCCTTATCAAGTGCCTCGCGGCATTCCTTGTCGAAGCAAAGAATCATGTCGAGGAGCTTGAACTGCTTTGCGTAAGATGAGTATGCGTCTTCGTCGACGAATGCGTTCTGCTGCAGGAAGTCCTCACGGATCATCTTAGCAGTCTCCATGGTCAGACGGTCAGCGGGGCTGAGTGCGTCCTGGCCGACGAGGCGAACGATTTCCTGAAGTTCGCTCTCTTCCTGGAGGATGTGCATTGCCTTATCGCGGTTTGCCATGTAGATAGCACCGAACTCGTCGTTGTACCAGGGAGCGAGGGTGTCAACATACAGGGAGTAAGAGGTAAGCCAGTTGATTGCGGGGAAGTGACGTGCATATGCAAGGCTGGAGTCGAGTGCCCAGAAGACCTTGACTATACGCATGGTTGCCTGAGAAACAGGCTCGGAAATATCGCCGCCCGGAGGTGAAACAGCACCGATAGCGGTGACAGAACCCTGACGCTCGTCAGAGCCGAGGCATTCTACGCAGCCTGCACGTTCGTAGAACTGTGCAATACGGGATGCCAGGTATGCGGGGTAGCCTTCTTCGCCGGGCATCTCTTCCAGACGGCCGGACATCTCACGGAGAGCCTCAGCCCAACGGGAGGTGGAGTCTGCAAGAACTGCTACGTCATAGCCCATATCGCGGAAGTACTCTGCGATGGTGATACCGGTGTAGATGGAAGCCTCACGAGCTGCAACAGGCATATCGGAGGTGTTTGCAATAAGAACGGTTCTCTTCATCAGAGGCTCGCCGTTTCTGGGGTCCTTCAGTTCGGGGAACTCCATGAGAACGTCGGTCATCTCGTTGCCGCGTTCGCCGCAGCCGATGTAAACGACGATATCAACGTCGGACCACTTTGCAAGCTGGTGCTGAACAACAGTCTTACCGGAACCGAAGGGGCCGGGAACTGCTGCGGTACCGCCCTTTGCGATGGGGAACAGAGTATCGATGATACGCTGTCCGGAGTTCATGGGACGGCTGGGATTGTACTTCTTGTCGTAGGGACGGTTTACACGGACGGGCCATTTCTGCATCATGGTGAGCTCGTGGCGTGCGCCGGAAGCGTCTTCAAGAACTGCAACAACATCGGTAACGGTGAAGCTGCCGGACTCGATGGATACGATAGTACCGCTCATCTGAGGGGGAATCATAATCTTGTGCAGGATAGCGCTGGTTTCCTGAACGGTGCCGAATACGTCACCGCCGGTCATCTTATCGCCGACCTTTGCAACAGGAACGAAGTCCCACTTCTTTTCGCGGTTCAGTGCGGGAACGTCGGTGCCACGGGTGATGGTGGAACCTGCTATCTCGCGGATTTCGGGCAGAGGACGCTGAATGCCGTCGTAAATGTTATCCAGCATACCGGGTCCGAGTTCAACGGACATGGGCATGCCCGTGCTTTCAACAACAGCGCCGGGTCCGAGACCGGAGGTCTCTTCGTAAACCTGAATGGATGCGCTGTCGCCGGTCATGTTAAGGATTTCGCCTATAAGTCGCTGCTTGCCGACACGGACAACGTCGGAAACGTTTGCGTCTGCAAGACCTTCAGCAACTACAAGCGGTCCTGATACTTTTGTTATAGTTCCGCTCATTTACATACCTCTTTTTTAATTATTTTCAAGGATGTTCGTGCCTACTGCACGCTCAACAGCGGCATTGAGTGCCGACTGTCCAAGTCCCAGGGGGCCTTCCCTGCCGGGAATGAGAATGATGGCCGGAGTGGGGCTGTCTTTAAATTTATCGATTTCGTTCTGGAGCTCTGCAGCAAGATTTTCTTCGATATAGATGATTGCGTAATCATCGTTATCTCTTGTGAGAGTCTTGAGAACCTGTTTTGCTTCGGCTGCATCCGCAACGGGATGAGCGTCAAGGCCAAGAGCTGTGAAGCCCATAACCGTCTCGCGGCCGCCGATGACTGCAATTTTAAGCATGTATATCACGCAGCCTTTCCCTTATAGTGTCTGAGCTTATGCCGGAAAGCTTGCCGGTAAGAATCATTCTTACGGTTGCAATTTCGGTTTCCACTGCTGAAAGGTATGCAACCACGGGCTCTTCGCCAAAGGCAATCATACTTGAACCTGCGAGATAATCGGTAATCGCATTGTCGCATGCCAGCTCGAAATTCGTCATGGGTTCGCCTGCTGCTGCAGCTGCTCCGAGAGGAGCCGCCTTTGCAAGTGCACCTTTTGCGAACAGAGCCGCAAGTGCTTCGCCGGAGGAAGCCGCATCAAGAATGCGCTTTACGTCGACACCGCCGCCGGGAACCAGTGCGTTTTTAAGGAAATCTGCGTCCTTCTTCATTCTCAGTGAGCGTACTGCGCTTCTGAGGTTTGCACTGTCTATCAGCAGCTCGGAGTAGCCCTTCATGAACTTACTTCCGATATTGGATGCCAGCTTCTGTATCTCTTCAAAATATGCCTTGTCAAGAATGAAGTCCGACTGCTGGGGGTTTGCGCTGTGTGCCAGAACTGTTTTAGCCTCAACCAAAGCCTTTGCCATGGTCTCGGGCAGTCCCAGGTACTTTTCCTCCTGATACATGCTGAGCATCTGCTTCACGGGAACTCTGCCCGCTTCGCTGAGGAGGTCATTGCGCTCGATGCCTGCAGCCTCTGCCTTCATAATTGTCTTTAAGTTGTGGTAATCATACTTTATACGGAAAAGGTCAATAACTTCCTCGCTGGGGCACAGCTGTGCAACATACTGGAAAAGCTTTGCACCGTGCTGAGCAACTGCCGCCTCGACCTGCTTTGCGGAGTATGCGGACATATCCGGATAGCCGTTCTCGGTCAGCATCTTTGCCGCTTCTTCGAAAGAAGGGGCATCCAGCATGCGTTCTGCCTTGTCGCGGGAAAGCATTTTTGCACCCTTTGCACGGAGAACAGTGGATAAATAAATATATTCTTTACTGTCTCTTTTATTAGCCAATTTTTTGCCTCCCTTTAGGGAATCATTCGAACATGATCTGAGCAAGCTGTGAAGACATCTCGGAACGGTAGAAGTCTACAAGACTCTCAACCGTGGAGTTAACCTCAACGCCGCCTGCCTTCAGAATCAGGCCGCCTGCGATATCGCGGGTTTCCTGAGAAAGACTGAGGACTGCTTTGCCGTTGAGCTTTGCGTTTGCCTGCTCTACAACCTGTGCGCCAACAGCGGCTTTGTCACGGCTGTTGAGTACAATCTCGCCGTTGCCTGCGCCTGCTGCTTCAACTGCCAGCTTTGCGAGGAAGTCTATGTATTCCTGACCCTCCATGGATGCGAGCTTTTCCTGAGCCATATCAAAGGCTTTGGAAATCATCTCCTGCTTAAGGGAAAGGATATCCTTCTTAGCTTCCATCTCAGCTACGCGGTTAAGACGCTGAGCGCTGTCTTCGCACTCTTTAACACCGGTACGGACCATGTTCCAGTATTCGTCCTGAGCAGCCTTATTGTAGGATTCTTCAATTTCCTTTGCTTTTGCGGCTGCTTTATCAAGAATAAGCTGGGCCTCTGCCTTTGCGTTATTCTCAATATGGGCAACTATTTTTTCTGTACCTTTCATAGTCTGTTCCTGCCTTTATAAATATTGATGAATAATTCTTGTATTGATTAAATCTGGAGAAGCATCATCATGGAAGCAAGCAGGGACAGAATTGCGTAGAATTCGACAACGATGCAGAGGATCATGCCCTTTGCCCAGTGGTCGGGGTTCTTAGCAAGCAGGTTGACGGATGCTGCTGCAACCTTGCCCTGGCCGATAGCGGAAACAAGACCGCCGATTGCGATGGGCAGGCAAGCTGCGAAGTACTGCAGACCTTCTGCAACGGAGAGATCACCTGCGGTGCCGTCGAGAAGACCCATGTTCATGATTGCAACGAAGAATACAACCAGACCGTACAGACCCTGAGTGCCGGGGATAACCTGCAGAATCAGAGCTTTACCGAACTTTTCGGGTTCTTCGGTGATGAGGCCTGCGCCTGCTTCACCTGCGTAACCTGTGCCGAGACCTGAGCCAGCGCCTGCCATACATGCTGCGAGACCTGCTCCAAGAAGACCTATACCAAGACCTAATGTCATTTTCAATTTCCTCCTAATTAGTTTTTAGAAACTTCTATATCGTGATAATTTGTTTTAACTGACATGGGGTTGAATGCGCGTCCGCCATCCTTATAGAACTTGCCGAAATACTCAAGACACTGCAAACGAAGGTCATGTACGTAGCAGCTGAGCAGGTTCAGCAGGAAGTTCAGAACGTGGCCGATCAAGAAGATAATAACATATACGAAAACATTTCCGGTCATGCCGCCGATAGTGTTGAAAACGGTTGCGATGACGGAGCCTGCAAGCATCAGAGCCATGATACGGCAGTAAGAAAGAATATCGCCGAACCAGCCTGTTGCCTGGTTGTACAGAGTTACAAATATGCTGAGAATCTTTCCGCCTACACCCTCGGATGCACGGGAGCCTCCGTAGAAGACCATTACAAGGCCAACTATGAGGACAATCTTTCCGATTGTTCCGACAGTGGGTGATACGCTGCTGACCAGCTTCGGCAGTGCAAAGAGAATTGCACCGATGAGAGTTACCCACAGAGCGCCCTCTTCAAAGATTGCGTCCATGTACTCTCCGCGCTTCCAACGTTCCACAAAGTTGACGACCATACCCACGTTCATGTGGATAAGACCGAGTACCAGTGAGCCGATCAGGACTTCGACTGTGTTGCCGGTGGGAGTGAAGAGACTGGGCAGTTCGCCCCAGCCTTCGGGCTTACCGAGAACATGGCCGAGCTGAACGAGTGCGTCACCGAACAAGCCGCCTGTCAGGGCGCCGCAGATGAAGGTTGAAATACCTGCATACAGCAGCAGCTGGCAGAATACCAGAGTACCCTCGCGGGGCTTTATCTTCTTCAGCGCAACTATTGCACCGATGATCATCAATGCGCCGTAACCCATATCCGCCATCATCAGTCCGAAGAACAGGATGAAGAACGGTGCCATAAGCGGGTTGGGGTCAACACCGTCATATGCCGGGAGGCTGTACATGTTGGTAACCATGTTAAGCGCATTTGTGAATTTGTTGTTTCTCAGTTTTACGGGAACATCGGGATACTCCTCTTCCTTGGGGTCTTCCAGTTCCCATGCACAATCATACTTCTCGCAGATTTCTTCGAATTCCGGAACCTTGTTCGCCAGAATCCAGCCCTGCATGATGAATGTGCTTCCAAGGCCGCAAAGCTTGTCGTCCGCCTCTGCTCTGCTGATATCTGTTGCCAGGATATCTGCGCCGAGCTTCAGGGTATCGCGCTTGTCTGCAAATGCGACTATTGCCGCATCAGCGTCGACCTTTTCCTTTTCAAGTCTTTCGACTGTCTGTTTGCACAGATCAATGTTTTCCTGCGGGGTGCCGGTCATACCGCCCAGGCTTGCCACCGCAAATCCGTATGCTCTGACAGCTTCAAGTGCCGCTTGCTTCTCTGATTTATGCGAAATCAGAACAACATAGTGCAGCTTATCATCTCTGCTGACAAGCTGAAGCTGGCTGAGCTCGGATGCTTTTTCAAGTGCCGCTTCGACTTCGGCGAAGGTGTAATCCATGGGGAATGTACCCATGACTACCTCCGAGGATTCCGTACCGGCAAATTCAATCGGCATAT
>JAZLFI010000098.1:0-1254 GCA_045615725.1 Oscillospiraceae bacterium
AGAAGCACGGTCTGGAGAGTTACATCAAGCCGCAAAACCATGAAGTAAAGAAAACAGCGAAATACAAACGGCAATCGGCCGTGCGGGAAACATGGTTTACGATGGCGAGGAAGATCACTACATTTGCGCACAGGGCAGGAAGCTGGAGCTGTACTGTGAAAGCGAGAAAAATGGGATCGTGACGAGCCATTACCGCTGTGAAAGCTGTGCGGACTGTCCCTGCCGGGATCAATGCAGCAAGGCGAAGGACGGTTTGCCGAAAGAACTGAAAATTCGAAAGCAATTTGAGCAATACCGGGCAATCTCGGAAGCGAATGTAACAACCGAGGAAGGCATCTATTTGAGGCTGTGCAGATCGATACAGGCAGAGGGTACCTTTGCGCTGCTCAAAACCGATTTCGGATTCCGGAGATTTCTGACATCAGGAAAAGCCAACGTACGGACAGAACTTTTCTTTCTTGCTTTGGGGTTTAACTTGAAAAAACGGTGGATGAAGCAGGAAAACGACAGATTGCAGACTCATCTATCCCGGTTGGAGACTGCTTAACAGCGAAGACCATCCGAATTTTGCAACGCGCCCCTACGGGGAAATCACGTAATATTCTGCGTTTTTCCGCCGTGCGGGGTGATGCTTATGCCTTATCCGATAAGCTCCGACCGAGCGCGGGATTTTTCGTGCAGCGGGGCGGGCGCGGCGTCGGGCGCGGCGTGACCCATGACGAGTATTGCGACGGGCACGAGCGCGTCGTCAAGCGCGAATTCACGGCGCACCGCCTCCGGGTCGAACCACATGACCCATGTCGAGCCTATCCCGAGGTCGGCGGCTTCGAGCATCATGTGCGTCGTGACGATGGAGGCATCGACCCAGCCGCTCGTCTCGCCGTCGTATTTGCGCTTCCACGTCTCGTCCGCGTTGAAGCAGACAAGGAGCGCGACGGGCGCACCGAAGTGACATTCCGTGCATTTTTTCAGCTTTTCCAGCATTTCCGGGGTGTTGATGACCGTTATCCTCTGGGGTTGGAGATTGCACGCCGTCGGAGCGACCATTCCCGCCTCGAGTATCCTGTCGAGGTCAGCCTCGCTCACCGGCTCGGAGGTGAATTTACGTATGGAGCAGCGCTCCTTTGCAAGAGTAAGAAAATCCTTCATTGAAAAGCCCTCCCTGTTCATTATATTTTATTAGTCTTTTGCAAAACTCAAAAAGCCTTGAAAGATAAAGGAATCTCGTTCGGAACGGTCAAGACCGTTCCCTAC
>JAZLFI010000099.1:0-1420 GCA_045615725.1 Oscillospiraceae bacterium
ATACATGAGAAAAGGGGACCACGCAAAATCGAAGATTTTGTGGGGAGAGGAGGCACAACGTAATGGATGAGACCTGCCGCTTGCGGCAGGGCGAAGGATATAAAGTTTGTGCCGACGAGGTGCCGTTTCCGATGTCGCAGAGCATATTGACGCCCTTGAAGTCGCGGAGCCTGTCTGCGACGGCAGAGAAGCCCTGCGGAAATACCTCGGCTCCGGCAAACTCCACATGATAGTCTTTCCCTTTGAAATTAAAATCCGCTGTCTCGTTTTTCAGAAGATACGCCCGGAATTTGTCCTTCTGTTCGCTCACCCAGGTGAGGGGCAGACCGACTGCCAGATGAACACGGGCAGAGGAAAGCTGACGGATATTCAGCTCCCTGCCGATAGCGGCAAGGGTGAGAATATAATAATCCTCGTCCATCATCTTGTCCGCAAGAAATTCCTTGTGATCTTCTCCGATAAGATAGAACCGGTCCTCATAAATGAGCAGATCGCTCTTGAAGGTCGGCTCCTTGTCATAGGCTGCCACGCCGGTCTTGAAGCAGGTGTGCACCGTCTTGATATTGCCGTAGCCATGGTCGATCCCGATGATTACGGGTGTGCTGTTGGTGTTCGTGTAAAAATTCATAGTGATTCCTTTCTGCCGCTGTGCGGCTGTAAAATGATTTTTGGACGCAAAAAGAGACCCGTGAGTTTTTCACGAGTCTCTGGGAAAACATGATTGTTTTGTTTTAGGCGTAAAGTTGTGGAGTTATCTTTTATATGAAAACATCTCTCAGTTCTCATAATAGTTTATGGCATCATCCGCAAGCTCTGCAAATCTTTCCCGATATTCGGGGGATACAAATATTCCCTCAAAGCTGTCCCCGTTGGTGAAGTAATATCTGCTGAGAGCTTCTGTAATGCCCTGCATATCTAAAATTGCCTCATTTGCAAGGGCGTCTGTGATCGTGCGGTTAAAAGCAGTAAAACGAAGGCCGTGCTTTTCTGAAATATCATAGGCGCTTATGTGATTTCCGAGCAGAACAACTCCGTTAAAGTCAGATGCAGAGTCGTCGCCGTAGCCCCATATGATATATTCGTCGCTTCGCCCACCGAAATTGCCCTGGCACATCAGCGCTTCATCCAAAGCAAAAACGAAGGAATCTCCGAGGCATTCCCGGACTGCCTTTAGCCAGGAGATAGCTCCAACGTAGTCGCGTCTCTTAGGCAGTTCCTTCTTTCGTGCGTCATGCTTCGGCAGCGTTCTTGTCTTCCGGTTGAAAAGATCGGACTGTATGCGGCTTTCCAACAGAGCAGTCACATATTCCGGGGGCTTTCGCACACCGGCTTCCCAGTTTTGAATGGTGCGAAAAGGAATGTTATATCTTTCGGCAAATTCGCTTTGCGTATCGCCCAATGCAATTCTCATTTCATGGAT
>JAZLFI010000100.1:0-5098 GCA_045615725.1 Oscillospiraceae bacterium
CGCCATGGTTATTGTTAAGCAGCTTTACGGCGGCCTCGGCAAAAACTTCCTGAACCCCGCACTGGCAGCACGTGCCTTTATGATGGCATCCTGGTCTGTCATTATGACCACATGGGCAGTTCCCAAGACTCTCGCAAATGCTGGAATCGACGGCGCTACCATGGCAACCCCGCTGAAGTTCCTCAAGGCCGGCGAAGCTCTGCCTGACTACTTCACAAATCTTAACCTGTTCCTGGGCAACGTTCCCGGCTGTATCGGTGAGATCAGCGTTCTCGCACTGCTCATCGGCGGCATTTACCTGCTTGCCCGCAAGGTTATCAACTGGCGTATCCCCGTAGCATTCATCGGCACTGTTGCAGTCCTCACCCTTATCTTCGGTAAGGAAGGCTACACCAACTGCGACTGGATGATCAAGAACGTTCTTTCCGGCGGCCTGTTCCTCGGTGCTATCTTCATGGCAACCGACTACTCTTCAAGCCCCGTAACCCTGAACGGCCAGCTCCTCTACGGCTTCGGCTGCGGCGCTCTGACTGTTCTCATCCGCTATTTCGGCTCCTACCCCGAAGGCGTTTCCTATGCAATCCTCATCATGAACCTGTGCGCATGGGCAATTGATAAGGGCACCCACGGCCGCCAGTTCGGTGTTACCAAGGAAGACCTCAAAGCGGCTAAGAAGGCAGCAAAGGAGGCAAAGGCATAATGAATAAGATTTTAAAGCTTGCACTGATCCTTTTCCTCGTATCTGCTGTTGTTGCAGGTGTTCTCGGTGCGGTTTATGTAGTCACCGAGCCCAATATCACCGCATATGCTCAGCAGAAGCAGCTTGATGCATTCGCGGCAGTTACCGATGCCGAGCTCGACCTCGATGCTGCTGTTGCTCCCGATGATGCAACCTTTGAAGGCGGCAAAATCACTTCTGTTGTTCCTGCAAAGGACGGCAGCGTATATGTTGTTCAGGCAGATGTTTCCGGCTCGCAGGGCACCATCACTATGGCAGTCGGCGTTGACAAGGCAAGCCTGACCTGCACCGGCATCTCCATCATCAGCTCCAGTGAGACCTCCGGCCTCGGCGCTGAAGCAAGCAAGGATTACTTCAGAGAGCGCTTCCCCGGCAAGGACGCAAACACTGTTCTCATTGAAAAAGAGGGCGGTGAGGTTGCTGCAATCACCGGTGCAACCATCACTTCAAAAGCTGTTACTCATTCTGCCGCAGCGGCAATTGAGTACGTATCAACACTGGGTTAAGGAGGTAGTCTGAAATGAATGTTAAAAAACAGCTGAAGGACGGCCTTGTTACCAATAACCCCGTTCTTGTTCAGCTTCTCGGTATGTGTTCCACAATGGCAATCACCACCAGCCTCTTCAACGGCATCGGCATGGGCATTTCCGTTCTGGTAATACTGACCTGCTGCAACATCGTTATTTCCGCTCTGCGTAAGATAATCCCCAACGATATCCGTATAGCAATATTCGTTGTTATCATCGCAGGCTTCGTTACAATCGTTGACCTGGTTCTCCAGGCATATATCCCCGCACTGAGCGAATCACTGGGCGTTTTCATTCCCCTGATCGTTGTTAACTGCATCATCATCGGCCGTGCCGAAGCTTTTGCAGC
This sequence comes from Oscillospiraceae bacterium, assembly GCA_045615725.1. Classification (GTDB taxonomy): domain Bacteria; phylum Bacillota; class Clostridia; order Oscillospirales; family Oscillospiraceae; genus F23-B02. The sequence goes on from JAZLFI010000100.1 coordinate 1,616, forward strand.
TAAGCAGTCAGTCGCAGCTTCCGCATTGGACGGCATCTTCCAGGGCCTCGGCTACACAATCGTTCTCTGTGTTATGTGTATCATCCGTGAGCTGCTTGGTAAGGGCACTTTCGGCGGCGGCATCCTCAACGGCGGCGACGGTATCGCTCTGTTCGGTCAGAATTTCCAGGGTGCACTTATTCTCACCATGCCCTTCGGCGGCTTCCTTACCCTGGGCTGCCTGATTGCTGCAATGCAGTATGTACTGCGCAAGTCAGCAGAAAAGAAAGAGAAGGAGGAAACTAAATAATGCTTACAAGTATTCTTTCCATTTCTCTGGGCGCCATTCTTATTAACAACTTCATTTTCTCTCAGTTCCTGGGCTGCTGCCCCTTCCTGGGCTGCTCGAGCAAGGTCGACACCGCAGTCGGCATGGGTCTTGCAGTTACCTTCGTTATGGGTCTTGCATCCGCAATCTGCTGGGTTGTAAATGAATATGTTCTGATGCCCCTGAACCTGGGCTTCCTCCAGACTCTTACCTTCATTCTGGTTATCGCAGCACTCGTACAGTTTGTTGAGATGTTCCTGAAGAAGTCCGTTCCTTCTCTCTACTCTGCACTGGGTATTTATCTGCCCCTTATCACTACCAACTGTGCAGTTCTTGGTGTTGTTCTTCTGAACGTTCAGAACAATTACAACTTCATCGAATCCACCGTTTACGGCATTACCGGCGGCCTCGGCTTCATGCTCGCAATCGTTCTCTTCGCTTCTGTTCGTGAGCGCGTCAACTTTGCAGAGTATCCCGAAAGCTTTGAGGGCTTCCCCATCTGCCTCGTAACGGCAGCTCTGCTTGCTCTGGCCTTCATGGGCTTCAGCGGTATGAAGATATTTTAATTAGGAGGGCGATGATATGAATTCTATTATATTTGCTGTTATCGTTCTCGGCGTTCTCGGCGCTGTTTTCGGTGCAATACTTGCATTCGCCTCCAAGATATTCTATGTTGAAGTAGACCCCAAGCAGGAAGCAGTCCGCGAATGTCTCGCAGGCGCAAACTGCGGCGGCTGCGGTTTCCCCGGCTGTGACGGTTACGCTGCTGCTGTTGCCGCAGGCGAAGCACCTGTCAACAAGTGTGTTGCCGCAGGTCCTGAGGCAGCAGAAAAAATCGGCGAAATCATGGGCGTTTCCGCAGGCGATGCAGTCAAGATGGTTGCATTCGTTCCTTGCTCCGGCGCTGACGGCGTTGCTCTCAAGCGCTTCAACTACAAGGGACCCCAGAACTGCCAGGCAGCTATGCTGTTCGGCGGTAAGAGCAACAAGGACTGCCGCTTTGCATGTATCGGTCTCGGCAACTGCGTAAACGCTTGCCAGTTCGGTGCAATGAACATCGTAAACGGTGTCGCTAAGGTTGACCGCGAAAAGTGTGTCGGCTGCGGCAGCTGTGTTGATGTTTGCCCCAAGAAGCTCGTAAAGCTCGTTCCTTATGATCAGCCTGTTATGGTTGCATGCAACAGCATGGATAAGGGCGCACAGCTTAACAAGATTTGTGATGCAGGCTGTATCGGCTGCATGAAGTGCATGAAGGAATGCCCCTCCGACGCAATCGTCGTCAAGGACAACCTGGCTCGCATTGACGTTTCCAAGTGCGTACACTGCGGCCACTGCGCAGACATCTGCCCCCGCCACATCATCAAGTTCCAGTACGAGTTCAAGTAATTATCTAAGCACTAATACACCCGAGCTTTTGCTCGGGTGTATTTTTTTACGTTTTATCGCATAGACTACTCCAAAACAATGTTTTGGAGTGATTTTTTTGAGTACAAAAAGAAAAAAGCTTGTGCTTGCAATAGTTCTGCTTTTCACGGTCAACATACTTATTATTGCGCTGGCTCAATCCGCCGGAGCCGATTCATATAAAGTGGGCTCGCAGGGGTCAACGGTGCAGGAAATACAGCGCAGACTTAAAAGCTGGGGTTATTATGCGGGCGAGGTGGACGGAATATTCGGAAGCCGCACCGAAAAGGCGGTCCGCTGGTTCCAAAGCAAAAACGGGCTGACAGTTGACGGCAAGGTGGGAAGTCAGACTCTTGCCGCGCTGGGCATCTACGCAGGTACAAGCTCCTCCTCAAGTTCTTCAAACGGGGATGTCTACCTGCTTGCCCGTCTCATTTCCGCCGAGGCGAGGGGAGAGCCGTATATCGGTCAGGTCGCCGTTGGTGCGGTGGTGTTAAACCGCATCGACCACCCGTCGTTTCCCAACAGCCTTTCGGGTGTCATATATCAGTCGGGAGCATTCTCATGCCTGTATGACGGCCAGTTTAACCAACCCGTATCCGACAGCGCTTACAGAGCCGCGAGAGAGGCTCTGGCAGGCTCAGACCCCACAGGGGGAGCGATATACTACTTTAATCCTGCAACCGCCACAAGCAGTTGGATATGGTCAAGACCGCTTCTGCTGGTGATAGGCAGTCATCGCTTTTGCGCTTGACTTGAAGGCTCAGACATCGTAAAATAATGCTATAAGCCTGCGGCTTTGGCCGCTACATAGACAGACGGAAAGGAATCTTACTATGAATAAGTGCCCTAAATGCGGAAATTACATACCCGAAGGCGGCAAGATGTGTATTGCCTGCGGCTGGAAGCCCGAAGGTGATGACAGCATAATCCCCGAATTCCTCAAGGATAATCCTTATATAAATGCAATGCAGGAGGTTATGGGTCAGATGAAGAAGGACGATGAGTCCGGTGAATACCAGGCACTGCCCCATGACAACACTCCCTGGATAGCGGCTGCAAGCTATATTGGACCTGCATTCCTTTACACCTATTTTGTAAAGGGCAAGGACTCTGAGCTTATCAGATACCATGCAAATCAGGCGTGTGTACTGTTTGGCGCAGAGGTTCTTTCTTCAATATTCTATAAGAATAAAATACCCGTAATCGGCAACGCGCTTAAGAAAGCAACAAACATAATGTTCTTTGTGCTTGCAATTATCGGCGCAAGAGCAGCAGTCGCAGATAAGCAGAAGCCTCTTCCTGTGCTCGGTGAGCTTAAGCTTACAATATTAAAATAAGAACACACTCAAACAATGCATTTTCAGCCCGCCGTTTCTAAAAATGGCGGGCTAAATTTTGTGTATAAAAGAGGCAAAAAACACAAGATTTAGAAGCTACAAAATTACTTCAAAAAAACCACAAAAAAACGTCTGAAAAGTGTTGACAAAGGGCGAAATGAGTGGTATTCTAGCAAAGCACTTTGGGATGATATGAGTGCGGTTTTGAACAACTGAAAAAATTCGAAAGAATTTGAAAAAAGTTCTTGACATGAACCTCGTAATGTGCTAAAGTTAAAAAGCTCACCACTTAGGCGGCGAGCAAAAAAGTGTACCTTGAAAATTAAACAATGTAAGAACAAAGCTTATGCTAAAATAAGCACCAGAAAAGGGTTCTTTAAAGTCTGAAAAGACTATAAAAATTTCTTTGAGAGCTAGAAAGCAATCATAAAT
>JAZLFI010000101.1:0-3143 GCA_045615725.1 Oscillospiraceae bacterium
TCTTGCAACCGCAGGCAACAACCGTCTCGGCGGCGACGACTTCGACGCATGCATTACCAAGTATCTTGTTGAAGAGTTCAAGAAGGCAGAGGGCATTGACCTTTCCGGCGACAAGGTCGCAATGCAGCGTCTGCGCGAAGCGGCAGAGAAGGCGAAGATTGAGCTTTCCGGTGTTACCACCTCCAACATCAACCTGCCTTACATTACCGCTGATGCAACCGGCCCCAAGCACCTCGACGTAACTCTCTCCCGCGCAAAGTTCAACGAGCTGACTCACCACCTCGTAGAGAAGACCATGGGCCCCGTAAAGCAGGCTCTTTCCGACTCCGGTCTTTCTGCAGGCGAAATCAATAAGGTCCTCATGGTTGGCGGTTCTTCCCGTATTCCCGCAGTTCAGGAAATGGTCAAGACCCTCACCGGCAAGGAAGGCTTCAAGGGCATCAACCCCGACGAATGTGTTGCAATCGGCGCAGCAATTCAGGGCGGCGTTCTCGGCGGCGACGTTGAGGGCATCCTGCTTCTGGACGTAACTCCTCTGTCCCTCGGTATTGAGACTCTCGGCGGCGTATGCACCAAGCTCATCGAGCGCAACACCACCATCCCCACCAAGAAGAGCCAGATTTTCTCCACCGCAGCCGACAACCAGACCTCCGTTGAAATTAACGTCTTGCAGGGCGAGCGCGAGATGGCTCAGTACAATAAGAGCCTCGGCCGCTTCAATCTTGACGGTATTGCACCCGCACGCCGCGGCGTTCCTCAGATTGAGGTTACCTTCGATATTGACGCAAACGGCATCGTAAATGTATCCGCAAAAGATATGGGCACCGGCAAGGAGCAGCACATCACCATCACTTCCTCCACCAACATGTCTCAGGATGACATCGACAAGGCTGTCAAGGAAGCTGAGATGTACGCAGCAGAAGATGCAAAGCGCAAGGAAGAGATTGATGTCCGTAATCAGGGCGACCAGCTCGTTTACCAGACCGAGCAGACCCTCTCTGAGATGGGCGATCAGGTTCCCGCAGAGGTTAAGGGCGAGATTGAGGAGAAACTCTCCGCACTTAAGACCGCACTTACCGGCACCGATACCGAGAGCATCAAGAAGGCAAATCAGGAGCTGACCGACGTATTCGGCAAGCTCTATCAGGCGGCACAGGCAGCAGGCTTCGACCCCAGCCAGGCTGGCGGCTGTGACCCCAACTGCGGCGGCGACTGCGGCAACGGTCAGGACTACTACGATGCAGACTACACCGTAGTTGACGACGACAAATAATACTTTCCAAAACTCAATAAAATGTGGGCGCACCATGTGCGCCCACATTTGAGGTATATTTGAGGTAGTGCTTTATGGCAGATAAAAGAGATTACTATGAGGTCCTTGGCGTTGAAAAAAGCGCAAGCGAGGACGAACTTAAAAAAGCATACAGAAAGCTTGCCAAGGCAAACCACCCCGACCTGCACCCCGGCGACGCGGAATGTGAAGCAAGGTTTAAGGAAATAAACGAAGCTTACGAAATCCTTTCCGACTCGGATAAGCGTGCAAAGTATGACCAGTACGGTCATGCGGCCTTCGATCCCAACCAGGGCTTCGGCGGCTTTGGCGGCTTTGGCGACTTTGGAGATATATTCGGCGACATATTCGGCGGCTTCGGCGGTTTTGGCGGCTTCGGCGGCGGTGCCGCACGCAGTAATGCACCCCAGAAGGGAAGCAGCATACGCGCAACCTTAAACATAAAATTCGAGGAAGCCGCATTCGGCACCAAGAAAGAGCTCAACATTACCCGCGTTGAAGAATGTCCCGACTGTAAGGGTTCGGGCTGTGCCGCAGGCACAACCGCAGAGGTGTGCCCCGACTGTAAGGGCTCGGGTGTCGTAAAAACCACCCAGCGCACACCCTTTGGTATGGTTCAGTCCAACGGTCCCTGCAAGAAGTGCGGCGGCAAGGGCAAGATTGTCCACACTCCGTGTAATAACTGCCGCGGTATGGGCAGTATCCGCCGTCAGCACAAGGTCACCGTCGGCGTTCCTCAGGGCATTGACGACGGCCAGACCATCTCCCTGCGCGGTCTGGGCAATGTGGGCGTAAACGGCGGACCTGCGGGCGATATCCTCGTAACGGTCATTGTACAGCCCCATGCACGCTTTGAGCGCGAGGGAACATCTGTTTACCTTGACCAGGATATTTCCTTTGCACAGGCTGCTCTGGGCGATGAAATTGAAGTCCCCACCCTTGACGGAAAGGTTAAGCTCACCATTCCCGAGGGCACTCAGACCGGTTCTGTGTTCCGCATAAGAGGCAAGGGCATTCCTTATCTCCACGGCTCGGGACGAGGCGACCAGTTCGTTTCCGTCCGCGTAGCAGTTCCGAAAAACATGACCGCAGCTCAGAAGGAACAGCTTAAGCAGTTTGCCGAAACCATGGGCGAAACCATCGAGGTAAAAAGCAACATTTTCGGAAAGAGAAAGAAATAATATTAAACCCGAAGGACTAAGCATCCTTCGGGTTTTTTGCAGGAAGAGCGTCGCGCTTCGCGCGACAACGAAAAAAGCTCGCCGTTGGGCGAGCTTGTTTCGGGTAATATTAAACTATTACACAGCGCGGGTGACCTTGCCGCTGCGCAGGCAGCGAGTGCATGCGTAAACGTGCTTGGGACTACCGTCCACAATGGCCTTGACGCGCTTCACATTGGGCTTCCAAGTACGGTTAGAACGTCTGTGGGAGTGGGAAACCTGAATACCAAAGGTTACACCCTTGTCGCAAAACTGACATTTTGCCATTAGTTGAAGCACCTCCTTGCTTGTGTTTAGCTGGTGAACAGCTTTTTAATAATAACAGATACGCTCACTAAATGCAAGAAAAATTTTCAAAAAAGCAACAAACATGTAAATAATACCGCAAAAAGCATTGCCAAAACGTATATTTGTGGTTAATATATTATTGAGATATTATTTATATAATAAAGTAAAAGGAGAAAGCCATGGCCAGCAAATATTCCGTAAAGCTGAAAACCATAGTGGAAGAGAATAAGCTTCTTCCGCTGTGCACCTCCAAAGACTATGAAACGCGGATGCTAACTACCGCGGATATAAATCGACCGGCGCTCCAGCTTGCAGGCTTCTACAACTACTTTGACCCCAGCAGA
>JAZLFI010000102.1:0-6441 GCA_045615725.1 Oscillospiraceae bacterium
CTCGTCGTCATTAAGGATAAGGACGAGCAGATTGAAACGGGACGCAAAAAGGTGGGCGCAATATTGGGCGACTTTGTTGAGGTCGGCTGCAACAGCGTTCTCAATCCAGGAACAGTCCTCGGCCGCCGCACCAGCGTTTATCCCACATCCTGTGTCCGCGGAGTAATCCCCGAAGACAGCATATTTAAGGATAAAGACAATATAGTTTTAAGAAAGTAAATAAAAAAGCTCCCGTCATATGACGGGAGCTTTTAGTTTATCTTGGATTATTTGTTGTGTGCGGGGTAGTGAACATGGAGCAGTTCGTGTACCTCGTTGCCCAGCAGCTTGTAAACGTCGTCAAGTGCGGGGTTGAGCTCTGAGGAGCGGAGCTCGCAAGCTTCGTCTGCATTGAAGAGGCCTTCGTTGCGTTCTGCTTTGCGATTGTTGCAGCTCTGGGGCTGACCGCCGCCGCCGATGCAGCCGTTGGGGCAAGCCATAACCTCGATGAAGTGGAAGAACTCTTCGCCCTTCTCAACCTTCTCGATGAGCTTGTCAGCATTGCCGAGGCCGTTGACAACAGCAATCTTCAGAGTGAGGTCGCCTGCGGAAACTTCAAATGCCTTGATACCGTCAAGACCGCGAACGCCGCATTCTGCAACCTTTGCGATTGCTTCGCCGGTGGTAGCGCCGACAACGTGGCGGATTACTGCCTCGGTAACGCCGCCGGTAACACCGAAGATGACGCCTGCGCCGGTGTAGGGAGCAAAGGGAGCATCGGGCTCGGAGTCGGGAAGCTTAGCAAAGTCGATACCTGCTTCTTCAATCATTCTTACGAGTTCCTGAGAAGTAAGTACGAGGTCGATGAGCTGTTCGCCGTTCTTAACGAGCTCGGGACGCTTTGCTTCTGCCTTCTTTGCGGTGCAGGGCATAACAGCGACGGAGAAGAGATCCTCATCCTGATACTGCTTGCGGATAAGAGCACCGAACATCTCCATGGGAGAACCGCAGGTGGAAACCTGAGGCATCAGGTGGGGATAGGTGTTCTCAACGTGCTTGATCCAGCCGGGGCAGCAGGAGGTGAACATAGGAAGCTTGTCGCCGTTCTTAAGCTTTTCAAGGAACTCTGCGGACTCTTCCATAATGGTAAGGTCAGCGGTGAGAGAGGTATCGAATACATAGTCAACACCCATGCGCTTGAGAGCGGTGGTAATCTTGCCCATAACAGGCTGAGTTGCGGGGATACCGAACTCTTCGCCGACACCTACGCGGACTGCGGGAGCAATCTGAACGGCGACCTTCTTGCCGCTGTCGTGGATTGCCTTCCACATATCGGGGATATCATTCTTAATGGTGATAGCACCGGTGGGGCAGACTGCTGCGCACTGGCCGCAGCCAACGCACTTGGTTTCTGCAAGCTGTTTGCCGAGACCGCAGGATACAAAGGTATCAAAGCCGCGGTTGCAGAAGTCGATAGCGCCGATGTTCTGAACCTCGGAGCAAACTCTTACGCACTTGCCGCAGAGAATGCACTTACTGGGATCGCGAACAATAGAGGGAGAAGACGCGTCAACGGGCTCCTTGCAGTACTCAACGGGGAAGCGAACTTCCTTAACGCCGTAGCGCTTTGCGTACTCCTGAAGCTTGCACTTGCCGGACTTATCGCAGGTAGCGCATTCTGCTCTGTGGCTTGCCAGCAGGAGCTCAATGAGCATCTGGCGATGCTTGCGGAGCTTTGCGGAGTTGGTCTTAACGACCATGCCGTCTTTGGGAACCATGGTGCAGCTGGCTTCGATGCCGCCACGCTCATTTTCTACAACACACAGACGGCAGCCGCCGTATATGGAAAGATTTTCACAGTAGCAAAGGTTAGGGATGTCGATGTTGTTATGGCGAGCAACCTCAAGAACATTTCTTTCGTTCTCGAAATCACAGCTTACGCCGTCAATAATCATTCTCTTCATCTGATCATACCTCCTTGATTGCCTGCTTCGGGCAGCCGATCTTACATTCACGGCACTTGATGCACTTTACAACGTCGATGCTATGCGGCTTTCTCAGCTCGCCGGTGATAGCGCCGACAGGGCAGTTACGTGCACACTTGGTACAGCCGATGCACTTCTCGGGATCGATCCACATGGTGCACAGTGAACGGCAGACGCCTGCGGGGCACTTCTTGTCAACAACGTGAGCCATGTACTCATCCTTGAAGTACTTGAGAGTGCTGGTTACGGGGTTGGTAGCGTTTTTGCCCAGACCGCAGAGTGAGCAGCTCTTAATAACATTGGAGAGCTCCTGAAGCATCTCAATGTCTTCAACCTTGCCATTGCCGTGGGTGATTCCCTCAAGGATTGCGAGCATCTTGGGAATACCGTCGCGGCATGCGGTACATTTACCGCAGGATTCGTTTCTGGAGAAGTTGGTGAAGAAACGTGCAATCTCTACCATGCAGGTGTCATCGCCCATAACAACCAGACCGCCGGAACCGATGATAGCGCCGATTCTCTTGGTGGAGTCAAAGTCCATGGGAATGTCGAGATGCTCGGTGGTGAGGCAGCAGCCTGCGGGGCCGCCGACCTGAACAGCCTTGAATTCGCCGCTCTTAACACCGCCGCCGATATTGAAGATAATATCGCGGAGAGTGGTTCCCATGGGAACTTCGATAAGACCGGTGTTCTTGATGTTGCCTGCGAGGGAGAATGCCTTTGTGCCGGTGTTGCCTTCACTGCCGATACCTGCGTACCATGCAGCACCGTTGTTGATGATGAGGGGAACGTTTGCATAGGTTTCTACGTTGTTAAGAGAAGTGGGAGCGTCAAACAGACCCTGGTCAACGCTTCTGGGAGGCTTGGTGCGAGGCATACCGCGCTTGCCTTCGATGGAAGCCTGCATTGCAGAACCTTCACCGCAGACAAATGCGCCTGCGCCGCAGTTGAGGCGGAGAGTGAAGTTCTTGCCGGAGCCGAGGATGTTTTCGCCAAGCAGACCCTTGTCTTCAGCTGCCTGAATTGCGAGAGAAAGTCTCTTGACAGCCATGGGGTACTCTGCACGAACGTAGATGTAACCCTGTTCTGCACCGCATGCGATTGCGGCTATAATCATACCCTCAATCATCTGATGGGGTTCGCCTTCCATAATGGAGCAGTCCATGAATGCGCCGGGGTCGCCCTCGTCGCCGTTACATACGACGTACTTAACGGGAGCTTCGGTGTGAGCTGCAACCTGAGACCACTTCTTGCCGGCAGGGAAGCCTGCACCGCCGCGGCCGCGGAGACCGGAATCGGTAACTTCCTGGATAATCTGCTCGGGGCTCATCTCAAACAGAGCCTTTTCAACTGCGGAGTAACCGCCGACAGCGATGTACTCTTCGATGGACTCTGCGTCAATCTTGCCGCACTTGTCGAGAACAATCTTGGTCTGCTGCTTGAAGAAGGGGATGTCCTCCTGCTTCGCAATAGCGGTTTTGTTTTCGTCGTGGTAAACAAGGCGGTCAATTACGTTACCGTTGAGAATGGTTTCTTCAACGATTTCTTCGCAATCCTCAGGCTTAACCTTAATGTAAAGCAGGCCTTCGGGCTCGATGCGAATCAGAGTAGAAAGTGCGCACAGACCGTGGCAGCCGCTATGGGAGAGACCGACGATTTCGCTGTGGTCAACATGACCGTCCATGGAAACCTGAACGTCGATGCCCTTATCGGCCATAACTTTCTTGAATGCTTCGTAAACATCTGCGGAACCGCTTGCGGTACAGCCGGAGCCGCCGCATACGAGAATTTTCTTTTTCTGAGCTGCAAGAGCTTTCTTACACTCTTCGCGGTAGGAAGACAGTGCTTCGCGTGAATCTAATTTCATACTCCTTCAGCCTCCTTTAATTCAGAGATAAGTCTGCGAATCTTATCGGGGGACATCTGTGCATGTACAGCACCGTTAACAGTGCATACGGGTGCAAGACCGCAAGCGCCGAGACATGCAACTCTTTCGATGGTGAACAGACCATCCTTGGACATGTGGTCCTCGGGGCTCATGCCGGTTGCTTCGTAGAGAGCTTCCTGAACATCGTCGGACTTGCTGACGTGGCATGCAGTGCCGTTGCAGCACTTAATTATGTACTTGCCCTTTTCGTTAAGGGAGAAGTTTTCATAGAATGTTGCAACACCGTACAGGGAAGCTTCGCTTGTTCCGAGCTTCTCGGCAATATATATAAGAGCGTCCTTGGGAAGGAAGCTGTATTCCTTCTGGACATCCTGCAATATTGCAATTGTCATGGTCTTGCTGCATCCGTGCTTTTCGAGTACTGAGTCGATGAACTTGTAATCTACGTTTACCAATCAAATCATCCTTTCTTTCCTTGTTTATAGCGAAACGCTCATTAGCACTTTAACTATATGAAAAGTAAATCACTTTAAAATGCAAAAGTAAAGCAAAGTTATTTTTTTGTTAATTTATACTGATTTACGAAAAATAAATAAACAATAACGGAATAATTAATTGTCAGTGAAAAATCGAACTTTTTGCGGCAATTTACGTACAAATCTAAGAAATTTATCCGAAAAATTACCAGCATGACAATTAATTGTCCAATATTGATATCTACTTAACACTATGACGAATATTGACAAAAATGAGATTATTTAAAAATACTTGACATTGGGGCTTTTTGTTGTAAAATTAACTTAATAATTGTCTCAAATGAGACGCTGGCGAGGAGTGCATATGAAGCTTACATCAGAAGATACAGAACTTATAATGCACACGAAGCTGTTCCACGGAACGGCAGAGTCGGTGCTCTATAAAATGGCACTGGGAACGGACTGCGATATGAAAAGCTACGAAAAGGGCGAGGTAATCTACAGTCAGAATAATTACAGCCGCAGTATCGGTATTATTCTTGAAGGCTCGGTGCGTGTATTTAAGGAACTTGCGGACGGGCATTCGATAATCATTAATACGTTGAGGCGTGGCTCAATATTCGGAGCGGCGGCACTGTTTAATAACGAGAGGGAATATGTTACCGAGCTTAGAGCTTTGGAGCCTTGCAGAGTAATATTCTTTTCCCAGCGTCTTATAAGCCGCGGTATCGAGCGTGACCACCGCCTTGCCGAAAACTATATCCGCTATCTTTCTGAGCAGATACTGTTTCTGAACAGGAAACTCTATTTCCTCAGTGGCGGAACGGCGGAACAGCGCCTTGCAAGCTTTTTTGCCGATAATGCATCCGAGACAGGCTTTGTCGAGCATCCTATCAACATGACTCAGTTTGCGGCAGAGCTGAATATATCACGCGCGTCGCTTTATCGCGCCATGGAGGCACTTGTTGACTCAGGCGCTATTGAAAAGGACAATAAAAAAATCCGCATAGCGGATAGGGAAAAGCTCAGAGAAATAATGGCATAAGAAAAACGCACTTCTAATGAAGTGCGTTTTTTACAGGCTTCAGTAATACGGGCACGACTGCGGTAAATACAAAGGATTTGGCTATGCTTATGACAATTCTGAGCACGAATGTGCCGAAGATATAGGCGAAGTTATAATAGCCGTAGACTTTGCTGTCTATGTACATTACTCCCGTGTTGAGAAGAGTAACCATAAGCTCTGAAACGACTATGATAATGCACAGCTTTTTCTGATTGAGCTCAGAGCCGTTTTTCTTTGAGTACGCGCCGACAATAAGTCCGCAGAGCGCATAGGGAAGAATCCACAGCGCGGTGGTGATTGAAACTCCGTAGCGAAGAAGCTGATAGGTCAGTGCCCCTATGCCGCCGATGGCAAAGCCGTCAAGCGGGCCGAATAACAGGGCACCGATAATAATCGGAAGAGTCTCAAAGGTAATCTTGAGATTTCCGAAGTCCAGCGATATCATCCCGAGCACCGCACACATTGCGGCAAGGATGGCATCGGTAGTCATCTGTTTTGTTTTCAAGTATTATTCTCCTTTCGTGACAGTTGCCACGAAAGGCATATTCACCTTAAAGTGGCAGCGGATGCGGAGACAGCACCGCGCACCGAATGGTGCTTCGTCCGTGAGCAACTCCCATCTCACGGCACTTAACGCGCTGAATCCTACTCTGACATTTTATTATATTATTCAGCCGATTTCTCGGCAGCTTCAACAAGGTGTTTTACCAGAACGCTTGAGGTTATGCGGCCTACACCGCCCGGAACGGGTGTGATGGCCCTGACGATTTGCGACAGCTTTTCAAAATCGGCATCGCCGCACATTTTGCCTTCTGCATTGCGGTTTATACCGATGTCAATAACGGTCTGTTCAGGGCTTGCAAAGCTTTCATCAAGAAAACCCGCCTTGCCGACCGCGCAGACGATAAGGTCTGCCTTTTTGCAAAGCTCATTAAGATTTTCGGTCTTTGAGTGGCACATAATGACCGTCGCGTTTTTTGCCTGAAGCATCATGGATACTGGCTTGCCCGCAACGAGACTGCGACCGATAACGACGCAAAGCTTTCC
>JAZLFI010000103.1:0-1785 GCA_045615725.1 Oscillospiraceae bacterium
CCCCAGCCGCATGGGTCTGCTCCTTGACCTCACTCCCAGAGTGCTCGAAAAGGTACTGTACTTTGCAAATTATATAGTAACCGACCCCGGCTTCACTCCTCTTGAGAAGTGCCAGATACTCACCGAAAAAGAGTATCGCGATATGCGCGAAAAGTATGAGGACGATTTCGATGCCGGCATGGGCGCAGAAGCTATCAAGAAGCTCCTCCAGCAGGTTGACTGCGAGAAGCTCTCCGCAGAGCTGAGAGAAGAGCTGGAGACCGCTTCCGGCCAGAAGAAGGCAAAGATTGTCAAGCGTCTCGAGGTTGTCGAGGCATTCCGCCAGTCCGGCAATAAGCCCGAGTGGATGATTATTGACATTCTGCCCGTCATTCCGCCTGAGATTCGCCCCATGGTACAGCTTGACGGCGGACGTTTCGCAACAAGCGACCTCAACGACCTGTACCGCCGCGTCATAAACCGCAACAACCGTCTTAAGAGACTCATTCAGCTTAAGGCTCCCGATATCATCGTCCGCAACGAGAAGCGCATGCTTCAGGAAGCTGTTGACGCACTTATCGATAACGGTCGCCGCGGCAGAGCGGTTACCGGCGCAAACTCCCGCGCACTCAAGTCCCTGAGCGATATGCTCAAGGGCAAGCAGGGACGTTTCCGTCAGAACCTCCTCGGCAAGCGTGTTGACTATTCCGGCCGTTCCGTTATCGTTGTCGGTCCTGACCTTAAGATTTACCAGTGCGGTGTTCCCAAGGAAATGGCAATCGAACTGTTCCGACCCTTCGTTATGAAGAAGCTTGTTGAGGACGGTGTTGCAAACAACATCAAGTCCGCCAAGAAAATGGTTGACAAGCAGCGTACCGAAGTATGGGATGCACTCGAGGTTGTTATCAAAGAGCACCCCGTACTGCTCAACCGTGCACCCACCCTTCACAGACTCGGTATTCAGGCATTCGAGCCTATCCTTGTCGAGGGTCGCGCACTTAAGCTTCATCCTCTGGTATGTACCGCATATAACGCCGACTTCGACGGCGACCAGATGGCAATTCACGTACCTCTGTCCGCAGAGGCACAGGCAGAAGCACGAATCCTCATGCTCTCTGCAAATAACCTGCTCCGTCCTCAGGACGGCCACCCCGTAACCGTTCCTACCCAGGATATGATTCTCGGCTCCTACTACCTGACCATGAAGCGCATCGGTAAGGCAGAGAAGGGTGCAGAGACCGTATTCGTTACCGCGGCAGGCGGCACCGACCTTCCCGTCGGCGAGCTGGTAGACGGTGACGAGTTCGTTGCAGCAGAAGAAAAGGCAAAGGCAGAGGGACTTGTTCCTCCTTCCTATAAGCCCGTTAACATCTACCGCGACTCTTCCGAGGCAATTATGGCTTACAGCCACGGCGAAATCGGACTCCATGCTCCTATCCTCGTCCGCGTAAGCAAGAGCTTTGACGGCGTTGAGAAGACGAAGATCATCGAAAGCACCGTCGGTCGTATCATCTTCAACGAAAACATTCCTCAGGATCTAGGCTATGTTGACCGTACCGACCCCGAACACGCATTCGAGCATGAAATCGGCTTCCAGGTCGGCAAGAAGCAGCTTGGTGATATCATCGACCGCTGCATCAAGAAGCACGGATTCACCATTTCCGCAGAAGTTCTGGACAGCATCAAGGCAATGGGCTATAAGTACTCCACCAAGGGTGCAATCACCATCTCCATCGCCGACATGACCGTTCCCGAAGCAAAGAAGGAACTCATTTCCGATACCGAGGAAAAGGTTATCGCAATCGA
>JAZLFI010000104.1:0-1738 GCA_045615725.1 Oscillospiraceae bacterium
AACAAGCCAATCGCAGGCTGCAAAGCATGCGGCTATTGCGCCGTTGCAAACGAGTGCACATATGATGACATGGTAAATTATGTTGCAGAGAAGCTTGATGAATACGATGGATTCATCTTCGGCACACCTGTACATTATGCCGCTGCATCCGGTGCCATTACATCATTCATGGACAGACTTTTCTATTCCGCAGGCGCCAAGCTCAAGGGCAAGCCTGGTGCAGTTATTACATCTGCACGTCGTGGAGGTACAACAGCTACATTTGATCAGCTTAACAAGTACCTCACTATAAACGAGATGCCTGTCGTATCTTCCTGCTACTGGAACAACGTTCACGGCAGAACAGCAGAAGAGGTGGAAAAGGACGAAGAAGGCCTTTTCATCATGCGCAAGCTCGCTGCCAACATGGCATATCTTCTAAAATGTATTGAAGCAGGCAAGGCTGCAGGCATAGAAAAAGCAGATGTCGGCGAACGCAAATTTACAAACTTCATAAGCTAAAGAAAAAAGCCACTCTTTCGAGTGGCTTTTAATTATTCCGTTATTTCAATTGCGTCGCCGACTTTAACTGTGCCGCCCTTCAGCACGCGTGTGAACACGCCCTCGCGCGGCATAATGCAATCCCCGACAGATGCATAGATGGCACAATGGGAATGGCACTGTTTACCGATCTGTGTAAGTTCCAGGAGAATGTCATCTCCGACCGTAAAGCGCGTGCCAATCGGAAGGCTCTTTAAGTCAAATCCCTCAACTACAAGGTTCTCACCGAAGGCGCCAAATTCAACATCTGCTCCTCTGGCACGGAAATCTTCTATCTGCTCAAGCGCCAGCAGGCTCACCTGGCGGTGCCACTTGCCTGCATGGGCATCTTCCTCAAGACCCCATTCCTCAACGAGGATTCCCTCCGGAATCTCATACTTCGCTGTTCCTTTTTCATCACTTTTGCAAATAGCTATAATCTTTCCCATAAGCTTTACTCCTGAAATAATGTATAACCCCGAGCGGGCGCCTTGCCGGCCGCAGTCGCGTATCACTCTGAACTCCCGCATCGGGAATCCAATCCGCGCTTGCGAGCTTGCCGAGTTCCCGCAGTGGCTTTTGCACTGCACCCGCGCGCTTGCGTTTGTTTTCGCGCAGAACTCTCGCACCGGCTTCCGCGCCCGATTCGGTTTTTGACACCCGCATTTGCGTATCATTCCGAGTTTCCGCACTGGCGCCGCATAGGGGAAACGCACCTGATACCGAATTCGCACTAGACCGAACTCTCGCACCGGCTTTCGCACTGCACTGGCGCGCTTGCGTTTGCGTGCAACCTACCAAATCGGTGTGTAATTGCTTATAGTATAAGCCATCAGTTTTATTAATACAAGCAAATGTGATATTTTATATGTTAGAACTATAGTTTATAAGGTGGATTACAATGATAAAACCAATCTGTCATGACCCTATGCTTCTCGCACGCAAGGCAGCGCCGGCAACCTTTGCAGACCTTGGTGTCGCAAGAGACCTTCGCGACACACTGGCTGCAAACCTGGACCGCTGCGTTGGCATGGCTGCCAACATGATAGGAGCCCCGAAAGCCATAATCGTTTACGTGGATGGCGGCGAGATTCATACTATGCTCAACCCGGTAATAACTAAAAAGAGCGGGGAGTACGATACCGAAGAAGGCTGCCTTTCACTTTCCGGTGTCAGACCGTGTAAACGCTACCAGATGATAACCGTGGAATGGCAGGGA
>JAZLFI010000105.1:0-14465 GCA_045615725.1 Oscillospiraceae bacterium
CGTCAAACCACAGCAGAAACACCGTCAGCATGAGGGCAATATATATGCCCGTTATAAAAGCGGGCATAGTTTTTTTCGTAATCTTATATGACATTCTTACTCCGTGAAGTGAACGTGGCTGTTTATATGGTCCTGACAGAAGCAATGGTAGCCCGCGCACCTTGAGCAGTATCTGAACTCAAGCTCGGGGAAATCGGTGTCCGTTCTGCCGCAGACCGCGCATTTTCTCGTATAAGGCATCTTTGCCTCGTCTTTATTAATCTTCTTAACCTCACGCTTGAAGTTAACGGTGCTCTTTGAGTATTTTCCGCTTCTTCTCGTTATGGCGGAAAGCAGGCTTTCGCCGAAGAAGATGAAGTAGTTGAGCATCGCGACAAGGGGCAGAAGATTAAGCGGGAAGCTTGTTGTGAAGATTGCAAGCAGGAAATACAGCGCATCGATATACGCGAGCCATTTTATCTTCATGGGAATGATGAAGAAAAACAGCACCTGCATATCGGGAAACAGAGTTGCAAATGAGAAAAACATGGACATATAGATATAATACGCATCCACCTGATAGCTGACTCCCGTTGCAAAATATACAATGAAGCCGTAAACAATGGTGAGTACTACGCCCGTCAACACGAAGATATTAAACCGAGGTGTGCCCCAGTGCTTTTCAAGCGTGCCTCCTATCCAGTAATAGAAATAGAAGAAAATGAGCGCCCATAAGCCGTATGTGCTGGGTATGAAAATAAATGTCACAAGGCGCCATACCTGCCCGTGCAGAATAAGCGCAGGGTCAAAGGCGAGAAAGCTTGTCAGCATCCCCGTTCTGTCCATCATGGTAAAGAGCCACACTATGGCATTGCCGATGACTATAAACAGCATCAGATTCGGTATGCCGAAGTTGGGGTGCTTATAGCAGAACATATCGATTTTCTTCATCAGTTTTCTCAATTTATGCTCAATCCTTTCGGGAATATACGTTTAACACCAATATGGTACAACCAAGTTAAAATAAAGTAAACAAAAAATTTGTCGTTTCCCAAACTTTTTTCTTTATGTTTTTAAAATAGTGTGGTACAATGGACAATGTATAATTTTGTGAAGATGCAGATTAGAGTGAACGTATGAATAACAGAGAAAACGATACCGAAATTAAAAACGATATTATCGAAGGCCGCAACGCAGTTATCGAAGCGCTGAGAGTAGGCCGAAGTATCGATAAAATATTTATTGCAAAGGGCGATGTGGACAAAACCCTCGGTCACATTGCATCAAAGGCAAGAGAGGCAGGCATAGTCGTTGTCGAGGCTGACCGCCGCAAGCTTGACTTTATGAGCGTCACCCACGCGCATCAGGGTGTTATCGCGTTGGTCGGCGTGAACAGCTATTGCACAGTCGACGAGATACTGGAGCTTGCCGAGGAGCGAAACGAAGCCCCCTTTGTAATCGTCTGCGATGAGGTCAGCGACCCGAGAAACTTGGGTGCAATCATCCGAAGCGCGGAATGTGCAGGTGCTCACGGCGTTATCATTCCCAAGCGCAGAAGTGCAGGGCTTACAGCAATCGTCGGCAAGGCATCCGCAGGTGCAGCTGAGCATATGAAGATTGCAAGAGTGCCGAACATCCCCGCCGCACTCAAGGAGCTCAAGGAAAAAGGGCTTTGGGTATACGGTGCCGCGGCAGGTGGCTCCGCCCAGTTATGGCAAACAGACTTTACCGGCTCAATGGCGCTGGTAATCGGTTCCGAAGGTGACGGCATAGGTCGTCTGGTACGCGAAAACTGTGACTTCATTGTCAACATTCCCATGGTGGGAAAGATAAATTCACTTAATGCCTCCGCCGCTGCTTCAATCATCATGTATGAAGTTCTGCGTCAGAGATCAGAAGGATAAGATATATGAGTACGTACGAAGATAACATGGATAACTTTGAGTCTGAATTCAGCCTTGAAGACATCATAAATGAATGCAAATACGAGGGCTCTCAGCAACAGCTCGACGACATCATCTCCGAAGTAAAGTATACCGATGACGAGGATGCTGTTGAGTTTAACGGCGTTATCGCCGATGATGACAGCGATGATGAGTCCGACTTTGCTTTCTCTTTTGACGACGGCATCGAAGATGAAGCAGAAGCGGAATACCTTGAAACCGAAGAAGTTCGTGAAGCATTCGTTGAAGAAGAACCCGAAAACGAAGAAGAATTCTCCCTTGACCAGGTTCTTGCCGATGTTTCCGCAATGAATCTTGAGGGCTTTGAAGAAGCCGAAGATGAAGAGCCTCAGGAAGCTGAAGAAGAGCCCGTATATGAGGAACCCGAAGAAGCGGAGGCTGAGGAAGAATTCGAATCCGCAGAGGCGGAATACGAAGAAGATGCTGAAGCAGAAGAAGTATTCGAGGAAGAGCCTGAAGCCGAGTACGAGGAAGAGGCTGAAGAAGTCAAGGATAACGACGAATACTCTCTCGAAAACATAATTGCCAGCGTTACAGCCATGGGCTTTGACAACTTTGAGGAAGAGGAAGAAGAGTCCGAAACGGAAGAAGCTCAGGAAGCTGAAGCTGAGAATGAAGATGACGAAGAGCCCGCTGAAGCCGAAGAAGTTCCCGAAGAGGCAATTCCCGAGGAGCCTCAGGAGACTGAGGAAAACGTATTCACCCAGTCCGACGACATTGCTTCCGAGAACAGTGACTACGTCATAGACAAGGTTGAGGATTCATCGGAGGAATATGCCGACGGTGATATAGACTACGTCGAGCAGCAGGAAAAGCTTGAGGACAAGCAGTCTAAAGGTCTTAAGTCTCGCGTTAAGGAGCTCAACTTCCGCGAAAATGTTATAAACCCCATTATTAAATTCCTTGCTTATGCCGCAATGAAGGTTCAGCAGAGCAAGATTATAGTAAACGGTGCCCCCGCTGAGGAGGCAGAGGATCTCGGCGAGGAGCTTCCTCCCGACATCGCCGCAAAGTTCTACGAGAAGAAGGTTGCGGGCATAAGACTGAGAATGCGCATTTCCTTTGTGCTGAGCATTATTATGACTTACATATCTCTCGGTCTTCCCGTGTTCGGTGCAATGCGCGCCACCGCAGTTTCCGCCGCAGTCTGCCTTATCATGCTGCTGACGGTTATGATGCTCGGTCTTGACATCATGACATCGGGCATTATTGCCCTTGTTAATCGCAAGCCCAATGCAAACTCTCTTATTGCGCTTTCCTGCCTGCTGTCGGTAATCGACGGTTTCATAATAGCATCAGGCGCTACCAAGAACGGACTTCCCTTCTGCGCAGTTTCCGCGCTGACCGTTGCATTCTCCCTCATGGGCAGCATGCTTTCTTGCCGCAGCAACCGCATCACCCTGCGTGCCGCGGCATCGGCAAGAAAACCCTACACCGTAACCGCCGAAACAAGCCTTACCGGCGACGGCATCACCCTTTTAAAGTCCCGTCACTCCACCGCAGGCTTTGTAAGACGCGTTGAAGAATCCGGTCCCGACGAGATTGTTTTCAGCACCATGAGCCCCTACATACTGGCGGCGGCTCTTGTGCTCAGCCTTATCGCCGCACTTATTGCAAAGAACTTCTCCGGATTTATGCACATTTTCTCCGGCATGGTTGCGGCGGCTGTTCCCGTTTCAATTCTGCTCACCTTCCCCCTGCCCTTCTTCGTATCCTCCAAGATTATGATACACAGCGGCAGCTCCATTGCAGGCTGGTCCGGTCTGTATGATATCGGCAAGAGCAAGCATATAATTATCACTGACAACGACCTTTTCCCGAAGAGCAACGTTACCATTGAAAAGGTTCGCATCCTCGACGGAAAGAACCCCGAAGAGGTTATCTCCTATGCCGGCAGCATGCTGGTTTCCTCCGGCTCCGCACTAGCTCCCGCCTTTACCGAGCTTATGACAAAGGGCAACGGAAGCATTCTCGATATTGACCAGATTTCCTGCCATGAAAGCGGCGGTCTTGTCGCTCTCATAAACGGCGAAGAGGTCTACTGCGGCTCATCCGGATTTATGCAGCTTATGGGCGTCAGACTTCCCAATAAGCTTGCACTTAAGGACTGCGTATATGTTGCGGCAGGCAAGGTACTCTGCGGCATATTCGAAATGCGCTACACCGCACGCCGCGACGTTAAGGAAGCGCTCGCTTCCATATTCCGCACCGACCGCCATCCCATTTTTGCAGTGCGTGACTTCAACGTCACTCCCCAGATGATATCCAGAAAGTTCGATATTCCCACTGACGGCTTCGACTTCCCCGCCTTCACCGAGCGCTACGAGATATCCGCCGCAAAGCCCTCCGATAT
This sequence comes from Oscillospiraceae bacterium, assembly GCA_045615725.1. GTDB lineage: Bacteria > Bacillota > Clostridia > Oscillospirales > Oscillospiraceae > F23-B02. Next base: position 4,297 of record JAZLFI010000105.1, read on the forward strand.
CAGTAAGCCCGCCGCTATCGTTTCCCATGAGGGTCTCGGTGCACTGGTTCAGCTTGCCGACCGCGGCAGACTTCTGTATAACGTCATCCGCGTAAGCGTTCTTCTGAGCATTATCTGCGCCGTTCTGGGTATGATTATCATGTTCATAAAGATGTCCGCCGCAACCGCAACCGTTGCAGGACTTCTCATTTACATGCTTATCTGGCTTATCCCCGAAATCGCACTTTGCTTTTTCCTTATTGAAAAATAACTATTGATATCAAAAATTAAGTAGTGTATAATATTTTTGTTGTGTCAAACACGATTAAAAAATAAAACTTTTATATATCACAGAGAGGAAGCAACACATGAGCTACGAAACCAAAAACATTCGCAACATCTGCTTGCTCGGTCATGGCAACAGCGGTAAGACCAGCTTTGCTGAAAGCATGCTGTTTCTCACCGGCGCAACTGACCGCCAGGGCAAAGTCACCGACGGCAACACCGTCTGCGACTACGACGCTGAAGAAATCAAGCGCCAGATTACCATCGCAACCTCCGTTGCACCCGTAGATTTCGGCGGCTGCAAGATTAACGTTCTTGACTGCCCCGGCTACTTCGACTTCGTAGGCGATGCACTCGCAGCAATCCGCGTTTCCGAAGCCGGCATCATCTTCTGCTCCGCAAAGGACGGTCTTTCCGTCGGCGCAGAGAGAAGCTGGAAGTATCTTAAGGAAGCAAATGTTCCCACAATGTTCTACATCTCCAAGCTTGATGAAGAGCACGGCGACTTCTACAATGTTCTTTCCGCACTTCAGGAAAAGTACGGCAGCATCATCTGCCCCGTATTCGCTCCCATGTCCGACGGCACCGGCGTTATCGATCTGGTACACAACGTTGCATACCAGACCAAGGGCGGCAAGACCGCCAAGGTCGATGTTCCCGCAGCTGACGCTGACAAGGTTGCAGAGCTCCGCGAGACCCTCATGGAGACTGCCGCAGGTGCTACCGAAGAGCTCATGGAGAAGTACTTCGAAGAGATGGAACTCGGCGAAGCTGACCTCATTGCAGGTATTCAGCAGGGCATGAAGGATCGCACCGTTATCCCCGTAATGTGCGGTGCTGCTATGGCAAACATCGGTACCGAGGCTGTTATGCAGGCAATCTGCGACTACTGCCCCGCTCCCGAGGATAAGTCCGCTGAGGCTCCCGCAGCATTCGTATTCAAGACTGTTTCCGACCAGTTCGGTAAGTACAGCTTTATCAAGGTCGTTTCCGGTAAGGTTACCGCAGACCTCACCCTCCGCAACATGCGCGCACAGTCCAACGACAAGCTGGGCAGAATGTACACCATGTGCGGCAAGAAGAACACCGAAGTCAAGGAAGCCTGCTGCGGCGATATCGTTGCAATCGGCAAAATGGACTGGAAGACCGGTGACACTGTCTGCGATGTAAAGAACGAAGTTGAGCTTCCCGCACTTGAGATGCCCGAACCCTGCTACTCCATGGCTATCTCCCCCAAGACCAAGGGCCAGGACGACAAGGTTGCAGGCGGTCTTGCAAGACTCAACGAAGAAGACATCTCCTTCACCCTCGTTAACAACGCTGAGACCCATCAGATGGTTATCTCCGGCGCAGGCGATATTCAGGTTGACGTTCTCTGTGCAAAGCTGAAGTCCCGCTTCGGCGTTGAGACCGAGCTCCAGCCCGCACGCGTTGCATACCGCGAGAAGATTAAGGGCAAGGTCGAAGCACACGGCCGTCACAAGAAGCAGTCCGGCGGTTCCGGCCAGTTCGGTGACGTTTGGATTCGCTTCGAGCCTCAGGAAGAGTCCGAAGAAATGATCTTCGCAGAAGAAGTATTCGGCGGCTCCGTTCCCAAAAACTTCTTCCCCTCCGTTGAAAAGGGTCTGCGCAACTCCGTAGTCAAGGGCGTTCTCGCAGGTTATCCTCTGGTTGGCCTGAAGGCAACCCTGTATGACGGCTCCTACCACCCCGTTGACTCCAACGATATGGCTTTCCAGACCGCTGCACGTCTTGCATATCAGGAAGGCATCCCCAATGCAAAGCCCACCATTCTTGAGCCTATCGGCCTGCTTAAGGTTACTATCCCCGACGAAAACCTGGGCGATATCATGTCCGATATCTCCTCCAAGCGTCGCGGTACCGTTCTCGGCATGAACGCTGAAGACGGCATGCAGATTGTTGAAGCAGAAGTTCCCATGGCTGAGATGGGTTCCTACACCATCGACCTCCGCTCCATGACTCAGGGTCGCGGCTCCTTCACCTGCAAGTTCGTTCGCTACGAGGAAGCTCCCGGCAACGTTCAGCAGAAGGTTATCGAAGAAGCAAAGGCTCTCGCAGAGGCTGAATAATTACTAAAAAAATCAGGGCAGTTTCCAACTGCCCTGTATTTTTCAGGAGATACAATGAAATTACCTGAGATTAAGAAACCCGACATAAAGCTCCCCGAGTTCAAAAAGCCTCAGCTCAAAAGAGCTGATGACGATGAAGTCGGCTCTGAAAAGCGCAGCTTCAAAAAGCCCGACTTAAAGATGCCGAAGCCTGATTTCAAGCTCACTGAGGGCACTATGATGAAGCTTTGGACCGGCGGCAGTGTTGTCTGCATCGCCTGCTCGGGCATAGCGCTTATAGTCGCAATGTTTTAAAAAAAATGCACGCTCTGTTGAGCGTGCATTTTTTATTATCTTACTATGCCTTTAATGAATTTGGGCTTTTCTACAGGTGAGGGTACAATATCATAGCATTTTCTCAAAAGCTCTGCGGCTTCTGCGGCCTTTTCCATGCTTGATGCGTGGATTGTTGCAAGGCTTTCGCCCTCGGAGACCTTATCGCCGACCTTCATATGCATATATACTCCCACGGAGAGGTCGATTTCGCTTTCCTTGGTGGCGCGTCCTCCGCCGAGGTGCATGGACACAAGTCCAACGTCTTCGGCGGATATGTGGTTAACATAACCTATATTATCGGTAACAACCTCAAGCTTTACGGGAGCATCGGGGAGCAGGCTTGTGTCGTACACAGCACGCTTGTCGCCCTCCTGCCCTTCCACAAGCTCTGCGAGCTTATTGAGGGCTGAGCCGTCCTCTATGCCCTTTATGAGCTTTTCTCTTGCCTCTTCATCGTTTGCGGCAAGACCTGCTTCGGTGAGTATGCAGGAGCCGAGAGTGAGGCAAAGCTCAAGCAGTTCGCCCTTGGTTTCACCCTTCAGAACGGATATGGCTTCCTTTACCTCGAGCGCATTGCCGACTGCGTTGCCGAGGGGCTCATCCATATCGGTTATGACGGCAACCGTCTTTCTGCCTGCCAGTTTGCCGACTCGGGTCAGTTCTTCCGCAAGGTGCTTGGCATCGGATTCGGTTTTCATGAACGAGCCGCTTCCCGACTTTACATCAAGGACTATTACGTCAGCTCCTGCCGCCAGCTTCTTTGACATGATACTGCTGACAATAAGCGGCACGCTGGGGACTGTTCCAGTAACGTCACGCAGAGCATACATCTTCTTGTCGGCAGGGTCTAAGTCTGCGGTCTGGCCTGCGATTGCGATGCCGATATTGTTGACATTGGACATGAACTTTTCTTCGGAAATGCCTGTGTTGAAATTGGGGAAGCTTTCAAGCTTGTCTATGGTGCCGCCCGTATGTCCGAGGCCTCTGCCAGACATTTTCGCAATCTTCACACCCTGTGCGGCAACCATGGGGCAAAGGATGAGCGATGTCTTATCGCCGACACCGCCCGTGGAGTGCTTATCGGCCTTGACTCCCTCAATGCCTGATAAATCAAGGGTTTCGCCGCTGTTCATCATTGCCATGGTGAGGTTCAGCGTTTCGTCGCTGTCCATGCCGTTTAAGAGAATTGCCATGAGCATTGCGGACATCTGATAGTCGGGAATATCACCATTGGTGTAGCCATCTATCATGAACTTTATTTCTTCGGCGCTGAGCTTCTGCTTATCGCGCTTTTTTACAATCAGATCGGTCATTAACATATGTATCACCTCATACCGTCATTTTAGCACACTATTTTCCTTTTTTCCATCTCTTTATTTTGCCCGGGAAAACTATGTATTCCCTGCCATCTATCACCCGTATGTCGCAGTTTTTCGGGTTTCGGATGCGGCACGGAATTGCGATATAATCCTCGCTCACAAGTGTGCCGTTTTCGGCCTTTCGCCATACGGTATCATCGGATTTTTCGGCAAGAATTTTGTCGGCGGCATACTCTATGGGTGTGGGAAAACAGCGAAGCTCATTGCGGCTTTTTCTGCGGTGCAGAATGAGCTTATCCCCTCGCGGCTCCATCACGCCGAGATATGCGCTTTTTCCCTTTCCGTATACATTTAGCCGCACAAGCTTCGGCGTATATTCGCACTCGGCAAAAAAGACAAGGTGCAGGCTCTCCTGCGTTACGGTGAGAGTGCCTTTTTCTATTCCGTCTATGTAAATCGGGTATTTCATATCATCGCTCCAAACAAAAATCCCCCAAGGCTTAACCTTGAGGGATTTTTTCTTAAGAATCTTATAGTCCGAAGCTGACGGCAATGGCGTTATCAACCTTGTTCATCGTCTTTTCATCAAGCTTTCCCATCCGTTCTTTAAGACGGGATTTATCGATAGTGCGTATCTGCTCTAAAAGTATGACACTGTCACGGGTAAGGCCGACGCTCTGGGCCTGAAGCTCAATATGGGTCGGAAGCTTTGCCTTGCCGGTCTGGCTGGTAATCGCCGCCGCTATGACCGTGGGGCTATGCTTATTCCCTGTGTCATTCTGCACTATCAGCACCGGACGCATGCCGCCCTGCTCACTGCCCACCACGGGGCTCAGGTCGGCGTAATAAATGTCTCCACGTTTGACTATGCTCAATTTAATTCACTCTCCGGAAGATAGTCGCCCTTTACATTGTATGTAAGGAACTGCTTTCATTCTCCCACGCGGAGAGGAATTTTATACATCACTTGTAAATTCGGGGTACGCGCTTGGATACACTGCAAAGAAGCTCATAGGAAATTGTGCCCGCGGCTTCTGCCAGCTTATTTATATCGGCATGCTCGCCGAAAATCTCAACCTCACTGCCCACGTTTACATTGGGAAGCTTGCTCAAATCAACCATACACATATCCATGCAAATATTGCCGCGCTGAGATGCAAAGCCGCCCCCGGTGTAAAATGAGCACTTTCCTGCAGCAGACCAGTGGAGTCCGTCGGCATAGCCGATTGCAACAACGCCCATGCGGGTGCGCTTATCGGTTGTGAAGTGTCTGCCGTAGCTTATGCAGGTATCCGGCTCATAGTACTTAATGGTGCTCACTGTGCTGACAAGGCGCATACAGGGCTTTAGTCCCAGCTTGCCGTTATCTCCGTAGCCGTAGAGAAGCAGGCCCGGACGCACCATATCAAGCATCATATCGGGGTGGTTTACGACGGCGCCGCTGTTTGCGCAGTGGCGGATTTTGAACCTAACACCGCCCTTTTCTTCGGCGGCATTTATCACATTGCAGAACAGCTCAAACTGCTTTTTTGTATATTCATCGCTGTCTGCATCGTCAAAGTCGGAAACGGCAAAGTGTGTGTAGATACCCTCAACATCCAGATTCTCCATGCGGCAGGTGCTGATGACATTCTTAACACCCTCATCAAAGTAGCTTCCCGAGCAGAGATATCCCAGACGGGACATGCCCGTATCGAGCTTGATGTGAATCTTCAGCGTACCGCTCAGCGCATTTGCCGCCTCGGAATATTCGATTGCCTTTGCCTCACAGCTGACGGTCTGGGTAAGATTATTCTCAAGCAGAAGCTTTACATACTCCGGCGGTGTATGACCCAGAATAAGTATGGGCATGCTGACTCCGTTTCTGCGAAGCTCAAGCGCTTCATCAAGGCAGGCAATTGCAAGATAGTCCGCACCGCACTTTTCAAGGCGCTTTGCGACCTCAACCGCACCGTGGCCGTAGGCATCTGCCTTTACTATACCGAGGAATTTCGTACCCTCGGGCAGATGCTTTCTTATTGTGCGGTAGTTATGTTCGATGTTATCAAGGCTGACTTCAGCCCATGTTCTCTTCTGTAAATCGTTCATCATTCAACAGTCCAATCGCTTATATCTATAAATATTGCTGTTTTTTCGTTATATGTTATTTCCGCGTTTTTGGGAGTACGGCTCTCGGCATCGAGCCATATTGTCACGGTCATATCGTCCTCGGGAACAAGTCGGACAACAAGCATATCGTCCTCATCCCATGCAAGGTCAAGGTGGGCGTCCTTCATAGCGCGGAACATGATGGGCAGTGACGACATGGGGCTTAGCCATGTGTCGCCCACATTGCCGATATCCAGCATCATGCCCTCGTATTCAAGGCTTGTTTCCCCGTCTTTGACTCTCGCTTTGACTCCCGAAACGATGTCGGGCTTAAGCACCTCGATTTCGGCTTCACCGTCATGCTCGGTAAAGGCTAAATCAAAGCTTGCAGACAGCACGCTGTATTCCGCTGTCACATGACCTTTGAAGCTCACGGTGTCCGCTTTTGCAAGCTCGGCGGCGAACTGGGTAAACGCTTTTTCCTCGCTGTGTGAGCATCCGCTCAGCATAAGGAGGCTTATCGCAAGTACAATCAGGGCTATACGCTTCATGATTGCCTCCGTACATTAGTTTTCGATAGATTATATTATAGCCAAGCTCGATTAATTAGTCAAATTTTCTATTGACTTTTTAACAGTTCTGGACTATAAATAATGTATTGTCAATAGAAATTGCTTTGATCGGGAATATAACGCTTAAGGCCGCAGAAAGAGAAAGGTGGTCACCGGCTGAAAGCCGCCTATGCAGTACGCGTTTAGTTCGCCCGTGAGCTCCGGCCAATCCCCGGCGGCTGAACACCGTTAAATGTTTATAAGCGCGATTAACATCGAATCAGGGTGGTACCGCGGAAGAGCAGTCTTTCGTCCCAGTGTTGGGATGAGGGGCTTTATTTTTTTGTTTATAAATATTTTTATAGAGGAGAACCAATATGAAAGCACTTATGCAGGAGCTGAGAGATAAGGCTCTTCAGTCAATTAATCAGGCTGAAGATATGGAAGCTCTCGAAGCTCTCAGAGTAAAGTATCTCGGCAAAAAGGGCGAGCTCACCGCCATTTTAAAGCAGATGGGCAAGCTCTCCGCTGAGGAGCGTCCCGTCATGGGTCAGCTCGCAAACCGGATTCGCGCTGAGATTGAAGGAAAGCTTGACGAAACCAGAGTAAATCTCGAGGCAAAGGCTCTCGAGGAGCGCCTTAAGAAAGAAGCTCTCGACGTCACCATTCCCGGCGAGGAGTTTAAGCTCGGTCACAAGCATCCCATGTATATGGCGCTTGACGAGATTAAGGATATTTTCGTCGGTATGGGCTTTACCGTACTTGACGGACCTGAGGTTGAGCTTGCAACCTACAACTTCGATAAGCTCAACGCCGAGGAAGGCCACCCCTCCCGCGACTGGTCCGATACATTCTACTTCACCGAGGACAGCAGTATCATGCTCCGCAGCCAGACCAGCCCCATGCAGGTTCGCGCAATGGAGAGCATGAATCTTCCCATCCGTATCATCGCTCCCGGCAGAGTTTACCGCAAGGACGAGGTTGACGCAACTCACTCACCTATGTTCCATCAGGTTGAGGGCATGGTTATCGACAAGGGCGTCACCATGGCAGACCTCAAGGGCACTCTCAACGAGGTCATGCAGCAGCTCTTCGGCGAAGGCACAGTTACCCGCTTCCGTCCCCACCACTTCCCCTTTACCGAGCCCAGCTGTGAAATGGACGTCCAGTGCCACAAGTGCAGCGGCAAGGGCTGTCCCACCTGCAAGGGCGAGGGCTGGATTGAAGTTCTCGGCGCAGGCATGGTTCACCCCAAGGTTCTTGAGATGAGCGGCATCGACTCTGAGGAATACACGGGCTGGGCATTCGGCATGGGTCTTGAGCGTCTTGCAATGCGCCGCTTCAAGATTGCCGACCTCAGACTTATTTTCGAGAACGATGTTCGTTTCCTCGAGCAGTTCTAAGGAGGGTTAGAAGAATGAATTTAAGCAGAAAATGGCTCAACGAGTTCGTTGAGATTGATGTAGAAGACAGAGATTTCGCCGAGGCTATGACCCTCTCAGGCTCCAAGGTTGAAGTTACCGAGGATCTCGGAAAAGAAATAGTTAACGTTGTCGCGGGCAAAATTCTCTCCATGGAGAAGCACCCCGACTCCGACCATATGTGGATTTGTCAGATTGACGCGGGCAAGGATGAGCCCGTTCAGATTGTAACGGGTGCATGGAACGTACACGTCGGTGATATTGTTCCCGCCGCACTGCACAATTCCCTTCTCCCCGGCGGCAAGAAGATTGAAAAGGGCAAGCTTCGCGGTGTTCCCAGCTACGGTATGCTCTGCTCACTGGGTGAGCTGGGTCTCGACGAACGCGATTTCCCCTACGGCGTAATTACCGCCGCCGCACTTTTAAATGACTACCACCCCATTGATAAGGACAAGCCCTCTATTCCCGCCGACATCAAGTCCGGCGACAAGGTATTCGGGCCTGTTGTTGCCGCAAAGGTGCTGAGCGTTGAAAACGCAGGCTTTGAATGGAAATGCTCTCTTGAGGGCGTTGACGGCGAGGTTGTAACGTACTGCCAGAATCTCCATGTCGGAGATATGGTCGCATACAACACCAAGGACGCAAAAATCTGCACTCTCGCAGATCTTCGCGCAGAGCAGAAGGAATTCCCCCACTGCATTGCCGACGGCATCTTCATTCTCCACGAGGATTGCAAGCCCGGCGACGATATCCGCAAGGTAATCGGCGCTGACGACCACGTTGTGGAGTTTGAGATTACTCCCAACCGCCCCGACTGCCTTTCCGTTATCGGTCTTGCACGCGAGGCATCCGCAACATTTAACAAGCCCCTCAAGCTCCACGAGCCCGTTGTCAAGGGCGGCGCTGAGGGCAAATTAGATGAACTTCTCAAGGTCGAGGTTCCCGCAGGCGACCTCTGCCCCCGCTACACCGCACGCATGGTGCGCAACGTAAAGATTGCTCCCTCGCCTAAGTGGATGCGCGAAAGACTCCGCGCAATGGGTGTTCGCCCCATTAACAACATCGTTGATATCACAAACTATGTCATGATGGAATACGGCCAGCCCATGCATGCATTCGACTACCGCTATGTTAAGGGCGGCAAGATTATCGTCCGCAGAGCAAATGCAGGCGAAGAGCTCACCACTCTTGACGGCAACGTCAGAAAGCTCACCGAAAACCACCTCGTTATCGCTGATGACACCCGCGCTGTGGGTCTTGCAGGCATCATGGGCGGTCTTAACAGCGAGATTGTTGAGGACACTGTTGACGTAGTATTCGAATCAGCAAACTTCGACGGCACCTGCATCCGCAAGGGCGCGCTTTCCCTCGGTATGCGCACCGAGGCATCCGCCAAGTTTGAAAAGGGCCTTGACGTATTTAACACCCTCCCCGCAGTAAACCGCGCATGCGAGCTGGTCGAAATGCTGGGCGCAGGCGAAGTACTCGACGGCGTTATCGATGTCTGCGCACCGCTTCCCGAGGCAACTGTTCTCCAGCTCCGTCCCGACAAGATAAACGCGCTTTTAGGCACTGACGTTTCCGTTTCCGAGATGCAGGAAATCCTCAAGAAGCTTGATTTCGGCGTTGACGGCGAGACAATCACCGTTCCCTCCTGGAGAGGCGACGTTCAGCACTACTCAGACCTCGCAGAAGAGGTTGCGCGCTTCCACGGCTATAACAACATCCCCTGCACCTTAGTCCGCGGAGAAACCACCAAGGGCGGCTACAGCGCCGAACAGCTTATGGAACAGCATCTCGGCAATATCTGCCGTGCCGCAGGCTACGACGAGATTATCACCTACTCTTTCATCTCCCCCACCTACTACGACAAGATTCGCTGGGCATCCGATGACAAGAGAAGAGAAAGCTTCAAAATTCTCAATCCTCTCGGCGAGGATACCTCTATCATGCGCACCACCACTCTCCCCTCGATGCTTGAAATTCTCACCCGCAACTACAACTTCCGCAACAAGGAAGCAAAGCTCTATGAGCTGGGCAGAATTTACGGTCTCGGCGGCGAGGACGGTCTTGCCGTTGAGAGCAAGATTCTCTCCATGGGCGCTTACGGCGAGGATATGA
>JAZLFI010000106.1:0-5846 GCA_045615725.1 Oscillospiraceae bacterium
GGCTCCTTTATCTGAACTGCCGCACACTTTTCCATTCGCGGCACTAAGTTAGGTTTTTTTCTCATTCGCATTTTTATCACGCTCCGATTTACTAAGAATATCATATTTAACCGAAAACATCAATCTGTAAAGAATAAGCAAAAAATCCTTAAAACACATATGAAAATTTGACATTTTTACGTCAAATTTCTCTTGAAATGACAAAATAATTGTGCTAAAATTAGTAAACCGAAAAAATGAAATGTTTTTATGTATATTTATTCAGCGTTTAAGGAGAGAATGAAATTGAAACGAGTAAAGGTTTCTAACAATGTTATCCGCCGCATGCCCAGATACCTCAGAAAGCTCGACGAGCTTTCCGCTGCAGGCGTGAGCAGAATTTCTTCCGGTGAGCTCGGCCGTCAGCTGGGCCTCACTCCCTCCCAGATTCGTCAGGACTTCAGCTGCTTCGGCGAATTCGGTCAGCAGGGCTACGGATATAAGGTAAGCGCACTTCGCGCAGAAATCGCTTCCATCCTCGGCATGGACCGCGGCTTCTCCGCAGTTCTTCTCGGTGTAGGTAATATCGGCCACGCACTCATGTGCAACTTCTCTTTCGAGCAGTGGGGCTTTGAGCTCAAGGCCGCATTCGACGTTAAGCCCGAGCTTATCGGCAAGGTAGTCAACGGCATCGAAGTCCACGACATGAACGAGCTGACAAGCTTCCTCAGCGAGAACCACGTCGACGTTGCAGTTCTCTGTGTTCCCAAGGAAGTTGCTGTCTCCATGACCGAAACCCTCACCAAGAACGGCGTCAACGCAATCTGGAACTTCACCAATGTTGAGCTGACTTCTCCCAACAGCACCACTATCGTTGAGAATATCCACTTCTCCGACAGCCTGCTTTCTCTCGGCTACTACATCGCCGAGGATATCGACGAGAAGGCCGCACGTGCCGCAAGACTCAACAAGTAATTTTAAGAAACGAAAAAGGTCGGCTGGGGCGATTCCCCGCGCCGACCTTTTTTAATGAGGTAATTTTTATGTCTGATACAATAGCCGCAATATCCACGGGCATGCAGGTTTCCGCAATCGGCATCCTGCGTCTGTCGGGCGATATGGCAATCGACATTACGGATAAAATCTTTTTCCCGAAGGACGGAAAGAAGATGTCTGAGCAGCCCGACCGCAAGCTCATATTCGGTGAGCTGAGGGACGAAAAAGGCGACACCCTCGATATATGCCTCTGCACCGTTTCTCACGCACCCAACAGCTACACGGGCGAGAACACAGCAGAGCTTCAGTGCCACGGCTCGCCCACGGTGCTCCGTGCAGCACTTGAAGCGATATTCTCCTTCGGTGCGCGTCAGGCACTTCCCGGCGAGTTTACAAAGCGCGCGTTTTTGAACGGACGCATGGACCTCAGCAGCGCCGAGGCCGTTGCGGATATTATCGATGCGGAAACCGCCGAGGCGGCAAAGAACGCGGCGGGTCAGCTGGGCGGTGCCATAAGCCGCAGAATAGACGGCATTTATTCCGAGCTTACGGATATAAGCTCCCACTACCATGCGGTGCTTGACTATCCCGACGAGGACATCGAGGATTTCCGCATGGAAAGCTACAAGGCCGTTATAAGCGGCGCTCTTGAGTCGCTGAACAGACTCTACAAGAGCTATGAGGGCGGCAGAGTTTTGCAGGGCGGTATTCCCTCCGCAATCATCGGCAGACCGAATGCTGGCAAGAGCTCGCTTTTAAATGCGGTGCTCGGTTATGACCGCGCAATTGTCACCAATATCCCCGGCACGACACGCGACACCATTGAGGAAAAGCTCCGTTTGGGCGGCGTGCTTCTTCGGCTTACGGACACCGCAGGTCTGCGCGACACAACAGACGAGATTGAGCGGCTCGGTGTTGAGCGTTCACGCCGTGCTATGAAAGAAGCTGAGCTCGTGCTGGCGGTTGTTGACGGAAGCCGCGAGATAACTGGCGAGGATTTGGAGATAATAAGAGAAGCGGAGAATGCGCCAAAGGCAATACTGGTTATATCAAAAACAGATATCGCAAAGGCGGCCACAATTCCCGAAAACAAGCTTCCCACGGTGGAGATAAGCTCCGTCACGGGTGAGGGCATAGACAGGCTGGGTGAAACGGTCAAGAAGCTATTTCCAATTCCCGAAGCACCCGCGGGCGAGATACTCACAAACGCACGTCAGGCAGAGGCCATAAAGCGGGCAATCACCGCCATGGAGGCAGCACTCGGCGCAATGGAAACGGGATGCACTCCCGACATCGTTCTGACCGAAACCGAAGGGGCTATGGCCGCTCTCGGCGAGCTCACGGGCAGAACAGTCCGCGAGGACGTTACCAACCGAATATTCCAGCGCTTCTGCGTGGGCAAATAAAAAAGAGCGTGGCAGTTGCCACGCTCTTTTTGCGCTTTTATTTATTCGTTTTCGACAGTTATCTGGCAGGGCTTCATTGCCGCGAGGGCGGTTTTATGGCTCTCGGGCGTTACTCCCGCACAGCAGGCGGCATCGACGCAGACCTGAGCTTCGGGCAGAAACGCCTTGCAGAGAAGCGCGTTGGAGATTACGCAGATATCGGTGCAAAGACCGATGAGGGTAATCTTTTCAATTTTCTCCTCGTTGTTGAGGGCTAAAAGTGCCGCACCCATTTCGGGTGAGCCGAATGTGGGCTTGTCGAATATGGGTCTTTCGTAGGAAAGGGGCTTGAGCTCGTCCACAATATCCCAGCCGCGGGTATAGCGGATGCAGTGCTCCACGGGGAGATTTCTGCCCTCCTGAGTTGAAAGATAGTCCTCGAGGTGGGTATCGCGGGTGAAGATAACCTTTTCGCCGTTTGCGATTGCGGCTTTAATTTTTTCCTTTGCGGGAGCTACGATTGCCTCGGCCTCCTTTGTGCCAAGTGAGCCTGTTACAAAATCGTTCTGGATATCGACGACAATTAGAATATTCATTTAAGTACCTCGCTTTTATGTATTAATTCCATTATAACACGAAAAATAATATTGCAAGCAGAAATTTGTGATGTATAATAAAAACATAAATACTCAAGGAGTGATAAACATGGGCGAAATGAAATTTAAGGCATCCGAAAGAGCAATCGCTTTCCTGCAGGAGCACCTGCCCAAGGCGCTTGAGGCGGAGAACTCTTACGAGGCGTTGAAGATGCTTTATGAGCTTATAGATGACAAGGGCTTTGAGCCTCCCAAGTACGAGAAAATGAGCGACTTCGGTCTTGAAGCCGACGACATTTACGACGAGATTTATCTCATGAATAACCCCGTCGAAGAATAAATATGATTGAGAAAATAGACTTTGAAAAAGCAAAAGAGCTTATGGACTCGCTTCCCCGATACATCCTTTTGGATGTTCGAGAGGAAGAGGAGTATATTACAGGTCATGCCGCAGATTCTCTGCTCTTTCCCGTGGACGAGATTAACGCGGACAGCGCGAAAATGCTGCTTCCCGACAAGGAAACACCGCTTCTCATCTATTGCCGCTCGGGACGGCGAAGCGATGATGCGGCGCACAAGCTTGAGGACTTAGGCTACAAAATGCTTTACGATATAGGCAGTCTTATCGGCTGGCCCTACGGACTTGAATAAAAGGAGTGGAGAGCATGAGCAAAATTATTACCATAGGACGTGAATTCGGCTCGGGCGGCAGAGAACTGGGCCGCAGACTTGCCGAGGAGCTGGGCATCCAGTATTACGACAAGGAGATACTCACGGAAATCGCGAAGAACACTTCTCTTTCCGAGAACTATATTCAGACCGTAGTCGAGGGAAAGCCCCACAAACTTTTCCCCATTACCATCGGCCAGAGCTTCGCTTACAGCACCGATTATCACGTGCGCCAGATGCAGGAGATTTTCCACGCACAGACCGAGATTATCCGCTCACTTGCCGATAAGGGCGACTGCGTTATTATCGGCCGCTGTGCCGATTACATACTCCGCGAGCAGAAGCCCGTCCGCATTTTCGTTTATGCCGACATCGACAGCCGTGTTCAGCGCTGTATGAGCCGCCGCACCGAGGACGAAGCGGACATGAACGAGCAGGAGATGAAAAAGAAAATCCTTGCCATCGACAAGGACAGAGCCAGATATTACAGCGACTTCACGGGTCAGAAGTGGGGCGACAAGAAGTTTTACGACCTTTGCATCAACACCACCGAGGTCGAGATTAAAAAGGCAGTGCCGTATATGGCAAAGCTTTTCTGATAAAATGAAAAGCTCACATGCATTTGCATGTGAGCTTTTTTGCTGGTTTACCACTCGGTTGTGCCCTGTACCTTCTTGCACTCTGCAATAACATTGTAGGTGTCCAGAAGCTTGATGGCCTTGGTAACGCTGCCCTTGAGCTTAATCTTGCCGGAAAGCAGTGCCTTTGCAGTGCCGAGCTCGCCCGTCATGGTCTTTACGAATACGTCATAGTCGCAGTCGGATACGTAGTCGGCGTCGGGTGCGTTTGCACGGCCTGTGCCGCGCTCAAGAGAAGTGATAACGCCGTCCCTGAGAACGAACATCATCCATACTGTGTCGCCGCCTTCCTGGGGAACCTTATTATAGTTCTCGCAGAGGGTTACAGTCAGCTTGGAGGGAGTTTTCCCGGGGGAGAATGTATCCAGTGCCAGCGCCTTGAATTCTTCAAACCATGCTTCAGTCAGAAATTTCATTTTGCGTTTCCTTCTTTCCTCATATTTGCGGTGGCACTATATTACATTAAATCGCTAAAAAGGTCAATGGTTTTTGCCGATAATTAAAAAGCTCACAAGGATTAGCCTTGTGAGCTTAATATTTATTCGGTTTACCACTCAGCCTTGCCGCCGAGTTTTTTGCATTCGCTGATTACGTCGTGGGGTCCGAGGAGCTTGAGAGCCTTGGTAACGTTGCCCTTGATTTTTACAAGACCCTTTAAAACGGCCTTTGCGTTTGCCATCTCACCGAGCAGAAGCTTAACGACTACGTCGTATTCAGCATCGGTGGTGTAGTCTGCCGCGGGTGCGGTGTTCTTGCCAAGACCGCGGGTGCATTCGGTGACAACACCATCTTCGAATCTGTAGAACAGCCACATGTCGCCGCCGATCTGGGGAACGTTGCTGTACAGCTCGCAGAGAGTCAGCGTTACATTGGTGGGGGTTTTACCAGGTGCAAATGCAGCAAGCACTGAGGGCTGGAACTCTGCAAACCATTCTTCAGTCAGAAATTTCATGTTTTTTTGTCCTTTCTAAAACAATTTTGTTGTTTTGTTAATACAATCATACAACATTGTACGGAAAAGGTCAATATGTATTTTGGACAGGTGTCAGGTTCGGAAGCCCTTTTCCTTCTTCAGAGGACAGTTTGCAAAGAGGACATTCACTGCGGAAAGGTAGTCAGCGGCGGTCTGAGCCTTCTTTATGGCCTTGAGCTGACGCTCGGCATTTTCAAAGCTTGAGCCGAGATAAAACCACAGCTCCTTCATGTGCATGATGAGGGGTTTATCCTGACCGATGCGCTCGCGGCTTTGGCTGAAAAGCTCATCGTGGAATTCCTTTATTGCCGCTTTTTCCGCTTTCGCACCGCCCTTTGCCTCGCCGATTATGGCGGGATTTGCGACTAAGCCTCTGCCGAGCATGATGCGCTCCGTTTCGGGATAAGTATCCAAAAACGTAGAGATTTTAGAAACGGTGAAGAGGTCGCCGTTATAGCAAAGCGGGCGGTCGCATTCCCTCAGCGCGGCTTCCCATGCGGGGAGGAAAGGGGTGCCCTTATACTGCTGGGTCTGAAGCCGGGGATGGATAATAAGCTCGGATATGGGGTAGGCTGAAAACAGATCCAAAAGCGCGGAAAACTCCTCGGTG
>JAZLFI010000107.1:0-4291 GCA_045615725.1 Oscillospiraceae bacterium
ATTGCGGGAACATCGGTTTCCTTAATGCGCTCGATAAGCTGCTCCTCCTGAGGGCCGATGTTTGCAATGGGCTCCACAAGCAGCATGACAGCATCAACATCGGCAACACTTTCCTTAACCACGTTTACCATATAGTCGCCAAGGCGTGTGCGCGGTCTGTGGAAGCCCGGAGTGTCCATAAGTACGAACTGGGTATCGCCGCGGTTTACAACTGCGCTGATGCGGTTTCGCGTAGTCTGAGGCTTATTGGACACTATGGCAATCTTCTCTCCGACAAGTGCGTTGGTGAGAGTGGATTTGCCGACGTTCGGTCTGCCGCATATTGTTATCATTGCCGATTTTGTAATCATATCTTAATCTCCCATTATCTCTTTTTCTCTTGCGCGCATCTGCGCCTTCATTTCGCCCTCGTCTATGTGGTCATAGCCGAGGAGATGCAGAACTGAATGAACGGTCAAGTAGCAAATCTCCCGCTCAAAGCCGTGGCCGAATTCCTTGCCCTGCGCGGCACAGTGCTCAAGGGATATCATCATATCGCCGAGCATTATGCATCCGCTGTCGGGGTCATGCTCGCACAGGCTTTCGTCAAACTCCCCTGCCGTCAGTTCGTTGAGGGGAAATGACAGAACATCCGTCGCTCTGTCAACGCCGCGAAACTCACGGTTAATCTCATGTATACCCTCATCGTCGGTGAGCATTACGCTTATAAGGCAGGGCTTGTCTATTTTCTCAGCTTCAAGTGCTTTGCATATTGATTTTTTAATAAGCGATGCCGCATTTAAATGGCCGAGGCCTTTTTTCTCGCGGCTTACGTATATCTCATGCTTCATCTCACTGCTTCTTTCTCGGTGCTTTGGGTTTAGGCTTGTCCTGATTATGATTTGCCTTGTCGTAAACCTCATAAGCTTCGATTATCTTCTGTACAAGCTGATGGCGCACAACATCGGCACCCGTCAGCTTGCATATTGCGATATCGTCAATATCCTGCAGGACTTTCATTGCAATCTTAAGGCCGCTTGTCTTGTCCTCGGGCAGGTCGATCTGGGTTATATCGCCCGTGATGACGACCTTTGAGCCAAAACCGATACGGGTAAGGAACATTTTCATCTGCTCGCGTGAGGTATTCTGAGCCTCATCAAGAATAATGAAGCTGTCGTCCAAAGTTCTGCCGCGCATATACGCAAGAGGCGCTACCTCTATATTGCCGCGCTCAAGATATTTCTGATAGGTATCGGCACCCAGCATATCAAAAAGCGCATCGTATAAGGGGCGCAGATAGGGGTCAACCTTACTTTGAAGGTCGCCGGGCAGAAAGCCGAGGCGCTCACCTGCTTCTACGGCGGGTCGGGTCAATATTATGCGGTTAACCTGTTCTGCGCGGAATGCGGCAACGGCGGCGGCAACGGCAAGATAGGTTTTGCCAGTGCCCGCAGGTCCTATGCCGAGGGTTATTGTATTTTTTGCGATTGAGTCGCAATAGGCTTTCTGACCGAGGGTCTTTGCCTTGACGGGCTTTCCCTTTGCGGTTATGCAGACAACGTCGCTTGCAAGCTCATCGAGTTTAGACTCCTTGCCCTCGGTTACGAGCTTGAGGATATAGCGCACACTCTGAGCATCGATATTCTCGCCGCGTGCGGCAAGGGACAAAAGTCCGTTAATCGCCTTTTCCGCTATCATGACGCTTTCTTCCTCGCCGCAGACATGAATCTTCGCATCGCGGTCAAGCACTTTTACGCCAAGTTCAGTTTCGATTATTCTCAAATTCTGGTCAAAAGAGCCGAACACGCTTATGACGTGCTCCATTCTTTCAACTTCGATAGTTCTTTCTATCATTTATCCTTAGTCCTCTCAATGGATATATTCTCTATGCATTCCGCGTGAAGCGTCACGGTCAGAAGTCCTTTATCGTCCGACACACTGTAACTGTAATCCGTAATCTCACCGCCCGAGATTTTCTTCTCAAGCTCCGCCATAAGGTCCTGCTTAAGCCGCTCGGTTTCCGCTTTGACATCAAGCTTGCGGTTTTCCGTTTTTCTTTCGGTTTCGTGCTGTGACAGTATGCCTATCGGAAAAGCAAAGACCGAATTTACGGACATATTTTTATATTTTATTATTTTATCACAAGCGGGGCTCTTTTTTCTACTGTCAGAGCAAAAATTTATTACATTTTTGCCAAAAACAAAGGATATTCTGCGCTTTGATGATTTTGACGAGGTTTTCACCGTCTGATTTATAGGTTCGGCGGCGGTCAGCGCATACCATGTGCGCGCCTCCACCTCCGCTTTTGCGTGAATAAATCTGTCGTCGCCAACTTCGCTCTGCATAAGTCCGCTGACAAGCACGTCTCCCTCGGTTACGCTGTCACCCACGGCTACTCTGCTTTCACCCTCGAGAACGGACATTTTCGTTATCACGCCCGCTTTATCGGCTACTACGTCATAAAATTCGTCTTTGCTGTAAATATGCGGTTTGGGAACACGCTCATGCACAACAACCTCCGCTTTTGAGTTATGGAGATTTACCGCAATCCACGAAACGCCGTCTAGCTTTAAAAGCATATTACTGCGTACCATGTCCGAGGAAACGGACGGCCAGAACGTTCCGTAATTTATGCCGCAGTCATTCAGGGCACGGATAATCTCGGCATCGGAAAGCTTTTCGTTTCCACTGACCTCAATATTCCATATAAACAGCGATGAAACTGCAAGCAGTATGACAAGCAGAGAAAACAGGGATACAAGCACTATCCTGCGCTTTATGTGCTTTGCAATGCGTCTGCCGCCTCGGGATGAGCTGACTTTTATATCAAGTCCGTTCATGCCACGCATGGCTTGAATCTCGGGATAATCGGCTGAATGGATTTTAAGGCTTATGCAAAAATCGTCCTTCGGCTTTGACTCCCAGAATTCAATTTGGTTTTCGCCAAGCGCGTTTAAAAGCCTTTCGGGGTTTTCGCCGCTTACTTCGATTTCCGATATACCCCGCGCTATGTTATAGATTTTATCCATTTTCCACCTCAGTTAAGCTCAAGTGACAGTATTCTTCCCGTTATGAGCATATCGTCCTTATCCATTGCCGATATGCTCAGTCCGTCGCCCAGTATGCGCACGGTCATGCCCTTTGCGTTCAGCTCAATTTCATTTTCGCCGTAATGCAAAATGCCCTTATGATTTTCTACGAGCACCTTGCTTCTGCCGTAAACGCTGAGCTTTGCCGAGCCCATTCCCACATCGCTCAGTACATCAATTTTCTCGGAAAGAAGCTCGGTTTTTTCCTTTTTACCGCTCATTTAATCTCCCCCTTTGTCCGTATAAATCTATGACGGAAATCATAGTTTGATACTATGAAAAGACTGTCTGCCATCTGCGCCGCGCTGGGCGCTTTCATAATGCTTATTCTGTTTCCGGAAGCCGCGGCTGAGGGAGTTAAAAACGGTTTATATATCTGTGCCGATAAAATTCTGCCCTCGCTTTTGCCCTTTTTTATTGCTTCGTCCCTGCTTACAAATCTCGGTGCGACGGCGTATATCGGGAAGCTTCTCGCGCCCGTTTCTTCAAAGCTTTTTCATGTTTCTGGTGCAGGCGGCTCGGCATTTGTCATCGGACTCACAGGCGGATATCCCCTCGGCGCATCATACATATCCGATATGTACCGCAATAATCAAATAGAAAAATCCGAGGCGGAAAAGCTTCTTATTTTCTGCAACAACTCGGGACCTGCGTTTATCATCGGAGCTTGCGGTGTTGCGGCTTTTCACTCCTCGGCTGTGGGGATTTTTCTCTATGCCGTACACATTCTTGCGGCGCTAATCGGCGGCATTATATTCTCAGGAAAAGAAAAAACCGCCGTCTCATTGGAGACGGCGGTAAACGGTATGGACTTTGCAAAGGCTTTTACGGCTTCGGTCAAAAGCTCGGTAAACGCGCTAATTAGCGTCTGCGGCTTCATACTGGCTTTTTCTGTACTGGTCAGTATGTTAAACTTCTACATCGTTGCGGGCAACATGGCTCAGTACACGCATCTTGAACTGAGCTTCTGCCGCGCTTTTCTCGTCGGGCTTTTGGAGATTGGAAGCGGTATGGGCTGTATGGTTAATCTTGCGGTTAATCCTCTTAATCTCGCCCTTGCCGCGTTCATACTGGGCTGGGGTGGAATTTCCGTGCATTTTCAGACCCTTGCGGTAATTTCGGACACAGATATAAAAACCGCCCGATATATTATCGGGCGGTTTATAATCGCACTTTTAGGGGCTGTATTTGCATATTTCGGTGCTCCTATTTTCTTTTAAGCA
>JAZLFI010000108.1:0-26770 GCA_045615725.1 Oscillospiraceae bacterium
CGTTTACAACGACTGCCATATCGTCTGCCATAGCGGTGTTGATGCTTACAAATACATCGACCTTGCCGCGGCTTATATGTGACTGGACAGCGCTCTTGATTGTTTCCTCGGCAAACATAAAGCTTCTGGGAAGACGGACGGAGGTGTCCAAATATCTGTTATTTACGCTTTTAAGCTCAACTGTTACTTCTATGCCCTCAACTGTACCCTTGGCACTGCCGAAGCCTGTCATACTCTTTATCATGTCAGTTCCTCAATTCTCGCGAAGCTTGATTATTTCAAATTTAATGGGCTTACTGCTTCTTTTAATACGCTGATAGATAATAACAGCCGCAATGCACAGCACAAATGCTATTGAGCTGATTATCATGCAGGCAACATCGCCGAGCTCAAAGGAATAGGCAACTGCGTATGCAATAAAGAAAGCAATAAAAGGAACGATGTAGAGCAGAAATGCCGCACCGAATATATCCTTGCTGAGAGTTTCAATTACAACCTTTTCGCCCTGAGTTGCATGAACGGTGTTCTTTGCAATGGTCTTTATCTCATTCTGGAAAGCACAGCTTTCGCAGTTGCCACAGTTACTGCCGCAGGCAGTTCCGCGGGAAACGACAACCTCAGCCATGTTATTTGGCAAAACTCTGGTTACAACAGCATCCTGAGTCATATACTTTACTCCTTTGTAATTGTTATTGTTATCTTGACATCGCCAACAGCTCCGACACCCTTGTGACCTTTAACGTTCACCTTGCCGTCGACCAGAACCTGTCCCGTTGTAGTGCCGTAATCACTGAGGTCAGCTACAACGACGATATCGGAAGCGTCAATGTCATTAAGCTTATTGGCGTCCTTCGCTCTGAGCGTTACTTCAACTTCTTTTGTGTCAATTGAAGCTTTATAGCCGTTGGAAACATTCTTGCAAGATATATTATCGGTCGTAAAAGTCTTTGTATGCGTTCCCGCAACGGTGATTTTTACGGTTGCTTCGGTAATTCCGGTGATATTCTGAATTCCGTCTTCAAGAGGAATGGTCATCGTATCCTCAAAGCTGTTATTAAACGAAGACAGATCAATATTGCCGAGGTCAATGCTGTTTTTGTCGTCAATGAGACGGGAATCAGCCGCAATCTGAATTGTTGCTGGTTCGATTGTGACCTCGCAGTCATCCTCGCTTACACCGCCGCCGGCTATAAGGTTGACCTTCAGTGGAAGCTCTTTGGTCTTAAGAATCGGCTGAGTTGCAGTTACAAAGTTTGCAGACATGGTGATACCGGTTGATGAGCATGGATTTCCGTCTTTATCAACAAGAGAAAAGCCCTTGTCGATTGAATACGTCGATTCAATATACAAGTCAGAGTCACCGAAAGTAACCCATGCACAGTCGATTTTTTCGAGGGCTTCTTCAGGACCTTCAAGGGCGATGGTGGAAGGCTCGAATACAAGCTCTTCCGCTACACATTCTTCTGCTATTGTACCTTCAAAGCTGCCCTTGACTTCAACCGTCTTGCTTGAGTTTTTGACTACAGTGAAATTAATCGTGTCGGGAGAGCGACTGATAATCTGAATGTTATCTTCGTCAACATTGCTCGGGAAAACAAGATCATAGGACCATGACATAGCATTAGGATTCTGGATTTTGCTTACGTCGATAACCGCCTTGATTTCTGCGGATTTAAGCTTGCTGAGCTCGCTTCTTGTTCCCTTTACGCGTATTGATACGGTGGAGGTATCGGCATCTGTAATTGACATACTGCGCTCGGCAAGTTCGTCCTGACCGGCAAATTCAACGCCTATACCCGTCAATGTAATTGTGGATTCCTTGCCGTCCTGACCGGAAACATAGCCCCACAGCAAAAACGAACACAGCAGGGATACTATGGCCCAGAACAGCTTGCTGTTATATAGTTTACTTATTTTCTTTTCCTGCTTCATTGTCGTTCACCTTAAGCTTTGCATTGATAAGTGCAATAAGACTGTCCTTGTTTTCAGTTTCGTCTTCATCTTTTACGAGCTCCTGGCGCAAAAGCTTCTCAAATGTTTCTCTGTCGAGATTGCGTTTGAGCATACCTTCGATTGCAACTGAAATACTGCCCGTTTCCTCAGATACGATTACAACAAGTGCGTCCGACTGTTCGCTGACACCGATACCGGCTCTGTGGCGCATACCCAAATCCTTGCTCAGATTTGTGTTGGTTGACAGAGGAAGGACACAGCCTGCCGCGGCAATACGGCAATCGCGGATTATGAGAGCACCGTCATGCAGCGGAGTGTTCGGGAAGAATATATTTTTGAGCAGTGCGGATGTAACATCAGCGTTTACGATTGTGCCCGTTGCCATTACATCGTTAAGTCTGTAATCTCTTTCGAAGATAATCAGTGCGCCTGTTCTTGACTCGGACATCTGCTCGCACGCAACAACAGTCTGGGTTATAACCGCATCAACTTCGGATATGTTCTGATTCTTCTTTGAAAAGAGTCCCAGGAAGTTTCTGTTGCCGACCTTAGAAAGAAATGTTCTGAGTTCGGGCTGGAACAGAATGACGAGCGCGATAACGCCGATATCGACTGCCTTTCTCAAAACCCAGTTAATCATAGTCAGATTAAATGCCGAAGACAGCCAGAGCACAACAAGGAGGATGAGCAATCCCCTTGCAACGCTGAATGAGCTTGTCTTTCGGATAAGGTCGATAATCTTATAAATCAGGTAAGCAACGATTATAATATCGACGATATCCCAGAATCCGATTATGGAGATGTAATGTAATTTGCTTGAAATGAAATTTGCAATAGCCTGCATACCAAGTCTCCGTTCATTTATCCTATGCGGACTGCAAAAGCAGCCCGCTATACCTGCCATTTTATCTTAATATTATAAATTAAAGTAAAGGAAAATGCAATTACATATTGATAACATTTTCAATTTCTTTGCATGCTTTTTCGACTTCTGCCCTCTCAGTAAACGGCGAAAAGCTGAATCTTACTGTTCCCGTGTCTATTGTTCCCGCAGTTTCGTGTGCAAGCGGCGCACAATGCAGTCCGCACCGTGCCGCAATTCCGCGCTTTCCCAGCTCTGAGCACAGTGATTCCGAGTCAATCCTTTTATGCCGCACGGACAGCACCCCCGCCTGCGTTCCATTATCTGCTCGGAACACTTCGAGCGCATTATTCTCACTTAAAATATCAGCCATTTGCACGCAAAGCGCCTGTTCATATTTTCCGATGTTCTCAGCGCCGTTATCGAGGACATACTGAATTCCTGCCGAAAGACCGGCAATTCCCGGAACATTGTGCGTTCCCGCTTCAAGCCTGTCAGGCAGAAAATCCGGCATATACTGCTCAAGACTTGCCGAGCCCGTTCCACCGAACATAAGAGGCTCGGCGCTGTTTCTGCAAAGCAGAATTCCAGTTCCCTGTGGCCCTAAAAGGCCTTTATGACCGGGCATCGCGATAAAGTCGGCATCAAGCTCTTCAAAGTCAATTTTAAGCACTCCTGCCGACTGAGAAGCATCAATAATAAGCGGCACTCCCGCCTCACGACAGAGCTTTGAAATCTCATGGACGGGCTGAACAAATCCGAACACATTGGAAACATGGTTGCACACCGCAAGCCTTGCATTTTCAATGCTTTTTCTGAATTCCGAGATTGCTTTTTCAGGGGCAAAAAGCGGTGAATTAACAGCTTTCCAATCAGCGCCGATATGGTTCAAAACTCTTGTAACCGAGTTGTGCTCATAGCCGGATATAACGACCTTATCGCCCTTACCCGCGATACTGCGAATGGCAATATTCAAGGCATGAGTCGCGTTAAAAGTGAACACTGCATTTTCGGGATTTTTCATATTGAAAAGCTCCGCGATTTTTTCGCGGCACTCATACACTTTATCAGATGCACGCATAGCGCATGGATATGCTCCCCTGCCCGGACTTGACATATTTTCCATCGCATCGACGACGGCGTATTTAACGCTTTTCGGCTTATAGAAGCTGGTTGCGGCAGAATCAAGATATATCACAGCGAAACCTCCGTCAGTGTGCCGTCGCTATGCTGTTCAAATATTTTACCCTGCAAAAGCCCCTCACGACGCAGTAAATCAGCCGCAAGTATTCCACGTCCGTAGGATACGGTTACGCAGTAGCCGCAGCCGTTGCCTGCAGCCAGCTTGGGCGCTTTGCTTATTCCTGCATTTATGCCTGATCTTTCAAGCATTCTTGCTGCCCGCTGTGCATAAGTCAGCGAGCGGCACATAATTAAATATCGCATAAAACTACCTCAAACAAAGTTTGATATATTCTATGCCGATACACACTCAAATGACCAAAAAGAAAACAGCGGATGATATTCATCCGCTGTCATTTACTCTATTAACGCAACTGCATGTGCCGCAATGCCAAGTCCTTCACCCGTAAAGCCCAGTTTTTCCTCAGTGGTGGCTTTTACGCTTACGCAGTCAATGGGGATTCCCATTACCTCTGCGATATTTTTGCGCATTGAGTCAATAAACGGGGCAAGCTTCGGCTTCTGAGCAATTACCGTGCTGTCAACATTGCCGACCTTATAGCCGTTTGCTTTAAGCACTTCACAGACTTTCGCAAGAAGCCCTAAGCTGTCAGCACCAAGAAAAGCATCGTCATTATCCGGAAACAGCTTGCCTATATCGCCCAACGCTGCCGCGCCCAGAAGCGCATCCATTATTGCGTGGGTCAGAACATCGGCATCCGAGTGCCCGTCAAGTCCCTTTTCATATTCAATTTCAACTCCGCCCAGTATGAGCTTTCTGCCCGCAACAAGACGGTGTACATCATAACCGTGGCCTATTCTCATGAAAAATCACTGCGCTCCTCAATTATTCTCTCGGCAATATAGATATCGCGGGCGGTTGTAAGCTTGATATTATCAGGATCACCGCTGACAACGCATGCCTTAATTCCCATTGCTTCAACCGCAGAGCAATCATCGGTTATGGGAAGTTTCTTCTCAACCGCTTTTTCCATCGCGTTTCTTATGACATCTGCGTCAAAAATCTGAGGTGTCTGGATAAGTGCAACAAGGTTGCGGTCAGGCGTTGATACTACCGTGTCCTTCTTATTAAGAATTCTTACAGTGTCAATTGCGGAAACGCCCGGTGTAACTGCAGGGCAGTTTCTTGCGGCAATCATGCATCTTTCTATAACCTTATCGGTGACAAAGGGTCTTGCGCCGTCATGCACGGCTATATGTGTTGCCTCGTCGCTGACTGACAGAATACCCGCAAGAGACGATTCAGCTCTTGTTTTTCCGCCGCAGACAACCTTGCTGGTCTTTGTAATGCCGTATTCATTGCAGATATCGGCAATAACGGCAAGGTTATCGAGCTTTGTTACAACTACAATTTCGTCAATATATTCAGATTTCTGGAATGCTTCGAGAGTATAGGCAATAACGGGTTTATCCTTTAAATCCATAAGAATTTTATCCTTGCCCATACGTTGAGAATTGCCCGCGGCAACAATTACCGCGGAGCAATAAGGTTTTTTATTCTGTATTCCTTTTTTTAATATATCAATAACCGACATTTTAAATCCCCGTTATGAAACCGCTTTAATAATCATTTTTTCTATATCTTCATAGCTTTTCTTAAGAGAAACAACAAGCTCTGATATAAAAATCTGCTTTGCCGAATGCAGCATTTTTCGCTCACCGGTCGAAAGTCCACGCTCGGTATCGCGAAGCATAAGCCCCTTGACAACCTCGGCAACCTCAAGCAGATTACCGCTTTTAATCTTGAGCATATTCTCTCTGTAGCGTTTATTCCAGTTCTGAGTCATATTGACATCGATATCGGCCATGGATTCAAGCACACTGCTTGCCTCATCGGGGCTGATTATGGGCCTTACTCCGATGCTTTCACAGCCCTCGACCGGTATCATAACCTTCATTTCGCCGACAGGGAGTTTTAGGACGTAATAATCTCGTTCAGAACCGTCAATTTTCTTTTTTACAACACTGTCAATCATGCCGGCACCGTGCATCGGGTGGGCAATATATTCACCGATAGCGAACAAGAAATTACCTCCATTCAAATTTTTGTTGAAAATATATACATTTCCCTTTGTTAAGTATACACACATTGTGAATTTTTTGCAAGAAGTAATACCAAATTTTCGCCAAAAATCAGTAAAAAAATGCCCGATGACAGTTCATCGGGCATTTTTGAATATTTAATTATTCTTCAGCTTCGCCGGTAGCCTGTCCATCTTCGGAAACTTCGTAAACTACTTCTTCCTCAGCTGCTTCTTCAGCAACTTCCTCTACCTCTGCCTCTGCGGGTGCGGGTTCGCTGAGTGCGCGGATGGAGAGAGAAATCTTCTGCTTCTCGTCGTCGATAGCGGTAATCTTTGCTTCGACAACATCACCGACGGTAAGAACCTCTTCGGGCTTGCCGATGCGGCGGTTAGCAATCTGGGAAATGTGAATCAGGCCGTCAACGCCGGGCATGACTTCTGCAAATGCACCGAAGGGCATGAGCTTGACAATCTTAACCTCTGCGGTTGCGCCGACTTCGTATGCGGAAGTGAACTTGGTCCAGGGATTCTCAGCAGGATCCTTGTAACCCAGGGAGATTTTACGCTTCTCCTTGTCGAAGTTGATGACGTATACGTCAACCTCATCGCCAACAGAAAGAACCTCTGCGGGATTCTTGATGCGGTTCCAGCTCAGTTCGGAAACGTGAACCATGCCGTCAATGCCGCCGATATCAACAAATGCGCCGTAGCTGGTCATGGACTTAACGGTGCCGTGATACTTCTTGCCGACTTCGATATCGTTCCAGATTGCCTCTGCTCTCTCGCGGCGCTCCTTCTGAGCAACAGCGCGGATGGAACCGACAACGCGCTTGCGGCTGCGGTTAACCTCGGTAATCTTAACGCGAACCTTCTGCTTAAGCAGCTGGCTCATCTCTGCATCTCTGGGCAGACCGGACTGGGATGCAGGAACGAATACGCGAACGCCCTTGATATTTACAACGATGCCGCCTCTGTTCTCTTCGGTAACAACGCCTTCGAGAACGGTGCCGTCTTCTGCAGCTGCCTCAACATCGTTCCAGCTCTTTGCTGCATCGAGGCGCTTCTTGGAAAGCATTACAGTGCCTTCTACGTCGTTTACTCTGACTACAACAGCTTCGATGGTATCGCCGACCTTGACAGCGTCTTCGACTTTGATGCCGTCATCGGTGAACTCGGTGGTAGGAATGAATCCAGAGTACTTGGTGCCGATATCAACACTGATTTCAGTGCCGGTAATAGCAACGACATAGCCGGTTACCTTATCTCCATTATATATAGTCTTGATGGACTCCTCCAGCATTTCGTCAAAGGACATTTCCTTTTCTACTGTAGTCTCATCAATTTTGATTTCTTCGCTCATCTTATTACTTACCTCCTTAATTATCCACGCAGGTGCAGATGCCCCGGCAGTTACACCAACGGTATTCATACCGCAAAGTTTGTCCATGTCCAGTTCGTCAGCATTGCTGATGAAAAGAACGTTCTCGCATGAATTTCTACAAATCTCCGCGAGATGAACGCTGTTTGCGCTGTGCTTGCCGCCAATGACAACCATTGCATCACACTGGGCTGAAAGTTTTGACGCCTCTTCCTGTCTTGTGGATGTCGCACCACATATTGTATCAAAGATTTCTACGTTTGTACACATTTTTTTTAAGAAATTTGCACATTCATTAAAATTAATACGTGTTTGAGTCGTCTGAATAACCATTGTAACCGGTTTTTGCCCAAAATCAGCGGTATTTTCAGCGAAAGAAGTAAGCTCGTCGAGGTTTTCGCATACAATGCATCCGTCACACCAGCCGCGCACAGCCTCAACCTCGGGGTGATTGTGCATACCGATGATAACAACAAACCTTCCGTTTGCGGATGCCTCACTCACGATCTTGTGAATTCTGTTCACGTTCGGGCATGTTGCATCACTGATGACGGCATTTCGCTTTTCAAGACGTTCGTATATCTCTTTTGAAACGCCGTGGGAACGGATTATAACCCTCTCCCCTTCGGGAAGTTCCTCGGGAGAGCCGATAACCGTCAGCCCGCGCTCTTCAAAATGGGAAACGACATCGTCGTTATGAATAAGCTGTCCGAGAGAATATGCAGGGCCTTCGTCAAGAAGCTTTTCAGCCATATCAACAGATCTGCTCACTCCAAAACAGAAGCCTGCACTTTTCGCAATAATGACTTTTTCCATTATTTCTGCTCCCGACCTGTTTTTTCGGTTATGAGCCCACAGACAGCCGCAATACTCTCTTCAAAGCTCATATCGCTGGTATCAAGCATAACAGCATCGTCAGCAGGCTTCAGCGGTGCGGTTTCACGGCCTGAGTCTTGAGCATCGCGCTTTTTCATGTCTTCAAGGACTTCGTCAAAGCTCACTTCATTGCCCTTTGCGATAAGCTCCTTATATCTGCGGTTTGCGCGCTCCTCGGCAGAAGCGGTAAGGAAAATCTTCACCTCGGCATCGGGAAGAATTACTGTGCCGATATCGCGTCCGTCCATGATTACGTCATAACGCTTTGCCATCTGACGCTGCATATCCATTAGATACGCTCTGACCTCAGGCATTGCGGAAACATTTGAGGCGCACATGGAAATCTCGGGAAGTCTTATATCAGCCGATACGTCTTCACCGTTAAGATACATTCTCTGTTCGCCCTGTTCATTATATTTAAGCTCGATATTCAGCTCGGGCAAAAGTCCGATTATGGAGGGCTTATCCTTTGTATCCAATCCCTTTCTGAAAGCGGCAAGACCTATTGTTCTGTACATTGCGCCTGTATCGACATAGATAAATCCAAAAGCCTTTGCAACGCTTCTTGAAACAGTGCTTTTGCCCGCACCGGAGGGACCGTCAATAGCAACAGAAATCATATAAATTTATACCTTTCAGTAAATTGAATTTGCAGCTGTATAACCTGTAGACCAGGCAATCTGCAGATTAAATCCGCCCGTATATGCATCAAGGTCAAGCACCTCGCCGGCGAAATGCAGACCGCTTATCAGCTTGGATTCCATGGTACGGGGATTAATCTCCTTAAGACATACACCGCCCGAGGTGACAATTGCCTCTTCGATGGGACGAGGCTCTGTTACGGATACGGGGAATGCCTTGAAAAGTCCGAGCAGTGCGTGGCGCTGTTCACGGGTGATTGAATTGACCTTAGTCTCAGGCGGGATGCCCGAAAGCTCAACAAGAACGGGAATCATTGTTCTTCCCGCAAGGTCGCTCAGCGCATTTGCAAAATCGCGGTTTGAGTATTTCTCAAAGTCGCGCAGAATTCGCGCATCCAGCTTTTTCTCGTCAAGCGCGGGCTTGAGGTCAATTTCAAGCCTGTACTTTGATTTTCCGAAATTACGCATATGCGAGCTTGCAGACAGCACAAGCGGACCGCTTACACCGAAATGGGTAAACAGCATTTCTCCAAGCTCTTTGTAAATCAGCTTATCGTCCTCATACGCCGAAAGCGTAACGTTTTTAAGGGAAAATCCCTGCATTTCGGCGCAGTAATCGTCGTCACTTTCAAGCGGAACGAGCGAGGCTCTGCGCTCGGTTACGGTATGTCCAAGCTCCTGCGCCATGCGGTAACCGTCGCCGGTTGAGCCTGTCAGCGGATATGAAAGTCCGCCCGTGCATACAACCGCCGCACGGCAGGAAATAAATCCGTTGTCGGTTTCAACTCCGCAGACTGCGTCGTCCTCGGTTTTAATATGAAGTGCCCTGGCGTGCTCCCAGCGTACTCCGTTTTGCTTCATGCGCTTTTCGAAAACCTTTACTACGTCATGGGCAGAATCCGAAACAGGAAAAACGCGGTTTCCTCTCTCGGTTTTAAGGGGAAGCCCCATATTTTCAAAAAGTTCCATGGTGTCAGTCGGAGAAAGCTTATTCAGTGCGCTGTAAAGAAATCTTCCGTCACCCGGGATGTTATTCATAAACTGCTTTACATCGCAGTTATTTGTTACATTACAGCGACCCTTGCCCGTTATCCTGACCTTACGTCCAAGAAGCTTATTGGGTTCAAGCAGTATTACGTCAAGACCGTTTTCCGCGGCAACGGAGCTGCACATCATGCCTGCCGCACCGCCGCCGATAACTACAACATCAGCGCTGAGGCTTTTCATAGACATCATACTCCATCCAGATGTTTTCAAGTCTTGTGAAGGTTTCGGAAACTGCATCCTTATTACGTCTTGCGACGGCAATTATCATTGCGTTTATGAGGCTCATAGGGGCAACAAGAGAGTCGATAAACGAAACCATTTCACTCTTTGCAAACATGCTGATATCGGCAATGGATGCAAGGGGCGATGTTTTGCTGTCGGTGATTGCAATAACCTTTGCTCCCATTTTCTTCGCAAACTGCATTGCATCGACAGTGTGGCTTGAATAACGGGGATAGCTTATTCCGAGGAAAAGATCCCCCTCGCCTATTCTTATTATCTGTTCATGAATCTCGCTTGCCGCGGTGTTGTTAATAACTTTGACGTTATCACGCAGAAGATTGAGATACTGACCCATGAACGATGCAAGCGCAGTTGATGTACGCATACCGACAATAAAGACGTTTTTTGCTTCGACTATTGCATTAACAGCCTCGTCAAAGCTGTCCCTGTCCAGCGCTTCTAGGGATGCCTGAAGATTCTGCATATCACTGGTTATGACAGATTTGATAATTTCCTTATCGTCAATTCTGTCCTTCGCAACTTCAATACGCTGAACAGAAGTAAGGCGGTTGCGTATCATTTCCTGCAAAGCCTTGCGCATGGCGGGATAGCCGTCATAGCCCAGATCGGCCGCAAAACGCACGACAGTAGACTCGCTGACTCCGACAATCTTGCCTAGCTTGCCCGCAGTCATAAACGCGGCCTTGTCATAGTTATCGAGTATGAACTTTGCAATGGCGCGCTGACCCTTTGAAAATGTCTTGAGTTCATCATTAAGCCTTGTAAGCAGATCGCTTTCCATTCAGTCATCTCCTTTGAAAATGATTTATAATATTTTACACTTAATTTCTTTAAATTACAAGAGTAAAATGCAATATAAAAGCCTCAGACTTGCATTTTTGCAGGTTTGAGGCTGAATTTTTGAATGATTTATATTTATGTTGATTGAATTTCTTGCAATTCCTCTGCAGTAAGGTACCGCCATTTTCCCGGTTTGAGCTCGCCGAGAGAAAGAGAGCCCTCGCTGACTCTTTTAAGACGGGTGAGTTTCAGCTCAGCAAGTTCGCACATTTTTCTTATCTGACGGTTTCGCCCCTCGTGAATTGTGATTGCAAGTAAGGTATAGTCGTCTGCACTCTTAATAACGGAAACCTCGGCAGGCTTAATAACATAGCCGTCAATATCGAGGGGGCTTCGCAAAATCTTGAGGGCTTCATCGGTGCATTTACCTGATATCCATGCGTGATAGGTCTTTCTGACTTCACCCGACGGGTGCATGAGCTTATTTGCCAAGGCTCCGTCATCGGTCATTATAAGAAGTCCCTCGGAATACATATCCAGTCTGCCAACG
Source organism: Oscillospiraceae bacterium (assembly GCA_045615725.1). Lineage (GTDB taxonomy): Bacteria > Bacillota > Clostridia > Oscillospirales > Oscillospiraceae > F23-B02. Next base: position 11,558 of record JAZLFI010000108.1, read on the forward strand.
GGGTAAACCTTTGCGTTTACATCTCTGACAAGCTCGACAACGCAGGGTCTTCCCTTTTCGTCGCTCATAGTTGTGACATAGCCCTTGGGCTTATTCAGCATGATATATGTATGGCCTGACGGCATTTTTACTTCTTTGCCGTCAACCGTGATAATGTCCTTAGCAGCATCCGCACTGTCGCCAAGGCTTGCAGTCACACCGTTTATGCAGACGCGTCCTGACTTAATAAGCTCCTCACTTGCGCGACGTGAAGCTATACCTGCGGCGGATAATATTTTCTGCAGTCGTTCTTTCATTTCAGCTGTCCTTAATGTAGTAAGGTCTGGCAAATCGGCTGAACATATTGCCGACCCGCTCCCAAAAGCTTAATCGCTGTGAAACATCCTTACTTGCATTATCAGTATAAACCAAGTTCTCCTCAACCGCAAGCTCTCCGTTAACATATACCTTTATAACTCCCGCCTTTTCCCCTTCAACGCCGCCTGCAAACACAAGACGCGGTATTTCAAAACGGGCTTTTACAATGTCGCCTATATTACCTAGAAGCATTATATCGTGCTCAGGTACAAGTCTTGCATCGTTTTTTGTGCCCGCAATTATGGGAATATCAAATGTGAAGCCGTCATGGAGAAAGCTTGTTTCCTTATAATTGGAATAGCCGTAATCATATAGCTTCATATGGTCGTTCCAGTCATCGGGTGCACCCAGAGTTACGCATACAAGCTTCATTCCGTTTCGCTCTGCGCAGGATACAAGGGTTCTGCCTGCACTTTCCGTAAATCCCGTTTTGCCGCCGATACATCCGTCATATTTCCAGAGCAGTTTATTGTGATTAACAAAGGTAAGCTTACCAATATCCGCGCTTTTGCACGATGCAATATCGCGGAAATCTTTATTCTTCATACAGTAGGACATGAGGACTGCCATATCCCGTGCCGTTGAGTAATGCCCCTCTTCATCCAGCCCGTGAGGGTTTTTGAATGAACTTGAATTCATGCCGAGTTTTTCCGCCTTATCATTCATAAGCTTCGAAAAATCATCGGATATGAAGTCTGCAAGAGATGCCGCGGCATCGTTGCCCGATGCAAGCATCATGCCGAGTAACAGTTCTTTTACCGTGTAGCTTTTGCCTGCCTCAAGATACATGCTCGAGCCCTCAAGATTACAGAATTCAGGCTTTATCTTTATCTTAGTATTCAGATCCCTGCAGTTTTCGATTACAAGTATGGCGGTCATTATCTTCGTAATGCTCGCGATATTCATTTTCTCCTCCGCATTATATTCGTAAAGCACATCGCCAGTATCGGCGCACATAAGCACTGCGCTTTTCGCGGAAAGCGAAATATCATCCGCTAATGCGGGAACTGCAAGAGACAGTATTATAGATACAACAATTAAGAATGTAACAGTTTTTTTCATAAAATAAGCACCACCTTTTTAGGCAGTGCTTATTATGGTCTGTTTATCCAAAATTTAACCGTATTATCCTATCAGCGATTCAAACTTATCCATTATCTGAGGCGCAAGGTCCAGTATTCTGTCAAGGCTGGTCTGGGCAGGCGGTTCGATATTAAGCATTCTGACGCTGCCCTCTTTAATAACAAGAAAGCCTATGGGGTCAATCTTTGCACCCGCCGCAGTACCGCCTCCGAAGTTTGTGCTTTTATCCTTGCCCTCGCCGCCACCGCCGCCAAATCCGAAGCTCAGCTTGGAAACAGGCACCAGGGTGACGCCGTCTTCTGTGACAATGGGCTGTCCGACAATTTTATTGACCTCTACCATGTTTTTGATATCAGACATTGTAGTCTGCATCATATCGCTGAGTTTGTTTTCCATGACTGACCTTTCTTTTAATAAAGATTCTTATAACATCCTTGCCTGCGGTAACGGATACCAAAAGCAGTTTTAACATTATAACAGTAATTGAGATATATAAAACCAGTGTGCTTTTTTCCTGTTCAAAATCAGTTCTCAGCACTACATCTTTGTCCTTAGCTTCAATAAACGGATATACGGAACTGAGCGCTGCACATGCCATGCTGTAATTACGCACAGCCTTATGCGGATCAGGCCCTGCGGAGATATAGTGAAGCTTGAATTTTGAAAGCTTAAGATTTCTCAAAACTTTCAGCACCGTTTTAATTATATCCTGCCAATCATGAAATGATAACTTCTGCCTCTCTTTATTTTTCCCCGATAAAGAATTATCCTGCTTTTTCTTCGGCAGAAGCTGCATAGGCTTCCGCCACAGCCTCAGATAAACTCTCAGTCCGTCTGCGTCATAGGAAATATCCGCACTGACGGGTACTAAAAGCACCAAAGCAAGAAAAGCAGGAATAATTAAATATGGGAGCATGTTTTACTTGATTTCTTCAATCTGCATCTGATTTGCACCGACGGTATTGAGCTTTTCGATTGCGTCTTCAAGTTTTTTAACGCCGTCGGTGGAGCTAATGTCCGGAAGCTCGGGAAGCTCGGTCAGATCGCTTATGCCCATTGTTCTGAGGAAAACATCCGTTGTTCTCAGAAGCGAGGGTCTGCCGGGAACTTCAAGCTTGCCGCACTTTTCAATAAGACCCCGGTCAAGCAGAACACCGACAGTATATGAGCTGTCAACACCTCTGACCTGATCAATGTATGCGCGTGTAACGGGCTGGAAGTATGCAACCACCGCAAGAGTTTCCAGAGCGGGCTGAGAAAGCATGGGCGGTTTTCTCTGCTCCAGCACCTTGCTTATTACCATAGCATATTCGGGTGAAGAACAAAGCTGAAGTTTGTCGCCCAGTCTTAAAAGTCTTATGCCGCGCTGATTGAAGCTGTATTCATCCGATAGTGATTTTGCCGCGTCAAAAATATCATCCTCGTCAACTGCAAGAATCAGTGATATGCGCGCCGCGGGAACGGGCTCGCCTGCCGCAAAAAGTATCGCCTCAACAGCGGACTTTATTTCTGTCATTTCCATAGTTATTACTCCACAATCTTCTCAAGAATCTCTTCGACATTGCCGCCGACAAAGCTTACGGTATAATCGCCGTCATCGGCGTCGCCTTCGAGGACAACACTGCCCATACTGCAAAGCTCGAGAATTGATATAAACGTTGCTACAATCTCCGAGCGGCTTTCGCATTCCGAATAGAGCTTTTCAAGGCTCGTAGACCCGCTCTGCAGACGGCTTAAGAGCTCGCGGCTTTTTGTCCGAACCTCGTAGATAATGCGCGAGGGCGCAATCTGGCGGGCATATTCGGGCTCTGCGGGCTTGCCTCCGCGTGTTGCGACTGCATATAGCGCCTTAAACAAATCCGCAGGCTCATGGCGGTATTCATATTCTCTCGTGGTCTTGGGCAGTGGCTCGGGAAGCTTTGCAAAATAAAGAAGTCCCGTTTCAGATGCTCTTTTCAGCTCAGGGGTTATCTTCTGCACCGCCGTATAGATATCGCGGCACTTAAGCTGTTCAAGAGATGACATGAGTTCTTCAAGCTCGCTTACCTCTTCGTCACCTGCAAGAAGCGTCTTTGTCTTTATGTACAGCAGGTGCGATGCCATCTGGACGAATTCACTTGCTATCTCAAGATCCATGCGCTCCATCTCTTCCAGATACTCAAGGTACTGGTCGAGAATTTCCGCAATCTTTATATCACGAATTTCAATTTTGTTTTTGGACAGAAGCATAAGTATCAGGCTCAGCGGACCCTGAAAGTCCTGAAGCTCGTTTTTATCTTTTACTATGCCCTCAAGGTGAAAAGTAAGATCTTCCATGTTTAACCTATCGCCGATGCAAGATTAAATCCCCATTCGGCAAATACAAATAATTTATCGAACAAATACTCGGTTGCAGTCTGCAAAGGGTTGCCGAGTATGTCGCTTGCAATAAGTGCAAGGAGTATTATCATTCCGTATTTCTCATAACGCATGAGCTTATAGTAGCTTTCGTTGCTCATGGCGGAAAACAGCACCTTTGAGCCATCAAGCGGTGGTATGGGAATGATGTTGAATACCGCAAGCGCGAGAGAAAGATACGCGGTTGTGTATATCATCTCCATGAGTGTATCAGTAAATCCCGTGCCGTTTTGATACCAGGGATTATAGAGAACACCGAACAGAAACAGAAATACACAGCAGATAATCACATTTGAAACGGGACCTGCAAGGGCACATATTGCCATGCCGCGCTTTGGGTTTCTGAAATTGCGCATATTAACGGGCACGGGCTTTGCCCAGCCGAACTTAAACACAATCATCATAAGAAGGCCCATGATGTCAATGTGCTTAATCGGATTCAGCGTAAGCCTGCCTGCGTCCTTTGCGGTGTTATCGCCCAGCTTATAGGCAACATAGCCGTGACTGAGCTCGTGGAGCGTTATGCATATAAGCGCAGGAATGACCGACATGAGCATTTCAAAAGGAACGCTCCAGTCAAGCCCTTTCATTACATCGGAAAAATTCATAATACAAATTTAAGTATCTCAGCCATGAGCTGATCCTTGCCGTTGCCCTTTTCAGCAGAAAACGGAATAAGTACAACCTCGTTGGGAATCTCAAGTGTTTCGCGTATAAGCTTCATATTGGGCTCAATTTCGCTCTTTTTCAGCTTATCGCATTTGTTTGCGACAACAACGAGCGGACAGCATGTGCTCTTAAACCACTGAGCCATGGTAACGTCGTCGGCTGTCGGCTTATGGCGTGAATCGACTATCATAACGCCGAGAGAAATCATATCGGGCTCGGCAAAGTATTTTTCCATAAGCTTGCCCCAGCGGTCGCGCTCAGACTGGGAAACCTTTGCATAGCCGTAGCCCGGCAGGTCGACAAAATATACCTTCTTATCAATGAGAAAGTAGTTTACATGTATGGTCTTTCCGGGCGACTGACCAACACGGGCAAAGTTTTTTCGGTTAAGAAGTCTGTTGATAACCGATGATTTGCCCACGTTGGATTTACCCGAAAATACGATATTGGGAAGCTCGGAGCGAATAAAGTCCTTGGGATTTGCCGCGGACTTAATAAACTCCGCCTTATTTACGTTTAAAACCTGCATAAGTCACCTTACTGTCTTATTCCCGTGTGATGTCCGTCATTTTTCTGAGGAATGATAACATCACCGCCGTTTGCGGTATCACCTTTTACGAGTGCAATCTCAAGCACCTTATCAGCACAGTCGGCAAGCACGAAGTTAAGAGATGCACGGACGCGCTGGTCAATCTCGTCAAGGTCTGCCTCGTTATCGGCAGGAATTATAACTGTATTGACTCCGTTTCTGAGTGCCGCCATGGTCTTTTCCTTGAGTCCGCCGATTGCCATTACTCTGCCGCGGAGGCTTATCTCGCCTGTCATTGCAATATCGCGGCGAACGGGCATTCCGCTGAGTGCGGATGCAAGGGCTGTGCAGATCGTAATGCCAGCCGAGGGTCCATCCTTGGGAACGGCGGCTTCGGGGAAATGAATGTGGATATCGCTGTTTTTATAAAACTCAGGGTCGATGCCGAGAGACACGGCGCGACTTCTTATATAGGTCACTGCCGCATGGCAGGATTCCTTCATAACGTCGCCGAGATTGCCAGTGAGCTCAATCTTACCCGTTCCTGGAACAACTGCAACTTCAACGTCGAGGACTTCACCGCCAACGGAGGTCCATGCAAGACCGCGGACAAGACCGACTTCATCGGCATTGCGGTAATGCTCGGTCTTAAACTTGGGTGCGCCGAGATAAGGCTTAAGTGCGCCTGCGCGGATGTTTACAGACTTTTTGCCGCTGTCGGAAAGGTTAACCGCAGTCTTGCGGCAGATTGTTGCAATCTGTCTTTCAAGAACGCGAACACCCGATTCGCGGGTATAAAGGCTTATTATCTCGCGGACTGCATCATCGCTGACCTTGAGCTGGGATGCCTTAAGTCCGTGCTTTTTACGCTGTTTGGGCAGAAGATAATTCCTCGCGATGCTGAGCTTTTCTTCATCGGTATAGCTTGTAAGCTCAATGACTTCCATTCTGTCAAGAAGTGCCTTTGGAATGGTATCGGTGGTGTTTGCGGTGGTGATGAAGAAAACATCGGAAAGGTCATAAGGAATCTCGAGGAAATTATCGCGGAATGTTCCGTTCTGCTCGGGGTCAAGAGCTTCGAGCAGTGCCGCGGAGGGATCGCCTCTGTAGTCAGAGCCCAGCTTGTCAATTTCGTCAAGCACCATAAGCGGATTTGAGCTCTTTGCAATCTTGAGTCCGTTTATAATTCTACCGGGCATTGCGCCGATATAGGTCTTGCGGTGGCCGCGGATTTCCGCTTCGTCGTGAACGCCACCGAGAGAAATACGCACAAGCTTGCGGTTTGTTGCTCTGGCAATGCTCATTGCGATGCTGGTCTTGCCGGTTCCCGGAGGGCCTACAAGGCAGATGAGGTTGCTGTTTGTCTTGGGTACAAGCTTTCTTACCGCAAGGTACTCAATGACGCGTTCCTTAACCTTTTCAAGGCCGAAATGGTCTTCATCCAGCATTTTTCTTGCCTTATCAATATCGAGGGTTTCCTCGGTCTTTTCGTTCCACGGAAGTTCAAGGCAGACATCGAGGTAGTTGCGGATAACGGTTGCCTCGGAAGAGCCGAAGGGCTGTTTTGCAAGATGCGAAACTTCCTTGAGAAGCTTATCTTCAATGTCCTTTTCAAGATGCAGAGCGCGGATTTTTTCTCTGTATTCGGCAAAATCGTCAACGCTTTCCCCTGCTTCGCCCAGCTCCTGCTGGATAATCTTCAGCTCCTCGCGGAGATAGTACTCGCGCTGGTTCTGATTCATAGCCTCGTTTGTGGCTTCGTTGAGTTCCTGCTCAAGAGTCAGAACATTAAGCTCGTGGTTGAGCATATCAACAAGCATTTCAAGGCGCTTATAGGGTCTTAGTTCTTCAAGGAGCTTCTGCTTTTCCTTATAGTCAAAGCGGACATTATGGGCAACATAGTTGCTGACATAAGCCGCGTCATCGCTCACAACGACGTTAAGAAGCATTTCGGGTGCAATATTGCCGACAAGCTGAACGTATTCGTCAAACAGAGCTACAACGGTGCGGATAAGAGCCTCGCCCTTATCTCTGTCCATTCGCTCGGACTTATCGGGCAGTCTTTCAATCTTGCCGTAGAAGTTGGGCGCATCGGTCTTGAGATAGAGAATTTTGCCTCTGTATAGTGCCTCAACCATAACTTTGCAGAGTTTGCCGCCCGGCTGACGCACCATCTGACGGATGCGGCATACCATGCCGACACTGTAAAGGTCGTCGTTCATAGGAATATCGGTTGCGATATCCTTCTGAGTTGTGAGGAAAATAACCTGATCCGCATTCATTGCATAGTTGAGTGCGGCAAGAGATATGGAACGCTCAACATCAAAATTAAGGAGCATTCCCGGGAATATATTTAAGCCTCGCAACGGCAGTATTGGCAGTATGCGGGCATCGTTTTCTTTGGAATTCAACATTTTTTGCCTCCTTTTGAGGAAAATGAGCGCAAGACGGGACTAATGCCCCGTCTTGCATTCAGTGTTTTCACTTATCTCGTATAATTTCGGGGCTGGTGTTATTATTCACACAGTCGGCGGTGATGATTACCTTGCTTGCGTGGTAATCGGAAGGAATATTATACATGGTATCGGTCATAATTCCTTCCATGACACTTCTTAAGCCTCGTGCTCCGATTTTCATTTCAATCGCTTTATCGGCTATTGCCTCAAGAGCCTCCTGCTCATATTCAAGCTCAACGCCGTCATATGACATCAGAGCCTGATACTGCTTGGTCATTGCGTTGCGGGGCTCAGTGAGTATCTTCACAAGGTCTTCGCGTTTAAGGGAAGTCAAAGGAGCAACAACGGGAAGTCTGCCGACAAGCTCGGGAATTATGCCGAACTTCAGCAAATCATGCTGCTGTACCTGTGCGAATACCTCGCCTACGTCCTTTTCGGCGTTTGATTTAATCTCGGCGCCGAAGCCCATGCTCTTTTTGTCAGTGCGCTTTTCGATAATCTTATCAAGACCGTCGAATGCACCGCCGCAGATAAAGAGAATGTTTGTGGTGTCTACCTTGATAAACTCCTGATGGGGATGCTTTCTGCCGCCCTGAGGAGGAACGTTTGCAACCGTTCCCTCAAGGAGTTTGAGCATTGCCTGCTGAACGCCCTCACCCGAAACGTCGCGGGTTATAGAGGTGTTTTCACTCTTGCGGGCAATCTTATCAATTTCGTCAATGTAGATGATACCCTTTTCGGCACGCTCAACGTCAAAGTCGGCGGCCTGCAGGAGGCGGAGAAGAATGTTCTCAACGTCCTCACCGACGTAGCCAGCCTCGGTAAGAGTGGTTGCATCGGCTATTGCAAAGGGCACATCAAGCATCTTGGCAAGTGACTGGGCAAAGAGCGTTTTGCCGCTGCCGGTGGGTCCGATGAGAAGAATGTTGCTCTTCTGAAGCTCAACTTCGTTCTCGGCACCGTGGAGAATGCGCTTATAGTGGTTATAAACCGCAACGGAAAGAACGACCTTCGCTCTCTCCTGCCCGACTATATACTGGTCAAGGCGCTGTTTCATCTCGGCGGGCTTGGGAAGCTGGTCAAAGCTGAGTCTCTTGCCTGCGGGAGATTTTATCGTGTGCGCGCTTTCCTCGTCAACGATGTTGACGCAGAGCTTAACGCAGTCGTCGCATATATAAGCGCCGTTTCCGGCGATGAGTCTGCCGACCTCATTCTGAGTTTTGCCGCAGAATGAGCATCTTATGCTTTTTCGGTCATCTGTTCTTGCCATGTTTTAAAGTACCTCAATTAGAAATAAGGGGGAACGGTTAAGTTCCCCCATAAAAATCAGCGCTTGGTAATAACTTTATCGATTATACCGTATTCCATTGCTTCCTGGGCGGACATGAAGTGATCGCGCTCGCAGTCAAGTTCAATGGTTTCGACGCTCTTGCCGGTATTATCGGCAAGGATGCGGTTAAGGTTGCGCTTAATCTTCAGTATCTGTTCGGCCTGAATCTGGATATCGGTGCACTGACCCTGGCTTCCGCCTGAGGGCTGGTGAATCATAATCTCAGAGTTGGGCAGAGCAAGGCGCTTGCCCTTTGCGCCGCTGGACAGCAGAAATGCGCCCATGGATGCGGCCAGACCTATGCAGATTGTTGAAACATCGGGCTTAATGTACTGCATTGTGTCGTATATAGCCATACCTGCGGTAACACTTCCGCCGGGGCTGTTTATATAGAACTGAATGTCCTTATCGGGGTCCTGAGCTTCAAGATAAAGAAGCTGGGCTACGATTAAGCTTGCAGTAGTATCATTTACCTCTTCACCAAGGAAAATGATGCGGTCATTTAAAAGCCTTGAGAAAATGTCGTACGAGCGCTCGCCGCGGCTTGTCTGCTCAACAACATACGGAACTAAACTCATAATTAGTCTCCTTTCGGTTAATCGGGCTTATCCAGGAGATCATATCCTATCGGGATCTGAATTATTCAGCCTTTTCCTCGGAAACGGTTGCGGTATCGAAGATTGCGTCGGTTGCCTTCTTCATGAGGCACTCTCTTCTGATGAAGCCGTCGCCAAAGTAGGAGCGGAGCTCATCAGCGTTGGAGTTGATGTCTGCTGCAATGTCTTCAATGTACTTATCGAGCTCTTCGTCGGTAACTTCAAGCTTCTCTTCCTCGATGATTGCGTTGAGGAGCAGATCCTGCTTTACCTGGAACAGTGCGGAAGGACGGATGGAGGTGTCGATAACAGCTTCGTCAATGCCCATGAGCTTCTTGAGCTCTTCAAAGCTGATGTCGTCGCCGGTGAGACCCATGTTTGCTGCATAGTTGCGAATGAACTCTTCAACCTTCTGGTCAATCATGGAATCGGGGATATCGCAGGTCATGTTGTCGCATGCCTGAGTGATGATTGCGGTGCGGTACTCGCCCTCAACCTTGTTGTCAGCGGTCTTTTCAAGCTCAGACTTGATGTCAGCGGTAAACTCGTCAACGGTCTCGAACTCGGAGATATCCTGAACCAGCTCATCGTCCAGCTCGGGCAGCTCTGCAACGGTGATAGCGTTGAGCTTAACCTTGAATACAACGTCCTTGCCTGCGAGCTCTTCTGCGTAATTCTCGGGGAAGGTGATGTTGAGTTCCTTCTCCTCGCCGATCTTCATGCCGACAACCTGGTCTTCAAAACCGGGAACGAAGGTGCCGGAGCCGAGCTCGAGGTTGAAGTTCTCGCCAGTGCCGCCTGCAAATGCAACACCGTCGAGGAAGCCTTCAAAGTCGATGTTGGCGGTATCGCCCATCTGTGCTTCGCGGTCATCAACGTCAACCATGCGTGCGTTCTGCTTGAGAACTGCGTTGATCTCTTCCTGAACTGCGTTCTCGTCGAGAACTGCGGATGCCTTGGGTGCGGACAGGTTCTTGTACTGGCCGAGGGTTACCTCGGGGTAAAGCTCAACAGCGAAGGTATAAGTGAGAACCTTCTCGTCGCTCAGGTCAACATCGGAAATGCTGGGTCTGCCGATAATCTTAAGACCGCAGTTATCATAACCGAACTCGAATGCAGCAGGTGCAAGGTCGTCCATTGCTTCGCGGTAGAATACGTCTGCGCCGTACATACCCTCGATGACGGAACGGGGTGCTTTGCCCTTTCTGAATCCGGTAACGGTAATATCTTTCTTATTTCTCAGGTATGCCTTATTGACAGCAGCATCGAACTCGGCTGCATCGATTTCTACCTGAAAGCTTGCGTACTTATTGTCTTCTTTCTTTTCAATGTTCTTGACAATCATTTGTTGACTTCCTCCTAATAATGTTCATTCAAACACCATAGCATAATAACAGATTGTACTGTTAAAATCAATGTTTTTTATTAAATAAAGTAGTTTAAATAATCTTTTTGGGCTTAAAATCAATAAAATCGGCCGATACAAGCATATGTTCGGTCCCGTTGAGCATTCCGTTAAAGGCAAAAGCACAGCCTGCCGAGTGAATATGTCCGTAACAGCAAAGCTTTACTTTGTAGCTTTCAAGAAGCTCAAGGAGCTCGGGGCACTCATAATTATAAAACTTCGGCGGATAGTGCATGAAAACGAATTTTTCCTTATCCCCTGCCGCTTTCAGCGAGGTTTCAAGGCGCATGCACTCGCGAAGCATTATCTTTTTATCATGCTCAACTCCCTTGCTCTCTTCATAGAACCAGCCGCGTGTTCCGCATATGGCTGTATCCTCATAGAAAAAGCAGTTGTTGTTGAGAATATCAATGCTTCCTAAATCGTGCTCTTCAAAAAACTTTTTCGCTTTCGTTGCGGTTGTCCACCAGTAATCGTGGTTTCCCTTGAGAATTATCTTTCTGCCCGGCAGTCGCTCGATAAACAGAAAGTCCTCAAGCGCTTCCTCCATGGTCATTCCCCAGGTTATATCACCGCAGAGGACAACGGTATCTTCTGCCTTTACTTCGGAAAAACCCTCTATTAATTTTTCAACGTAATTTTCCCATCTTCCGCCGAAAACATCCATTGGCTTTTCACAGCCGAGGGAAAGATGTAAATCACCGATTGCATATAAAGACATAAATTCACCGTATAAGTTTATTTCTATCGCAGATAATATTCTTGCCGAAAGGCAAAACATTTCGGAGGTGTAATATGAGCGAGAGAAAAATCAAGCTTGACGAAATCACCGGTGTCGGATGTGACGTTGCCAACTGCAAGTACAACACTATCGACAACAAGTGCTCCGCATCTCAGATTAAGGTTCAGAACGAAAGAGCAAGCACCAAAGGCGAAACCTACTGCTCAACATTCTGTCCCCGCGGCTGCTGCGATTAAGCCGCTATTGCATACCGCTCAGGTATGCAATTTTTTATTTCAGGAAATCTGAAACAGCCTCTTTCATTGATTCTTTTTCAACGCTGACGTTAAATCTGCGTTCACGGCTGTCAAGGTCTGCAAGGGGTTTGGGTGCATCAATTCCGGTTTTCTCGGAAAGGCGCTCGATAAGCTCTGTTCCCTTTGCATTACTGTCCTCACCGAGGGCTGAAAGTACGCTGTCGCAGAACTTGAAGGGGCTTGCGGTGGAAACTACAACCACGGGTGTACTGCTCATTCGCTTTGCTCTTATATCGCTCATAACCTTATAGGCAACAGCGGTATGAGTGTCCATAAGATAACCGTGTTCATTATACATCTTTGCGATGGTCGCCTTGGTTTCCTCGTCGGAGCAGTATCCGCCCTCAAAGTTTGCGGCAAGGGAAAATCTTACGATATCGTCAACGGTATAGCTTCCCTTTTCGCTTAAATCCTTCATATATCCCGCGACCTGCTTATCATTGTTCGTCACGGAATAAAGCAGTCTTTCAAGGTTTGAGGATACGAGAATATCCATGGACGGGGAAATCGTGTTGTGGAAAGTGCGGTTGCGGTCATAAGTGCCGGTTTTGAAGAAATCAGTCAGGACATTGTTTGCGTTGGATGCGCAAATCAGCTTGCCTGCGGGCAGTCCCATTTTCTTCGCGTACCAGCATGCGAGAATATCGCCGAAATTGCCCGTGGGCACTGCAAAATCAACGGTTTCGCCGAAATAAATCTTGCCGCTGTTTACGAAATCGCAGTAAGCTGAGAAATAGTAAACAATCTGCGGAAGAAGTCTGCCCCAGTTAATGGAGTTTGCAGATGACAAGAAGTAACCGCGCGAAGAAAGCTCCTCGGCAAATTCCTTATCACCGAATATCTTTTTAACGCCGGTCTGGGCATCGTCAAAGTTGCCGTAAACCGCGGTAACGCCGACGTTTTTGCCCGTCTGGGTGGTCATCTGAAGTTCCTGTACATCTGATACGCCGTTATGCGGATAAAAGACATGAATCTTTGTTCCCTCAACGTCTGCAAATCCCTCAAGAGCCGCTTTGCCCGTGTCGCCGCTGGTTGCAACAAGGATGCACACTTCTCTTTCTTCTCCGCATTTTTTAAGTGATGCGGTGAGCAGATGAGGCAGAATCTGAAGCGCCATATCCTTGAATGCGCAGGTAGGGCCGTGCCACAGCTCAAGAACTGCTGTTTTATCGTCAATAAGCTTCAGCGGCGCAGTTTCACGGCAGTCAAAATTTTCGCCGTATGCCTTGTTTACGAAGCCCTTGATTTCGTCTTCGCTAAACTCCTCCATATATTTTCCGATAATGAGTGCCGCTCTTTCTCGGTAATTCAGCAGACACATATGCTTAATCTCATCCGCACTCATAGTGGGGATAACCGACGGAACGAAAAGACCGCCGTCGGGTGCAAGTCCGCGTACTATGGCTTCGGCGGCACTTACCTTGAATTCTGAATTTCTTGTGCTGTAATACTTCATAATATCTATCTTCCTTAAAAAGCGTTTTCCAGATGATTAATCTTTATATTCAGGCTCTTTTCGCCATTCTGTGCGTAAATCTCAATTACATCAAACCTAGGCTGTTTTTCACACCCGTTTTCCTGCATCCACAGCTGTGCCGCGGCAATTACGCGCTGCTGCTTTGCTCCTGTCACAAACTCGCGCGCTTCGGCGTACTCGGCGTTTTTGCGTGTTTTGACCTCAACAAAAACAATGAGGTCCTTTTTCTCGGCAACAATGTCAATCTCGCCCTGCCTGTATCGGCAGTTGCGGTCGTGAATCTTATAGCCGTGTCTTTTCAGATAGGACGCGGCTTTATCCTCGCCCCAGTTTCCTTTTTCTCTTGAATCCATCAGTGCATCTTCCTCAGAAAACTCATGCGGTGGATTTCGCTTGGCCCAAGCTCGCGAAGGGCTTCGTAATGAAGCTTTGTACCGTAGCCCTTATGCTTTTCAAAATGATATTCGGGATACTTCTCCGCCATTTCGAGCATATAGCGGTCACGGGTGACCTTCGCGAGAATGGATGCCGCGGCGATATCCGCGCATCTTGAGTCGCCCTTTACAACGCACTGACTGTTTATCTCAATCTCCTTATTGCGGTTGCCGTCAATAAGAGCAAGCTGAGGCTTCGGCTGTAGCTGTGCAATGGCTCTGTTCATGGCAAGCATTGTCGCGGAAAGAATATTGAGCTCTTCAATTTCTTCAACAGTCGCAAAGGCTATTCCGTAACTGATTGCAGAGTTCTTAATGGTATCAAAGAGAGCGTCACGCTTTTTATCACTGAGCTTCTTGGAGTCGTTCAGTCCGTCTATGACAAGACCTCGCGGCAGAATGACAGCCGCCGCGCACACAGGGCCTGCCAGAGGTCCTCTGCCCGCTTCGTCAACTCCGCATATAAATTCGAACCCTGAGTCGTATATTTCGTTTTCAAGCTCCCACAAATCGTTCATTCAGGCTTCTCCAGACTGATTCTTCCAAGCTTACCGTCGTGGTACTCGCTGAGAAGTGTATTCGCCATGCGCTCTATATCGTACTCGCCCTTCGACAGAAGAAATCCGCGCTTCTTTGCCGCCTGCTCAAGAATTTCAAAGCCGTTCATTTCAAGGTCTGGCTCAAACTTATAGCGCTCCTTTACAGCCTCTGGATAGTACATGCACAGTCTTCTGATGAAATTTGCTCCCAGGGTTTCCTTATCAAGAACATCGGCTTTTATTGCATTTGTGATTGCAAGCATTTCGCCGACTTCCTGGGAGTCAAATTTAGGCCAGAGAATACCCGGTGTGTCGAGCAAATCAAGTCCCTGGTCAATGCTTATCCACTGCTTGCCGCGAGTAACGCCCGGCTTATCTCCTGCGATTGCGGCCTTCCGCTTTGCAACCTTGTTGATAAAGGTGCTTTTGCCAACATTGGGTATGCCGAGTATCATAACGCGCAGAGGTCTTGTGCCCTGCCCTTTAGCTTCATACTCGGCAATTTTATCCTTAAGCACCTCGCGTACAGCCTTAGTAAAGCCGTTGACACCCTTGCCGGATTTTGCGTCGGTTTCAAGAATCTTTATGCCCTGAGCTTCAAAATACTTTCTCCACTCGGCAGTCACCTTGGGGTCGGCAAGATCGGTGCGGTTAAGTATGATAAGTCTCGGCTTTCCGGCGGCAAGGCGGTCAATATCGGGATTTCGGCTTGAATTCGGTATGCGTGCATCAAGGATTTCGCACACAGCGTCAACAAGCCTTATATTATCCTCAATCATTCGCTGTGCCTTTGTCATGTGGCCGGGAAACCACTGAATATTCATTTTTTCAAAGCTGTTTTCGTTCATATCAGTTTTTATACGGACTTCCGATGTGGTTCATCGGGAAGATGTTGAAGTAAAC
>JAZLFI010000109.1:0-4772 GCA_045615725.1 Oscillospiraceae bacterium
TCAAGGCATTCTCCTCCGCCGATATACTCCGTAAACGACGAAACCTTGGGATCGTAGCTCACGCCGATAATCGGCGTTGCACCATTGGCGGCAAAGAGCAGGCAGTGCAGGCGCATTGCAACCGTCAGTCGCATTTTTGAGGGTATTCCGATTGCAAGCTCCGGGCTTTCAATCTCGGGAAGCACAATTCCCGGAACACCCGAAAGCGCCTTTACGGTTTCAGCAACAGGCGCGTCCTGCTCGTGATTTATCGAAAGATATACGGGCATAAGTCCGTATATGTCATAGGCATATTTTGCGCACTCGGCAAATACTCCTGCTTTTTCGTCAAAGCCCTGCCAGTTTCTCAGGCCGAAGCAAATGTATTCTCCGCCCACAAATCCGTTCTTCGCCATGAACCGCGCCGTCACCTCGTCGCTGCACTTTTTCAGTGAAAGCACGGGGTCCGCCGCGAGAACAACCTTCGGCTTATTAACGCCGATACTTTCCAGCAGGCTGACGCTGTCAGGGTCGCGCAGGGTTATTGCATCGACGCAGTTATTCAGGATTTTCACCGACTGCTTAATATCGCCCGCATAATCAATCGGGCCTATACCGCAGCCGAACATCTGCACCTTGCAGCCCGCCTTTTTTGCAAGGCTGATGGTGTAAAGATAGTACCAAAGACTTCTGCGGCTTGTGACGTCCTGAATAAGACTTCCGCCGCCGTTGATATAGAGCTTTGAGATTTTGAACAGAGCTTTCATTTTTCTGAAATCGCCCCGTCCGATTGCATCCACATCATGCTCAATCTGAGTATGTCTGGGTGACTTTGACACAACCGTTATCTGAACATCGCCGCCCATATCGCGTAGCTCTGTCAGAAGCGCCGTCAGTATGGCCTCGTCGCCCATATTACCGTGGCCGTATGCTCCGCAGACAACAATTCTGTCCCGCTCGTTTCTGCGCTTATTCTCCCAGCGCGCAAGCACGGTTTTGTATATCTCGATCTGTCTTTGACAGGTGCTGTCGGTTGAAAAATGCTTCTTTGTTTTTTCGTATACCGCTTCGCCGAGGTTTTTTCTCAGCTCCGCGTCGTCGGCCAGCAGGCAAAGCTCGTCGGCGAGCTCTTCATAATCGCCCACATCAAACAGCATGCCCGTAACTTTGTTTTCTATTAGTCTGGGCACACCGCCGACAGGTGTGCTGAGTGTCGGCACATGGGCTCTGGCAGATTCCGTAACCGTGTACGGGAAGGTTTCGGAAAGAGAGCTTACAACATTCAAATCAATGGACTCGTAATAACCCTCCATGCCGTGAAGCCAGCCTGCAAAGAATACTTTTTTCTCAACACCCAGTTCTTTGACAAGGCCTTTGAGCATTTCCTTTTCCTTGCCGTCGCCTGCGACGAGGAGTCTGAGCTTTCCGTTTTTCTCGGCAGCTTTTGCAAAACCGCGTACGGTTGTTGCAACATCCTTTACCGCGTCAAATCTCGCGGCAATACCCACAACGATATCGTCATCGGAAAAGCCGCAGCCGATTTCCTCAAGCCATTGCCTGCGTGTAATACCGCTCGGCTGCACGGAAAAATCAACGCCGTTATATATGGCGAAAAGCTCGTTCGGTTTAAATCCGCGCTCTATCAGCGTATCGCGCATGCAGTCGGAAACGCAGACGTGATAATCCATTTTTCTCAGGGATTTCGCATTCAGAACGCCGTAGGTCATTTTTGCCGCAGGTCTGCCAAGATAGTCCAGCTTATAGTCGCTGTGCACCGTGCTGATAAATGGAATTTCAAAATGCTTTTTCAGCAGTGCGCCGACCAAATTTGCACGGCTTCCGTGGCAGTGGACTATGTCATAGCCATTTTTCTCAATCTGCTCGCGGGTTTTCTTCAGTGCATCGGTGAAGCTTCCGTCGTATACTGTGGTGGGTATGCCCAGTTCCCGTGCATCGTGGGAAAATTCCGCCTCCATATAGCACACGAGGTCTGCACGAATATTCTTATTTAAATCTGCGAGAAGCGACAGAACGTGGGTCTTTGCGCCGCCGGAGTCGCCGCCCGAAATAAGATGCAAAACTTTCACATTAACCTCCGCTTGTTAAATGCGAAAATATAATATATAATGGTCTATATTTTTCTTATACCTTCAGATTATTAAATTATACATTATAAAAAAACGCAGGTCAACGAAGGTAACAAATTATGACGATAAAGCTTGAGTGGTAACAAATTATGACTACAATCTATCTTATAAGGCACGCGGAGGCTGAGGGAAATCTTTACAGATTTGTTCAGGGACACTATAACAGCGAAGTCACGGGCAAGGGACTTCAGCAGATACACGCTCTTAAAGAGCGCTTTGAAAACATACACATTGATGCTCTGTATTCCAGCGACTTAAAGCGCACCCTGCTCACCTCCACCGCAATAACCGTAAACCACGGTCTTGAGCCTGTGATCGACCCTCAGCTGAGAGAGATTAATCTCGGCATATGCGAGGGCATCAGCTTCGGCGACATGACTCACATGGATCCGCAGATGATGTATTACTTCAACAACGATCCCGATAAGTGGCGCGCAGAGAATGCGGAAACCTTTGCCGAATGCACCGAGCGCGTTTATGCCGCCATAAGCGAAATCACCGCAAAGCACGACGGTGAAACCGTCGCAATAGTCAGCCACGGCATGGCGATAAGGAGCTTTCTCACCAAGGTTCTGAATATAAAATCCGAGGATATTCGTTCCCTGCCTCACGGCGACAACACGGCGGTCAGTCTTCTGCACTACGCAGACGGCAAATTCGAGGTCGAATACTATAACGACAACTCCCATCTCCCCGAAAACTTAAGCACCTTTGCAAAGCAGACATGGTGGCGCAAGGAATCCGACGGCAAGGACGATGCAAACCTACGCTATGAGCCCTTTGACCCCTATGAGGATTATGAGCTATACTCCGCATGCTATGCCGATTCATGGCGTGCCGCTCACGGAAACACTTCGGGCTTTTCTCCCGAAGCATACGTCATGGATGCGATGAAGCATCATGACATTGATGAAAAATCCCTCGTTGCCGTTATACGCGGCGAGGATGAATTCATCGGTCTTCTGGAACTGGATCCCGAAAAAGGCAAAGGCGCAGGCTACGGCTGGATAAGTCTTCTCTATCTGCGCCCCGACTGCCGAAATATGGGGCTCGGTGTTCAGCCTCTTGGTTATGCAGTAATCTATTATCAGATGCAGGGCAGAAGAGCCGTTCGACTGAACGTATCATCCGAAAACACTCACGCTGTGGGCTTTTATGAGCACTACGGCTTTGAAATAATCGGCAAAGAGCCCGGAAGCGGCGCTCCCCTGTATCTCATGGAAAAGAAGATTAGATAACATGTGGCACGACAAGGCAAAGGTTAAAAAACTGAATAGTGAAAACCGGCGCATGCTTGTCATATCCGATATCCACGGAAACCTGAGCTATTTCAAGGCGCTTCTCAGTAAGGCCGATTTCTGCGACGACGACATTCTCATCCTCGACGGAGATTTCCTCGAAAAGGGTGAGGACAGTCTCGGCACTCTTCGCTACATCATGAAGCTTGCCGAAAAGGGCAACGTTCACGCGCTGTGCGGCAACTGCGATTCATGGGCGGAGATAATCGACGGCGACACATATTTTGTCCCGCCGAGGCTACTTAAATATATGCTGTTTCGCAAAAGCGGCATTTGCTGGGATATGTTCCGCGAAATGGGGCTTGAGATAAGCGAGGACACAGACCTTGAGCCTTATATGCCTCAGCTTGCCGAGCAGTTTAAAGCCGAGTGGGATTTTCTCGGCAGCATTCCGCAGATAATCGAAACTCCCCACTATATTTTTGTCCACGGCGGCATCAAGCCCGATGTTCCCATGGATAAGCAGATGGCAGGCGACTGCATGAAGTTCGATAACTTCATGAGCTACGGCTTCACATTTGACAAGTGGGTAATCGTCGGTCACTGGCCCGTCATGCTCTACCTTGAAGACCATGTCTGCGCAAATCCCATATTTGACCGCGAGCATCGCATAATCAGTCTTGACGGCGGCTGTGTGCTCAAAGACGACGGGCAGCTGAATGCGCTGATTATCCCATTCGAGGGAAGCGAGGACTTCAGCTTCGTTTCCTATGACCTCTTCCCTGTCAGGAAGGTCAAAAGCTTTCAGGCAAAGGGTGAAAAGTCTTACTACATCCGCTGGGGCGACAATGAGGTTCAAGTCCTTTCCCGCGGTGAGGAATTTTCCCGCTGCCGCCACATAAGAACAGGCTATGAAATGGATATACTCACCAAGTATCTCTATTCCGAAGATGAGGTCTGCAAGGTCAACGACTGCACCGACCTTATACTTGAACTGCACCCCGGCGACGAGGTCAGCATAGTTGAAGAAACATCCCGAGGATATCTTGTGAAGCACAAGGGCACTTCGGGCTGGTATTTTGGAGAACTCGAATGATGGAAAACTTTGAATTTTTACCTGTTTCGCAGGAGGAAATGCATGAGCGCGGCTGGTGGTGGTATGACTTTCTGCTGGTAACGGGTGACGCATATGTTGACCACCCCAGCTTCGGCACCGCGGTAATAGGCCGCACTCTTGAAGCTGAGGGCTTTCGCGTTGCCGTGCTTGCACAGCCCGACTGGCATCCGGCAGACGCATTTGCCGCATTCGGCAGGCCTAAGCTGGGTGTTTTAATCGGCGCAGGCAACCTCGACTCAATGGTTGCCCACTACACCGCCGCGAAAAAGCGCCGCTCCGAGGACTTCTACT
>JAZLFI010000110.1:0-1917 GCA_045615725.1 Oscillospiraceae bacterium
GCAAGTGAAGTGCTTATCGGCGCGAATCTGGATAAATCCGGTAATGCGGTTGTTATTAAATCTTTTTCCGAGACTGGCAGAAAGGTAATATGTCTTCTGGATGATGGTAATAGCATCGAACCTGTTATTGACGGTAATTACTACAAATTCACTATTCCGAATGTCACAAAGGATATCACCGCGACATTACGTTATGAATATTACAAGTTAAAAGCTTTCGTGTATCCATCCTATTCCGGCACTATTATTTCAGAATACAAGACCGAGCATCTGCCAGGCGATGAAATCACTCTGGAAGTCACATCTTCCGGAAAACTGGGAGACGGAGGAAAATTCGTCGGGTGGAAGGACAAGGACGGAAACCTTATCTCTGACCAGACGTCCATTGATTTAGTTATCGAGTCGGATACTTTTCCTGTTGCTGTCTTTGACGTGAACTACGGCACGGATGCTCCCCTCAGCGGAGTTTTCACTGTCACTGCAGACAAAGGAGATGGCAAGCCGAAGAAGGTCCGTTTCTCTAAGGGCAACCTCTATTGCAGCGGAGC
Source organism: Oscillospiraceae bacterium (assembly GCA_045615725.1). Taxonomy (GTDB): domain Bacteria; phylum Bacillota; class Clostridia; order Oscillospirales; family Oscillospiraceae; genus F23-B02. The sequence goes on from JAZLFI010000110.1 coordinate 549, forward strand.
TTCTTTCGATGAAAACGGTAAATGCACTTCTATTTCTGATGACCACTGGCACCTGGAACAGCATCAGTATGATTACGGCGGAGACTGGAATGGCGATGTCCGAATCTCTCATTTCTTGTGGAGTAAGGACTGCATGCGTTCTCTTGATAAGACCTATGACGGAACCGGATCTTCCGATCAGGATGTATTCTTCACGAATACCTTAAACTTTGCCGTGAACGGCGTCAGCGCATGGCATACGCTCACTGCTGAGGAGTGGGGTTACCTTCTTGGTAATAGTGAAGAAAGAAGCGGCAAGTACAAAACCGGAGTAGCAGTAAATGGCAAAATGGGTCTTGTCATAGCACCTGACAATTTCAGCAGGACAATAAGCACTGAATATGATGTTTCTGAATGGACAACGGCCGAGATCAATGGCCTCGTCTTTCTTCCTGCTGCCGGCTTTCGCTTTGGCTACAATGGCGATTCGAGCGTCTTCTACGCAGGCGACCTCGGCTACTACTGGTCCGCGTCTCCGTACGGTGACTACGACGCCCTTGACTTGAACTTCGACGGCGGCTATGTCTATCCGAACAACCTCGACTATCGGACCCGGGCCCACGCTGTCCGTCTCGTCACAGAATGTCAGAGCGAGCCGAGCGCAGAATGAAGCTTGCTTCGATTATGCCGAGGCGATGCCTGACATTGCTTGCAATCAAAATAAAAGAACACTTTGTCCAGAGCCGTAAGGTCGCGAGGGTGTTCACAGCAAGCATTTTGATGCTTGCGGCCCGAGCAGCAGGGCTTTAGCCCGCCGGGGACAGGCAAGGTGACAAAATAAAAATCCTTGAAAGCCTTAATCCAGCGCCCGCGGGGCGCTGGCCGAATCAAAAACACAAACTGCGGTCTCTGCCAACACAGGGGCCGCAGTCATATTTCCCCGCCACCCACGTCCACTCGGCGCTTATGTACAACTTACATGTTTAACGGCCCTCAGCATATCTGGAATAGGTATTCTACTAAGCCGCCTATCCATGTAAGTTTCCGTGCGGCGGGGCCATCAAACTACCATTCAAATACTCAAATAACTTTGCCTATTATTGTATATTCAAAAAATTCGTCATACATTTGCATGCAATGTAATACAAATAATATTATTATGAATACAGCGGCAACAACTTCGGATAAAACTCTAACGTCTTTCAGGTGGAATACCCAGTTGGTAGAGCGCCTGCGTAAAATGGCAAAAGATAGCAACAGGAGCCTCAATAATTATGTAGAGACTCTGCTGCTCGACATAGTCTACCATGAGCCTAATGATGAAACGATAGAGGCTCTGCAGGAGGTCAAAAGCGGGAAGAAACTTGAATCCTTCAATCGCAGCGAATTA
>JAZLFI010000111.1:0-7449 GCA_045615725.1 Oscillospiraceae bacterium
CCCTCGGTGATAACGCTGGTGCCCTGTGCAAGGCAGAGCAGAGTTCCCATCTGGGGCTGCATATCTGTGGGGAATCCGGGATAAGGCAGAGTCTTGACGTTTGCCTTGCGGAGATTGCCGTTGGACTTTACGAGAACGGAATCTTCATACTCCTGCACGATAGTGCCGGTCTCGCGGAGCTTTGCGCTAATGCACTCGAGGTGCTTGGGAATTACATTCTTAATAAGAATCTCGCCGCCGGTTGCAGCTGCGGCTACCATGTAGGTGCCTGCTTCAATCTGGTCGGGAATGATGCTGTAGCTGCCGCCGTGGAGCTTTTCAACACCGTTAATCTTAATTGTATCGGTGCCTGCGCCGCGGATATCTGCGCCCATGGAGTTGAGGAAGTTTGCTAGGTCAACGATATGGGGCTCGCGGGCTGCGTTCTCGATAATGGTACGGCCTGTTGCCAGAGTGGATGCGAGAATGATATTCATTGTTGCGCCGACGGAAACCTTGTCAAGATAAATCCTTGCACCGTGGAGTCTGCCGTCGGGAGCTTCTGCGTATACAAAGCCGTTCTTAACGTCAATCTCAGCGCCAAGTGCGGTCATGCCCTTGATATGCTGGTCAATGGGACGGACACCGAAATTGCATCCGCCGGGCATGGTGGTCTTTGCATAGCCGAAGCGGCTGAGCATTGCGCCGATGAGATAGTAGGATGCACGAATCTTACGCATAAGGTCAAAGGGTGCATCGCAGAATCTGACGTTGCGGCTGTCTATTTCTATTGTAGAACGGTTTATAAGCCTTACTTCTGCGCCGAGCTCGCTCAGAATTGTGAGGAGCATATCAGTATCGCTAATCTCGGGAATGTTCTCGATACGGCAGATACCGTCAACCATAAGGGCTGCGGGGATGATTGCAACGGCCGCATTCTTCGCACCGCTGATTTCGACCTCGCCGCGCAGGGCTTTTCCTCCGTTAATTACGTACTTTTCCATATATGTCTTACACCTTTCATTGGGAGCAGAGAACACAGTTATTCCCACTCCGAGGATGGATTATATCACAATTAATTAACAATATCAATAGATTTTGCAAACATTTTGTAATTTATTGTTCAGATAACCACAATATAGTGTGGTCAGTTGCTTTTACATAATATTTCTTGTGGTAAGAATGTTTTTTGCCTTCAAAACCGCGATTATTGTCTTTGCATCGTCAATTTCGCCGTTCATGACCAGCTCATACAGCTCATCTATGTGGTGCTTTTCAACATTCAGAAGCTCGCCGTCATCGGGGTGACTCTCCCCTGCCTTGAGTCCGAGTGCAAGGTAAATATGCAGGACTTCGGTTGAATAACCGGGAGAAGTGCAGGCACCGCCGAGATAGAGCATCTCCGAAGCCGTAAAGCCCGTTTCCTCGGAAAGTTCCCTCATGGCGCACTCGCGGTGATTTTCGCCGTTTTCCAGCTTTCCTGCAGGCGCTTCAAGCATCATGCGTCCGAATGGATATCTGAACTGGCGTACACAGTAGCAGTAACCTTCACTGTCAACCGGAAGAACCGTGACACCGCCGGGATGATGCACAACCTCGCGTTTTACGCGTTTGCCGGTGACAAGCTCGGCATTATCCAGAGTAACATCAACGATGACTCCGCTGTACATTTTTTCGCCGTCAATCCGCTTCTCCGTAAAGTCCATTAAGCGCCTCAAAAAAATAATATTTTGCTTTACATAATTCTTTTCATAGTATACCACTCCGTTGACATAATTTCCATATATTTTGCATGGAAATGCTCGAATTTTTTCGATAAAATTCGATTTGTAAGCAAATTTTATCACTATGTTTTTCGTATAGAAATTCTTTTGAAACTTTTGCGTAAACTTGTCATTTATTGGAAGGTGTTATTGTGATTTCAGAGGTAATAAATAACGACGCCCTCGCCATTATTTTTAACAGCGAGAGCGTCGAAAATGACTACATAATTTATGTAATTAAAAATGAGCTTATAAACGCGGGAATCGAGCCATGGCAAAATGTTGAAATAGAAGTTTATGCAAGCGGATGTGAAACCCTGGTCATGGCACGTCCCGCTCCTCCCCTTTGCCGGAAAGGAATGAACGTAAAATTAAGGAGAATAAGATCAGCGTGACGGCACCTCCTCAGGTTTCTGACCGCCAGGCTGCTGAATATTACCGCCGAGTAATGCCATTACGTCTTCAAAAGTTGCGTCATCACCGAGAGCTGCGACTTTTTCCTTGAACTCGGCAATATCAAAATCAGCGGGACCGCCGCCCATAGGAGGTTCACCCGGATCGCCCTGCATACCGCCGGGTTTTCCATTTTCTCCCGCTCCGCCCATCATACCGGTTTCATTAAAGACATCGCCTGCTGAATAGCTCTGCTCTGCACCGTCGATAATCACGGTGCCTGCATTGTAATAAATGCCGTCTTCGGAATCCAGTGCGCTGTCGGGCGGTACAACGCCGTTTACGCTTACCGTGCCGCCATTTAGTACAATGTAACCGTTTGAGTCAACGCCGTCACCTTCAGCGCCCTGCGCAGGATTAAGTGTTACACTGCCGCCATTGAAGCTGACAACGGAAACATTATCCTCATTGACGTTAATGCCATCGTCCTGAGAATTGATTATGATATTGCCGCCGTTTATAGAAAGGTGCAGTTCGCTGTCAAGGCCTTCAAAGCCAGAGTTTACGTTAAGGGTGCCTGTTCCCTCTTCTCCGCCTTCGATGTTCATGCTCACATAGGAATAGAATGCGGCATCGAGCTTTCGCATTTTCTTCTGAAGCTTAACAGGGTCGTTTGAGTCTTCGTCTTTGTACTTGGTCTTGAGCATTCTGAAGATGTTGGTGCCGTCAACGGTATTTTCAGTTCCGTCTGCAATAACTACGGTCACACCTGCGTTATCGGTGCTTACATCCTGAGAATGGCTGTCGCTGTCCTCCCATGCGTTATCGCACTCATACGCGCTGTAGAATACTACACCGGGGGCAACGGAGCAGTTAATATCAACGCCATTTAGAATAAGAGTTATATTAGCGTTTTCATCGGTGAAGGTATCATCCTTATCGCCGAGGTCAACCCATATCTGTCCCTGCCACTCTCCCTCAAGCACATAAGTGCCGGGCTGAGTTATATGAAGTACCTTGTTTTCAGCCGCTTCATCCTCTGTATGCATCATCTGTGAAGGAAACTCCGCGCCGAGTTTAGGCAGAGTTGCGAAAATGAAATCGTCGTGTTCGCCGTCGGTATAGTAGTATGCCCATTCGTTTTCACCATCGTAATTAACCGCCTTGAATCCGTCCTGCGGGAGCTCGGGGTAATAGTAAAGTTCATGGTCTATGTACGCCGCGGCATCGGTTTCGGGTTTTGTGCCAGTATAGTATTCGGCTGGAGCGTTTTCGACCTCGTCGTGGGATACACTCGGGTCGCAGTGCCATGTATAATCAAACTCCTCGACTTTTTCTCCGTCAATTTCGGCGGAGTCCGATGAAAGCTTAATCACCTTTGCTTCGCTGTCTGCGGTTTCATTAGTATCTGCCGCTGTGTTTTCTTCTTTGCTGTCGGCACTGCATGCCGTCAGAGAAAACAGAAATGTCATAACAAGCAAAATGAGTATTGCACTTTTCAGAAACTTTTTCATATGCACTCTCCGTTTCATTTGGTAGCTTTATGCTAACACATGAATTTGGCAAATCTGTTAATGATTACAAAAAAAGGATTAACATTCAATGAAATGTTAATCCTTTTTATTAGCAAATTATTAAGTTTTATTCTATAGGAAGCTGGATTTACGTCAGCCAGTCGTCCTCAGATAACGGTTCATTTCCATCTGAAAATGGAGCTGATGATATTGGTTATTGTATTTACTATACCTGTGATAATCGAGGTAAAGCCCGTTGCGGGGATTACGGTGGACGACTGGGCGATTACATTAACGCCGTCGGGGTCACTGAAGCATGTTCCGCAGTTCGTGCACTGCCAGTATTCAGTGTTGCCCTTGGTGAGTGCGGTTGCGGACTTTGCACTGACATGCTTGAGATTGTGTCCGATTGCAGCAGTGACTACGCTTTCTGGTGCAATTGCTGTGGTGCATGCTGCGTCGCTGTAGCAGGTTCCGCACTCGGTGCAGTACCAGTACTCAATATTGCCCGCGGCTTCACAACCTGCGGCAACTGCCGCTACATGCCGGCAGTGGGATGCGCAGTCACAGCCGGTGGGTTCATCGGGTACATCTGGAGTATCTGGAGTATCTGGAGCATCTGGTGTATCAGGTGTATCTGGATTTTCGGGGAGAGTGTATTCATAATCCGCTGCGGACATGGGGAACTGCGCTGCAAAGCCCGGATACAGGGTTGCATTGGTGTACTGGTCGCCGAGAGTGTAGCCGGGAAGCTTTGACCAGTAAGTGCTTCCCTTGAGGAAGAATGCATAGGGGTCAAGGTCAAATACCTGCTCAACACCTGCGCCGAGGGTGGTATCTATGTAGTAGTACATGCCGTCATCCATCTGAACAATGTTCCAGAGATGAGGTGCACCGCCGCCTGTTACATCCTGTACGACTCTTGCGTCAATGCCTTCTTCAAGGCAGAGGCGGTAGAACAGAACGGAGTAGCCCTGGCACACTGCAGTGCCGTCAAACAGGCAGGCATATGCAGTGGATGCGATGGGCTTTGTTGCGTAGCTTGCAAGACCTGCCCAGTCATAAACGATATTATCGCCCATCCAGTCGTATATTGCTTTCACCTTTTCAAAATCGGACTTGCCGTCAAGATTGAGGGATGCAAGAACATCTGCAACCTTTGCATTAACCTGCTGTTCCTGCTCGGCTGTGGTGCGGTATGAAAGCGTGAAGTTTGCCTTCATGCCTATCTTGCCGTTAAGAAGCTGGGTAAAATCGAAGCTGTCAAAATGAGGTACGAAGCCGAGATACTGATAGAACAGATAGTCGCCCTCGCAGGGGTCGCCCGTATGCTCAAAAGCTTCAGCGAAGATATCGATGAATTCTGCAGTAACCTTTGTTATCAGCTCTGCCGTTACTTTTGCAATTTCAGTGGGACTTCCGAGTATCTCCATAACTCTCGAATAGCTTACGGGATAATCAGTTGCGTAATTAATGCTGACTTCTGTCTGGCGCTCCTTCATCATTCCGCGGAGTGCCACTGCCGCTTCTTCGGCGTTCAGATATTTTGTTGTACCTGCCGCAGATGCGCCCATTGAGCAAAGACTGATGCACATAATGAGCACAAGTACCAACGATAATGTTTTCTTCATTCTCCTGCTCATAACGTTCCTCCTGTTTCTTGTCTATAATTGAACATTTTTCCCGCTTAATTTGTCTTAATATTAACGTGTTTTGGTGAAAATGTCAACAGTTGTCTGTATTTTTGCAGAAACGCTGTGCATTTTATATAAATACTTTCAAAACCAAAAAATGCCACCCGATACGGGTGGCATTTATCTTGTGGTTTATATTAGAGATGAGTAAGGAGATACACAAGATCTTTGAATGTTGCCTTGTTCTGGTCAACAGCAACTGCAGCCTTCATGAACTTGTAATCGGGGTTACGCTCTTTGACAACGTCCTTGTTGAAGTGCTTGATGATGATCTTGGTTTTGGGGTGAAGCTGGATGTAGAAGTGGCCGTTCTCGATTGCATCGAATACGAATGGACCGACGGGATCCAGAGGAGTACCGGTGGTGATAACCTTCTCTGCCTGCTTCTGCTCTCTGATGTATGCTTCGCTCTTGAGGAAGGGATCATCAGGAATGGTGTACTGAGGAGGTCTGTGACGCATGCAGTTATGCAGGTCGGTATGTACGTAGCTGGGGCAGAATACGGACATCTTGATGTTCATGCCCTTCTTCTGGATATCGTAGTAAACAGCCTCTGCCAGAGAGGTTGCAAAGTGCTTGGTGGAGTAGTAAGGAGGCATATCGTCCATGGTAAGGAGACCTGCAAGAGAGGTTACGTTCAGGATGTAGCAGGGGGTCTTCTGCTTATCCATGATGGGGATAACTCTCTTCATTGAGTAGATATGGCTCATGCAGTTAGCATGGAATATCCATTCCCACTCGTTGGAGGGAAGCTCATAAACTTCGCCGCCGAATGCGATACCTGCATTGTTGATGAGAAGGTCGATCTGGCCGAACTTTTCCATGGTTGCGTTAACCATTGCGTCAACCTGATCCTCGAGGGTAACGTCGGTTACGATAACTTCTGCAACGCCGCCGTTATCGAGTACCCACTTCTGAGTGCGAAGCAGATCGTGCTCGTCGATGTCTGCGAGCATCATCTTCATGCCTCTGCGGCATGCTTCTTTTGCGAATTCCTGGCCGAAGCCGTTGCCTGCGCCGGTTATGAGTGCAACTCTGTCTTTAAAGACAAACTTTTCCTTAGATTTCTTCATAGCATTTCCTTTCAAATTCATACGCTCTCTGTTTCTGTAACTACTGTTACAGTGTAACGTATGTAACATATTCCAATATCTTTAAAAAACAATTAATATTGGAAAATTTGTATAAAAATACAACTACCCAAGCGGATAGTTGTATTTACAATCAGATAATTTCTTCGATAAATTCATTCCACATGCGGTTATACGCACGCAGAGAGGCAAATTTTGTTTTGTCTTCAAGTCCGCTGTACATGATTGAGTTTATGCCGAGCTGTTTTAAATCTTCAAGATTCAGATTCCAGCATACAACCGCGGCGAAGAAATCATCCGTCAGCGTTTCGTTTTCCATGTATGAGGGGTCATCGGAGCACAGGGATATCGCCATGCCCGTGCGCAGGTATTCGGTGGCAGGATGGGAACGGACATCCCTTGTGTATCCTAAACGCTGATTGCTTATGGGGCACACCTCCAGGCATATCTCGTCCTTTACAAAACGCGCATGCAGGTCGGGATAGCGGTAGAGATTGAGTCCGTGACCGACGCGGGAAGCGCCGAGCAGATACGCATCAATCAGGTTTTCGTTGGATGCACTTATGCTCTCTCCACCATGGACATACAGCTTCATGTCGGGGTACTGTCTTTTGGCTTTGAGAAGCATGGGCACAAAGGCTTTAAGCGGCAGGCTGGAATCCTCTTCGTTTACGAGGTCAAAGCCGATGAGGAAATTCTCTGTGCCCTCAGGATTGCTTTCATCCTTGACGGTTTCCTGTACATAAGTGGCGTTGTGGAAGCACTTACGGGAAAAATCAATCTTGGCGTTATCGGCTTTTACGCCTGCACCGATAAGACGAACGGTGAAATCTGGATAATCGCGCTTTACATTGTAATATGCCTCGCGTATTACCTCAGCATATTCCCTGCTCCCGTCAATGTCGTCGGTCAGCATGATATGTATTTCAACGTGCATCACGTGATTTTCGCAGTAGTATCTGAATGCTCGGTCATAGTACCTTGCGACAAAATTAAGGTCGTCGGAAAGTGCGTG
>JAZLFI010000112.1:0-5021 GCA_045615725.1 Oscillospiraceae bacterium
GGAATTTCCGTGCATTTTCAGACCCTTGCGGTAATTTCGGACACAGATATAAAAACCGCCCGATATATTATCGGGCGGTTTATAATCGCACTTTTAGGGGCTGTATTTGCATATTTCGGTGCTCCTATTTTCTTTTAAGCACCCGCAAAGGAAAAGGCTATACCGACTACTGCGGAAAAGGCAATGAACACCACGGGATGAAGCTTCTTTGTCGGCTTAAACCACCTTGTCAGTACAAGAAGTATCGCCGCAAGAATTATTGCCTTGTAGTTGAAGATATCAAGAACTTTTCCGCTTTCCTTGAATACATCAAGGTTTAAAAGTGCTATCTCGACCACAAGCACTCCTGCCGCGGCGATAAGCCCCGTGGACGCAGGGCGCAGGCCGTAAAACGCGGCTTCGACATACTTATTCTTGCGGAAGCGGTCAAGCACCGCAACGATAAGCAGAACAATGATAATGCCGGGGGTTATGATGCCGAGCGTTGCGACAAGCGAGCCCCAGAAGCCTGCGGTTGTGAAGCCCGTATAGGTTGCCATGTTGATGCCGATAGGCCCCGGTGTGGACTCGGATACGGCAAGCATATCGGCAATCTGGTCATAAGTAAACCAGCCCGTTCTGTCGGATATATTGTAGAGGAACGGCAGAGTTGCCATGCCGCCGCCAACGGAGAACATGCCGATTTTGAAAAACTCCCACCAAAGGCGAAGAAGTATCATGAGTTCTTCACCTCCAGAGTCTTTATAACAATGCCTGCAACCGCGGAAAGAAGCACGAACACAACGGGGGTCATGTTCGTAAACAGTGAGCCGACTACAACAAGGCCGAAGATTACAAAGCATTTCCAGTCAATCATGGAGCTTTTCCAAAGCTTGACTATGGCATTAAATATAAGTACAACCACGCATACGCGTATTCCCGCGAATGCGTTTTTTACTGCGGGAACATCGGCGAAGTTTGTGAGCAGTGCCGCAATGAGCGTTATGATAATGAGTGCGGGGCATACCGTACCCAGTGCCGCGGTGATACCGCCCGCATTACCCTTGCGCTTATTGCCAACAAAAATCATGGTGTTTACCATGATGATACCCGGAAGGCACTGGCCTATTGCGTAATAGTCGAGCACTTCCTCCTCGGACACCCATCCGCGGTTTTCAACAACCTCGCGTTGGAGTATGGGAAGCATGGCGTAGCCTCCCCCGAAGGTGAAGAGACCTACGCGGAAGGCTACTGCAAAAATTTCAAATAATTCTTTCATTTCTTAAGGCTTTCGGCAAACTCGGTATACTTTTCAATCTTCTCGTCGCACTCTGCCTTATTCTCACCCTTGGAGAGGATATAAACCTTAATCTTGGGTTCAGTGCCTGAGGGACGGACGATGAAATTGGAGCCGTCTGCAAGCTCAAAGTACAGTACGTTTGAGCCCTTTATGGGGGTTTCGCCGACATGGCCGAGAGAGGGCACGGTTACGCTTCCGTCGGCATAGTCACGGATGCGGAACACTTCAACACCCGATATTGCCTTGGGCGGGTTTGAGCGAAGCTCGCTCATAATATTCTTCATCTTCTCAAGACCGTCAAGTCCGGGCATAACAAGGTTGAGAGTCTTTTCGCCGTACCAGCCGTACTTTTCGTAAAGACTATTCATAGCCTGCTTGAGGTTCATGCCCTTATCGAAGTAGTATGCCGCCATTTCGGCCACCATCATGGATGCGGTAACTGCGTCCTTATCGCGGACATAATCGCCCATCATGTAGCCGTAGCTTTCCTCGTAAGAGAAGATGTACTTATAGGAATCGGCCTTTTCCCATTCGGCAATGCGCTCAGCCATGAACTTGAAGCCCGTGAAGGTGCTTTCAAGGTGAACGCCGTTGCGCTCGGCAACTTCCTTTGCCATTTCGGTGGTTACGATGCTCTTGACCGCGCCTGCGTTTTCAGGAAGAGTACCCGCCGCCTTGCGTGCGTTAATGACATAGTCAAGAAGCAGAACGCCCATCTGGTTGCCCGTGATGGTGGTATACTCGTCGCCGTCGCGTACCATTACGCCGATGCGGTCGGAGTCGGGGTCAGTGCCGATGATAAGGTCAGAGCCGACCTGCTTTGCAAGGTCAACTGCGAGATAAAATCCCTCGGGATTTTCGGGGTTGGGGCTATCAACCGTGGGGAATGAGCCATCAAGCACCATCTGCTCCTTGACGGGATAAAGCTGGGTAATTCCGAGGCGCTTCAGTGCTTCGGGGACAAGCTTATGACCTGCGCCGTGGAACGGAGTGTAGACAATCTTGAACTTATCGGCAACCTTTGCGACAAGCTCCTTATTGACTGCCTGCTCGAGAACGCACTTAAGATATGCCTCATCGGTTTCTTCGCCGATAAGCTGAATACGTCCGTCGGCAACTGCTTCGTCATAGTCGCAGCTTACAAAGTCACGGAAGATATCAATCTCTTCCATCTGCTTAGCTATTGCCTCTGCGTGCTGTGGGGGAAGCTGAGCACCATCAGACCAGTAAACCTTATAGCCGTTATACTCCTTGGGGTTGTGGCTTGCGGTGATATTGAGGCCCGCGGTGGTGCCATAATAGCGCACTGCAAAGCTCAGCTCGGGGGTGGGGCGCAAAGCATCAAAGATTTTTACGCTGATGCCGTTTGCCGCCATGATGCATGCCGCTTCGCGTGCGAAAACATCGCTGTTAATACGGCAGTCAAAGCATATTGCAATGCCCTTTTTCATGGCTTCCTCGCCCTCTGCCTTAATGACATTTGCAAAGGCCTGGGTTGCGTGGCGGATTACGTGTACATTCATATGATGAAGGCCGACCTTCATGGTGCCGCGAAGACCTGCGGTGCCGAACTCCAGAGGAGCGAAAAAGCGGCTTTCGATTTCCTTTTCATCGTTTGATATTGAGTTAAGCTCAGCCCATTCTGCTTCGCTGAGTGCGGGACTATCCAGCCAGCGCTGGTACTCTTCCTTATAATTCTTCATATTCTGCATTCCCTCCAGATAGATTGACTGCATCTTCGTACATTGTTTTCGGTATATAAATATCTACGCCCGTGCCGCTGACACCGAGGACAAGCCGTCCGAAATCGCCGTCATTGGGATACTGTCGCAGGCAGGGTATTGAATAGGCTTCGAGGAGATTGACAAGCATCTCATCGCCGAAATCCAGATTTGAACAGTGAGTCAGAAAAACGGGCTCTACAAGCTCGCCCTGTTCATCTCTCGGCCAGCGTTTGAGAAGATCACCTGTTATTCTTCTTCCCCATTCAAGTTTTAATTCATTATCCATATGTTCCTCCGGACTCATTTATGATATCTCGAGCCCTCATTAATCTTAAAGCTTCTGTAAATCTGTTCTGCAAGCATTACGCGCGCAAGGTGGTGCGGGAAGGTCATTTCCGACATGCCAAGACGCATATCAGCACGCTTTTTGATGCTCTCTGCCATTCCGAATGAGCCGCCGATAAGGAAGCATATCTTCCCTCTGCCCGAAACGGCAAGGTCATTTATCTTTGCCGCAAGCTCCTCGCTTTTTAGCTGTTTTGCGCCGACGCACATTGCGATTACATAAGCGTCCTTTGGAATATTCTTTTCAATCTCCGCCGCTTCCTTGCAAAGTGCCGCTTCAATCTCTTTATCTGAGGGGTTTTCGCCGAGCTTTGTTTCAGCAAGCTCAAGGCACTCAAACTTGCAATAAGCGGACAGGCGCTTTGAGTATTCGTTAAATGCGTCAATATAGAATTTTTCCTTCATCTTGCCAACGCAGATAATTCTTACATTCAGCATTCTACTCCAACTCCTATATCAACTGCAAGGAAATTTTTCATCGGTGCAACCGAAACAGCGGTATCTGTGCCCGTTAGTGCATCGCTTACGGTTTTATATGCAATCTCGGGAGTATTGTTCTCACGGCTTAAGTGCCCCAATATTATATGCTTTGTGCCAGAATTTGCAAGGCTTAGGGCAAGTTTTCCACATTCATCATTGCAAAGATGCCCGTGGTCGGACAGAATTCTCTTTTTGAGGAAATAGGGATACGGTCCGTTTTTAAGCATTTCAAGGTCGTGGTTTGCCTCGATAAGTGCGGTATCGGCACCAGTGAGTCCGTCCAGCATTTCATCGGTTATCATGCCAGTATCCGTTGCAAACGCAAATATTCCGCTGCCTTCAAATCGGTATCCCACGCTGAATCGTGAGTCATGGGGTGTTCTGAAAGCGCGGATTTTTATAGAATCGATGTTCAATACTTCTCCGACCTCAATCGCATTCAGAGATGCGGAAAGCTCGGTCTTTGTGTCCCTTAAGACATCGCAAAGCTCAGTCGGAGCGATAATCGGCAGTCGATAATACTTATTGAGCATGGAAAGCCCGGAAATATGATCGGAGTGCTCATGTGTTATGAGCACTCCGCATAAATCCTGCGGAGTAAGACCATATTCGCCGAGAGCAGAAACCGCTCTGCGCATGGAAATACCCGCATCTATAAGTATATTGGCTTTGCCGTCTGTTATAAGGCTGCAGTTTCCTGTCGAGCCGCTGGCGAAAGTTACTATACGCATTATCCTATGGAAATTACCTTTTCATGTACTTCCGGTTCGTCCGGGAAATTTACTAAAGTTATATCAGCACCCAGTGCACGAAGCTTGCCGACAATGTTTTCATATCCGCGCTCGATGAACTGGATATCTTCAATCTCGGTTGTACCGCTGGCGCAGAGGCCTGCGATTACCATTGCCGCGCCTGCGCGCAGGTCGCACGCCATGACGGGTGCACCAGTTAACTTTGCGCCGCCCTCGATGATGGCGATTCTGCCGTCAACCTGAATGTCGGCGCCCATTTTGCGGAGCTCGTTTACATACTTGAAGCGGTTATCGTAAATACCCTCGGTGATAACGCTGGTGCCCTGTGCAAGGCAGAGCAGAGTTCCCATCTGGGGCTGCATATCTGTGGGGAATCCGGGATAAGGCAGAGTCTTGACGTTTGCCTTGCGGAGATTGCCGTTGGACTTTACGAGAACGGAA
>JAZLFI010000113.1:0-1181 GCA_045615725.1 Oscillospiraceae bacterium
TGCAATGCGCAACGACGGTTTTGTTCTCAATACCGACGCGATTGTCGACGTTCAGGTCAAGCGCCTTCACGAGTATAAGCGCCAGCTTCTGTGCGCAATGCTTATTACAAGACTGCGCAATAAAATTCACGACGACCCCAATGCTGACTTCATGCCCCGCACATTTGTGTTCGGCGCAAAAGCCGCGGCAGGCTACCGCACAGCAAAGCGGATTATCGAGCTTATCTGTTCGCTGGCTGACGATATAAACAACGATCCCCTCTGCAAGGGTAAGCTTCAGGTTTATTTCATGGAAAACTACCGCGTTTCCGCCGCAGAAGCACTTATGCCCGCGGCACAGGTTTCCGAGCAGATTTCCACCGCGGGCAAGGAAGCCTCCGGCACGGGCAACATGAAGCTCATGTTAAACGGCGCGGTCACTATCGGCACGCTCGACGGCGCGAACGTGGAAATGTACGAGCGCCTCGGGGATAAAAATATGTTCCTCTTCGGTCTGCACAGCGACGAGGTAACGGCACTCAAGGCCGCAGGCTATAATCCCCGCACCTATGCGGATAACGACCCCGAGCTCAGCCGCGTTCTCAACTGCTTCAGCAAGGGCTTCCGCGACGGAAAGAGCTATTCGGATCTGGTTTCCGAGCTCCTTTATAAGGGCGACCCCTATATGCTTGTTGCCGACTACCGCAGTTACGTTGAAACCCACGACAGACTTTACAGCACAATTTCCGATGAGGGCGAGCTTGCACGTCTTTCCCTCGTCAACACTGCGGAAAGCGGAATTTTTGCCGCCGACCGTGCGGTCAGCGAATACGCAGAGGGAATATGGAAGATAAAAGCGTAATTGTAATCGGCGCCGTCAATATTGATATATGCGGCAGACCGAAGCAAAAACTTAATATGCGCGATTCAAACCCCGGCGAGGTGAGCTTTGCCCCCGGGGGAGTGGGACGGAACATTGCCCACAACCTCCGTCTGCTGGGAGTCAAGGTGAAGTTCATCGCCGCAATCGGCACGGATGTTTACGGCGAGAGTATTCTTAGAAGCTGTGTCGAGCTTGGCATGGATATGTCCCTTGCGAAACGTGTTGAGGGCGGACGCACCTCGAGCTATGTTTATATCTGCGACGAAAACGGAGATATGGCGGTGGGTGTCAGCGATACGGATATTGCCGCAAGTATAAC
>JAZLFI010000114.1:0-9035 GCA_045615725.1 Oscillospiraceae bacterium
CCGTCCTGAATGAGGCCGCAGGAAATGCCTGCTACGGGAGCCTTAATGGGAACGCCTGCGTCCATAAGTGCGAGGGTGGTGCCGCAGATGGAACCCTGAGAGGTGGAACCGTTGGAGGAAACAACCTCGGAAACTACACGGATGGTGTAGGGGAAATCTTCGATGTCGGGGATTACGCACTCAAGTGCCTTCTCAACAAGTGCGCCATGGCCGTATTCGCGGCGGCCGGTGCTGCGGCTGGCACGTGCTTCGCCGGTGGAGTAAGAGGGCATGTTGTAGTGGTGCATGAAGCGCTTTTCTTCCTCTTCCCAGATGGTGTCGAGCTTCTGGGTCATGGAGAGAGTTGCGAGGGTTGCAATGGAGAGAACCTGAGTCTGGCCGCGGGTGAAGAGACCGGAGCCGTGAACTCTGGGCAGAACGCCGACCTCTGCTGCGAGAGGACGGATTTCGTTCATCTGACGACCGTCAACGCGCTTGCCTGCGAGCAGCCATTTCTTGACAACCTTCTTCTGAATCTTGTAGAGGATCTCGTCCATGAACTGCATCATGTCGGGGTGCTCTTCCTCGTACTTTTCCTGCATTGCGGTTACCCACTCGTTGACGCGCTGTTCGCGGACGTTCTTGTCGTCGGTATCCATGCAGTATTCCATTGCCTCGAAGTCGTTTGCGACGAGGGTTTCGAAGAGCTCTTCGTCGAAAGAAGCATGCTCATACTCGAACTTGGGCTTGCCGATTTCCTCAACCATCTTGTCGATGAGGTCAAGAACGGGCTGGAGATGCTCGTGAGCCTGAACGATGCCCTCGTACATAACGTCATCGGGAACCTGATCGGCTTCGGACTCGATCATGACGATCTTCTTGTGGGTTGCGGCGATGGTGGTGGCCATGCGATTGGTCTTCTTCTCTTCCTCGGTGGGGTTAAAGAGGAACTTTTCGCCGTCCCAGCCGAGAACGATGCCTGCGATAGGACCGTTGAAGGGAACGTCGGAGATGGAAACTGCTGCGGATGCGCCGATCATTGCGGTGATCTCGGGGCTGCAGTCGCGGTCGACGGACATGACCTCGCATGCGATGACAACATCATTGCGCAGGTCGGAGGGGAACAGAGGACGCATGGGGCGGTCGATAAGGCGAGAAGCCAGAACTGCGGGGAGGCTGGGCTTGCCTTCGCGACGCATGAAGGAACCGGGGATGCGGCCTACTGCGTAAAGCTTTTCGTTGAAATCAACTGCGAGAGGGAAGTAGTCGATGCCGTCCTTGGGACGTGCGGATGCGGTGCAGGTAACGAGAACGGAGGTCTCGCCGTACTTTACGAGAACGGATGCGTTGCACAGCTCTGCAAGCTTGCCGACTTCCATGGAGAGGGGACGACCCTCATACATGATTTCATACTTTTTGTAGTTGGGAAACTCTTTGTGTGTGATAATCATTTGTTTTACTCCTTTGTATTTTCCCGAACGCAGGAGCATAGCACTTGGAAATAAGTCCTTAAGTCAGGGCTCATTATCAAATACTAAGCTACCCTGCGTTCTATTGGTTAACTGAATTGTGGTAAGGGCAAAGAAAATGTAGGGAACAATATTAAATTGTTCCCTACATAAAAACCTTCATACCCTTCGGAAATGCTGAGTTACTTACGGATGCCCAGCTTTGCAATAATTGTACGGTAACGCTCGATATCCTTCTTTGCGAGGTAGTCGAGCAGACGGCGGCGCTTACCGACCATCTTGTACATGCCGAGACGGCTGTGGTCATCATTGGGATGAACCTTCAGGTGAGCGGTCAGCTGACGGATACGCTCGGTGAGGATAGCGATCTGAACCTCGGGAGAACCGGTGTCGGTCTCATGGGTCTTGTTTGCTTCGATAACGGAAGTCTTCTGGTCTTTGGTAATCATAGTGATTATACCCCTTTCTTAATTTAACTATACCCAATGCCTAAGCAAGGGGAGGAAAGGTCTCCCAAATGCTGAGAACACGGGCTCAAGCTTTGATATGATATCACCAAAGCTTTGATTTGTAAAGCATTTTTTGGATTTTTTAATTTGTAAGCGCCCTTATTAAAGTTTCTGCACCCTTATACATATAATATTATAGCAAATATTTGCTCGAATTTGTAAAAAGATGTTTACATAACAAATAATTTGCGCTATACTATTCACAGAATATTCACAATTTATTCTGCACGTTGTGTATAATTTGTTACATAAGTTTTTGACAAAAATTGAGGTAATGTCTTTAAATACGGCTGTTACGTGCCAAAAACAGCGAACATTTTATACTAAATCATACAAAATGTTCAGGCGAATAAAAAATTATTAAAAAAACCTTAAAAATACGTAAATTTTTCTTTAAATTTGTTCAGCAGTGTGATAAACTGTCAAAAGAACGACGATAAACCCATCATAGCGTTCATTAAGTAAAACTTTTTATAAAAAATCTTTCAGGGAGGACTATCATGAAAAGAGTATTACTTATGATCTGCAGCATTCTTCTCGTTTGCGCATGTGTCTTTGGCCTGTTTGCTTGTGTAGCAGGCGTTAAGGACATCCTTGCAATCAAGGAGTACAAAGAAGCAGACCAGCAGATGGCACTTGACGGTCTTGTTACCGCACGTGACGGCATTGGCCAGCTCAAGGACAATGAGCAGACCTATCTCGACGGTGTTGGCCAGTATACCGACGGTCTCATTCAGCTCGCTGACGGCCAGAAGCAGATTGACGACAACACCCAGGCATACAATGAAGGCAAAGAAAAGCTCGCTACCATCGAGCCCATTATGCCTTACCTCGAAACCTACATGCAGCTTCGTGACGGCACCATCGCAAAGATCCCCGGCTTCGACACTGCACAGGCATGGTTTGCAGAGATTGTTAAGCCCCTCGGCGCAGAACTCGGCCTCGAGCTCCCCAATGATGTCAGCGATCTGCCCGCAGCAATCGAAGACATGGTCACCGACGGCAAGGCTCAGCTCAAGCAGTATGAAGACGGCCTTGTTCAGCTTGCTGACGGCAGAGCACAGCTCGCTGACGGCGATGCACAGCTCTCCGTATTCGAAGACGGCGAGAAGCAGCTTGCTGACGGCATGAATCAGCTCCTCGACCAGATGACCGCAGACTTCAAGGATAAGAGCGGCGAACAGGTCGACCTCTCCCTCCAGGAGATCATCACCGACAAGTACGGCGAAGACTTCAACATCTACCAGATTAACGACGACGGCTCCATCAGACAGGTTCGCGGCTGCGATTACCTCGACCTCGACGCATGCTCCAACCTCTGCGATTGCGCAGACGAGTACCTCGACCAGGCTGGCGCAGCAACCGAGAGCGAACTCTACGGCAGAATCGCATCCTACGGTGCAGCAGCAGTTGCAGCAATCCTCGGTCTCATTGCAGGCATCTTCGGTATGGTAGCATCCATCACCGGCGGTGTTAAGACCGGCAAGAAGCTTGGCATCGTCTGCCTCATCCTTGCTGTTGCAGCAAACGTTATCGGCATCATCAAGGGTTACAACGACTTCGCATTCAAACTCCGTAACGTAGTCGATACCACCGGCGTTGCTCCTGAAGACATTGTCTACACCTACACCGGCGACCTCCAGTTCAAGGCTCTCATTGCTCTTGCAGTTGCAGCACTCCTCTTCGTTCTCGTTGCAAGCATGGCAAAGAAGGCAGCTAAGAAGAACCAGGCAAAGGCAAAGGCACAGGCAAACGCAGCAGCAGCTTCCGTTGCAGCAAAGTGCGCAGACACCGCTAACAATGAGCGCATTGCGAAGCTCGAGGCAGAAAATGCAGAGCTCAAGGCAATGGTCGGCACTCTCGCAGAAGAGACTGTTAAAGAGTAATTTTTAAACAACCGCAAGTCACAGGGAGATCCGGTATTCAGACCGGACTCAGACCAAGGGACAGCACGTGATGCCCCGGGTTGTTTCGGAAAGCCCGCAGAGAAATCTGCGGGCTTTTTTTAATAAAAACGCTCCATGGGATTTCTCCCATGGAGCATTTTTATTATAGCTTATTCTTCAACTTGTTTCCTGCGCTTACATATGATAATCGCAACAATTACAACGGGGATTGCGGAGATTATGCCGTTCAGTAAAGGGCCTAAAATCATTCTGTCGGCGTAGTCCGCGTTCATAAACGCAATTACGAAGTTGGAGGCGTTTATTGCACCGTGACCCAGGGCGGGAACCCAGATGCACTTGGTTTTATCGTAAAGCTCGTCGAGCAGTATGCCGATGGCAACGGTGAACACGCAGAAGACAATAAGACCGAGGACGGGTGCGCCGAAATAGTTTTTGCCGTATTCATAGCCTGCGAAAATCATGAGGGGCCAGTGCCATATGCCCCAGATCGTGCCGCCGAGGAGACGCCCTTTCAGCACGCCGAACTTTTCTTTCAGCTTCGGGTACATGTATCCCCGCCAGCCGACCTCTTCGCCAAGGGCGGCAAAGGTGTTTATAAAAGGCCCGTAGGTGATGCCCGTTATGACGGTTATCAGGCTGTAAAGCTTGAGGTTAAGTCCCTGCTCGGTAAGCTGTTTTACTCCCTCTTCGCCAAGCTGGGATGCAAGATATGAGCCGCTTGTGTCAAAGACGGCGGGGAAGCAGAGGAAATAAATTGCCGCACCGATAACGGAAAGGACTGCAGGCATGAGCCACGCGGCGGCCACATATTTTCCATTGCCCTTTAAAAGCTTCGGCCGCCAGCCCATGTCTTTAATACTGATGCCCGCCAGCAACACTGCTGCAAAGGGGGCATACATGGAAATCATGGTTATGAGCTGAAATGCCATGAGATTGCCTTTGCTGGAATAGATTGAAGCGATAATCTGCAGTATCCATGCAATACCGAATGCGAAAATTATGTATTTTAAAAACTTCCTGTCTTTCATAATTCCTCCGAAAAAATACCCTGCCGATTTAGTTTCGGCAGGGTATTTAAGTTATTCAATGTCAAGTTCAGGGGGCTCGTCGAGATGCTCAGACACGTATTTGCCGTTTTTTTTGCGCTGCCGGACGCACTCGGTCAGCAGGTACTCAATCTGCCCGTTAACCGAGCGGAAATCATCCTCTGCCCAAGCGGCAATTGCGTCATAAAGTTTTGCTGAAAGTCTCAAAGGGACCTGTTTTTTCTCAGACATAATTAATACAAACTTCCTGAATTTACTATGGGCTGTGCGTCGTGGTTGCCGCAGAGGACAACAAGCAGATTGGATACCATTGCCGCCTTGCGTTCATCGTCGAGCTCTACCATGCCGCCGTCGTTAAGGCGCTGGAGTGCCATCTCAACCATGCCGACTGCACCGTCAACAATCATCTTTCTCGCGTCGATGATTGCGGATGCCTGCTGACGCTGGAGCATTACTGCGGCAATTTCGGGTGCGTAGGCAAGATAGGTGATACGTGCTTCGACAATCTCGAGACCTGCATCTGCAACCTTGAGCTGAATTTCATCGCGGATACGCTGTGCGACAATCTCGCTTGAGCCGCGGAGGCTGCCTTCATCGGCACAGCCGTCGCCCGTGGTGTCAACATTGGGAGCAACGTCGTAGGGGTAGATGCGGACAATGTTTCTCAGTGCGGTGTCGCACTGGAGGGAGAGGTATTCTTTATAGTTATCTACATTGAATACTGCCTTTGCGGTGTCAACAACGCGCCATGTGACCGCGATGCCAATTTCAATGGGGTTGCCGAGGCAGTCATTAATCTTCTGGCGTGCGTTGCTGAGAGTCATGACCTTGAGGGAAATCTTTTTGCTGGTGGTTTCAACACTGGTATTTGCGGCACTGCTCAGTGCGGCGGAGAGAAGGTTGCCGCTGTTTGCGCTGTCAACGTCGCCGCTCTGGCTCAGCTTGGTCTTTGCTGCGGGGTTTACCGCACCGCAGAAAGGATTTACATAGTAAAAGCCTGCGTCCTTTAAGGTGCCGACGTATTTGCCGAAGAGGGTGAGTACAAGTGCTTCCTGAGGCTTCAGAACTCTTAAGCCCAGGAAGAATATCCAACCGATGCAAATCCAGACAAGGCCGATAATAATAGGCACAATTCCGTTGTTCACACCGTATACAATAAGAGCGATTGCGCCGAGATACAGCAGTGAGAACAGAATGAGGAACAACATTCCGTTTTTCTTGTTGTTAAGAACTTTTTCCTGCATGAGAAATTCCTCCTTGCATTAATTTGATATCAAAATGATATCATCAGCAAGAAGGAATGTCAATATCCAATTTGAAAAATTTTTCAGATGAGCTGTTTTTTGTGCTTGAAGGTGAGTTTTGGCTTATAGTACTCGAAAATAACGGCGTCGTTTTCCTTTTCGTTTACCCATTCGTGACTGGTCCAGCAGAACTTCATTGCGCCGAGGTGCTCGGCAAGGCGGACGGTGAGGGGTTTGGGCTCAATCTTATATGCAATGAACTGGGGTCTGCCGAGGAAGTTGAGCAAGGTGTTGCCGAGGAAGAATGCGGCAATGGGGCTGACCTCGCCTTCATAATCGGCAGGGGGGCAGGCAAGCTGACCACGGACAATCTCGGGTGCGTTGCGCTTGAACCAGCGGACAATAAAGGGGTTGAAGCTTTCAATGCAGAAATCGCCGCTGTATCTTTTTAGGATTTCGTAAGTCTTTTCGCAGAGTTCATTGTTGCGGTTGCCGTTTTTCAGCTCGACAATAAGGCATGACCTGCCGCGGACACATTTGAGAACGTCGGTGAACAGAGGGATAGTCTGGTCGGTGCCGCAAAGGCTCATGGCCTTAAGCTCGTCGTAGTCTTTCTCGTCAACACGCGCATCGACTCCGCAGACGCGGTTTAAGGTGTCGTCATGGAAAACAACGACCTGTCCATCCTTTGAAAGCTGAACGTCAAGCTCGATGCCGTAGCCGTAGGATGCGGCGGCTTCAAAGGCGGCGAGGGAGTTTTCGGGAACGGTTTTACTGCGCTTGTGCAGACCGCGGTGGGCAAAGTTTTTGCCCTTGAACAGCTTGCGCTGAGCCTTGTAGATACTGCCCGGTGCAATCATAAACACCAGACCGCTCATGGCAAGACCGGATACCGCCAGCGCGGGAAGTGCTATCTTCGATATTTTGCTCATTGCCGACACCTCCGTATTTGTTGATTATATTGTACACCTTTATATGCGGTCGGTCAAACGTATTTTAGCTATATTATACAATGTACTTATTGAAATAATGTACGGAATAATGTAAAATAGTATTAAACTTTCACGTAAGATTGAAAGGAGATTACAATGAAACTTGATAACAAGCGGACAGTGCTGACGGGCTTTGCATTTCTGTCAATCTGCGCGTTCTGGCAGATGTACAACAGCGTTGTGCCCCTCATACTGACCGAAACCTTCCACCTTGACGAAACCTATTCGGGTGCGGTTATGGCGGCGGATAATATCCTCGCGCTGTTCCTTTTGCCAATGTTCGGTGCAATATCGGATAAGTGCAAGTCAAAAATGGGACGCAGAATGCCGTTTATCCTGTTCGGAACGGGCGCTGCAATTATTCTTATGAATATCCTGCCCATATTGGATAACAGCTATGCCGCATCACCCTCGGGATTTAAGACGGCGTCGTTTGTAATCGTTCTCGGTTTACTGCTTGTCGCAATGGGAACTTACCGTTCTCCCGCAGTTGCGCTTATGCCCGATATTACCCCCAAGCCCCTGCGCAGTAAGGGCAATGCAATCATAAACCTTATGGGCGCAATCGGCGGTATCCTCTACCTCGGAGTTGCGGCGGTGATGTATCCAAACAGCAAGGTCGCGGCAATGGAGCACGTGGATTATCAGCCGCTGTTCATTGTGGTTGCATCCATAATGTTCGTGTCAATCGGAATACTGTTTCTGACCATTAAGGAGCCAAAGCTTGTTGCGGAACAGCGCGAGCTTGAAAAACAGCATCCCGAGTGGAATCTTGCCGAGGACGACGGAAGCGGCAACGAGGAGCTTCCACAGGCGGTAAAGAAAAGCCTTATATTCCTGCTGTGCTCAATATCGCTGTGGTTCATCGGCTACAACGCGGTTGAAACATGGTTTACGACCTACATAAGCGAGGTTATGGGCCAGAAGCTGGGCGGCGCATCCACCTGCCTGCTCATAGCGACGGGCGGTGCAATAATCAGCTATATCCCCATCGGCGCGCTGGCATCCAAAGTGGGACGCAAAAAGACCATAATGGGCGGCATAATCCTGCTGGCGGCATGCTTTGCACTCGGATTTGTTCTCACCACCACCATGGAGAGCATAAATCTTGTGATGTATCTCATCTTTGCCCTTACCGGTCTTGCGTGGGCGGCAATAAACGTAAACTCTCTGCCCATGGTTGTCGAGATGTGCAAGGGCTCGGACGTTGGCAAGTTTACGGGTTACTATTACACCTTCTCCATGGCGGCTCAGGTCGTCACCCCTGTTCTCGCAGGCTTCCTCATGGGTCATATAAGCTACAAGCTTCTGTTCCCCTATGCGGCGATTTTCGTTGCGCTCAGCTTTATCACCATGCTCTTTGTAAAGCACGGCGACAACAGACCTGAGGCAAAGCAGGGACTCGAGGCATTCGAGGACATGGACTGATAAATAAGCAAATAAAAAATCCTCCGGATATCCGGGGGATTTTTGTTTTAAGTGTAAGCTTAATTCGGGATTAGCCGAAGAAGCCGGTGATCTGGCCGTAAAGAACGAACAGCATGCCGATAGGAGTGATGACCTTGTAGCAAAGATTGAAGAAACCCTTGCCCCAGAACTTGTTGCCGCACTGCTGTGCTTCTTCGATAACAGTGTCGATCTTCCAGAGCCAGCCGATTGCAAATGCCATGACCATTGCGCCGAGAGGCATCAGTACACCTTCGGAAATCATATCATAGAAGTCAAGCCAGCAGTCGTTCCAACCCTTGACATCGCCGCCGAATACTTCAACGGGGCTTGCAATGGATGCGCCGCCTGCAATGCCGGAGCCAAGACCGTCAAGTGCGGTGGGCAGGCAGAATACGAAGATGATGATTGCAAAGATAATTGCAGTCTTCTTGCGGCCGGGT
>JAZLFI010000115.1:0-8410 GCA_045615725.1 Oscillospiraceae bacterium
GTGATATCAAGATATTTCTCCATGTGCTCGGGTGTCGCAAATGAGAGCCGGGCGGTGTTAATCTGTTTTGAAAGAAGCTTGGTTTTAAAGGGCTTGTCGCCGGGCATCAGCAGAAGATAAAAATCGGTCTGCTGGCGGTTGGTAAGGAATAAGTTTTTGCAAATGTTTGCACCGAGCGTTTTCTCAACCTCGTGGCAGGCTTCAATCGTGTCCGCATATTCGTGGTCAACTCTGTAATATTCAATGCCGAGGCTGTCGAGAAGCTCGTAGCAACGAATTTCCTTGGGAAGTCTGCCGTCAGTGTTTTCGGGACGGCCCTTAAAAAGTTCTGAAATTTCCATTTATATTACCTCTTATTTGAGGGCAGCCAGATTTTCTGTTCCTCTGCTGCCTTGATTAAATCTTCTCTGAAATCGGGATGAGCAAGACTGATTATCATGTCCGCGCGCTCCCATGTGCTTCTGCCGACAAGGTTTTTGCAGCCGTACTCCGTAACCATGAAGTATGACTGGCTTCTGGGAGACGTTACGATATCGCCGTTGAATGTGGGAACAATGCGGCTGTGAAGCTCGCCGCTTTTATCCTTGTATGTGCTTGTCATGCAAAGAAATGCCTTGCCGCCGGGACTCATTGCCGCACCTGTGAGGAAGTCAAGCTGACCGCCCGTACCGCTTATCTGACGTGTGCCGGAGCTTTCCGCGCATACCTGACCATAGAGGTCACTTGAAATGCAGGAGTTAATTGATACCATGTTCTGATGCTGAGCAATAACCTCAGGCGCGTTTACGTATGAGAGGGGGAAGCCCGCAATACCGGGGTTGTCGTCAATCCACTCGTAAAGCTCGTGACTTCCGATTGCTATTCCGAGAACACCTTTGTCCTTGTTGATTGTCTTCCTGCGGTTTGTCAGCTTTCCTTCCTTGTACATGGCAAGATATCCGTCTGAGCAGAGCTCTGTGTGCATACCGAGGTCTTTAAGGTCGCTCTTTGCGATAAGCTCACCCATGGCATTGGGCAGACCGCCTATGCCAAGCTGAATGGTTGCACCGTCAACGATGTAGGGGAGTATATGCTCCGCGATTTTCTGATCTGCCTCGCTGGGAACGGGAGCGGGCATCTCCATAAGTGGGCGGTTGTCGCCCTCTACGATGAAATCTACCTCGGAAATGTGAATAGCCTCGTCGCGTCCGCCCAGAATACGGGGCATGTTCTCATTAACCTCGACTATGACGATGTCAGCCTTGTCCATAATGCCCTTGGCAAGACCGCAGGTACAGCCGAAACTGAAATAACCGTGCTTGTCCATGGGCGAAACGGTTACCATTGCAACATTGACCGTGAGGAAGAATTTATAATACTCCGTTAGACTGCGGAAAATCATAGGAGTGAAGAATGCGCGTCCCTTGTCGCAGAGCTTGCGCTCATAGCCCGAGCAGTGCCAGCTGTTGTATACGAAATGTTCCATCTCAGGGTCGCATTCCACAGCCTGAATAGGTCCGAAAATAAGGTTGCCGCGGATTTTGACATCACAAAGCTCGTTTTTTCGCCTTGCAAGCGCCGCATCAAGCGCAACGGGGAAGCCCAGATTGGAAGTGTAGTCTACCCAGTCGCCGCTTTTTACGCACCTTACAGCCTCATCTGCGGTGCGCAGCTTCGATTTATATTCGCATAGATAGTCCATGTCAGCACTCCTTTTCAGGATTTTTCTAAATTATCGCATATTTTGTATTGATTATCAAGATGCTTGTCAAAATATAGGTATTAGTATATAATAAATCAGTTAGAAAGGACTGCGCAAAATGAGATATAAACTCTGTAAAACAGATGAACTTGATATAGTTAAAACCTTTGAATGCGGTCAGTGCTTCCGCTGGAACGCCGATGAAAACGGCGTGTATACCGGTATCGCCGTAGGCTATCCCGCAGTGGTCGAAGCAGAGGGCAATTCAGTTTACATAACAACAGACGCGCCCACTGAGTTCTGGCATGAATACTTTGACCTCAATACCGACTATGACGAGATAAGCAAGGGCTTTTGCGGTGAGTATCTTGAAACCTGCCGCGATTTTGGCTGCGGTATCCGCATCCTACGTCAGGAGCCGTGGGAAGCGCTGTGCTCGTTTATCATTTCCCAGTGCAATAACATTACGCGCATTAAGGGCATAGTTGAGCGAATGTGCGAGACATTTGGCGATGAGCTTGAGTTTGAGGGAAAGCATTATTATACATTCCCGTCAGCGGAAACCGTTTCAAAGCTGACGGCTCAGGATTTAGCAGTCCTGCGCTCGGGTTACCGAGCGGATTATATAATCGCCGCGGCAAAAGCCGTCACATCTGGTGAACTTGACCTGGACGAGCTGAAAGCCTGCGACTATAAAACCGCCATAAAACAGCTTCGCACTGTTCGCGGCATCGGTGAAAAGGTTGCGAACTGCGTGGTGCTTTTCGGGCTGGGACATATGGAGGCATTTCCGATTGACGTGTGGATGAAGCGGGCACTTAAGGAAAATTTCCCCGCGGATTTCAATCCCGAGAGCCTCGGCGCTTATGCGGGACTTGCCCAGCAGTATATTTTTTACTATGCAAGGAGCATGGGTAAATGAGTTATAAACTTCTTGCGGCTGATATGGACTCAACCGCGCTTACAACTGACAAACGACTGACCGAGCGCACAATTTCGGCAATGACAAAGGCATTGGAGCAGGGAAAGCATGTCCTGTTTTCAACAGGCCGAAGCATCAGCTTTGTGCGAAACTATATCGACATGGTGCCGGGTATGCGCTACGCAATATGCGCAAGCGGCGGCTCTGTTATTGACACGAAAACGGGTGAGCACATTCTGTATAAAACCATAGATACCGAAACCGTGAAAAGGGTAATAGCCGCAGTAAGCGGCGGCTATGTCATGCCAATACTCTTTAAGCAGGATAAAAGCTACGGTACACGCTGGTGCGTTGACTGCTGTGAGGAGTTCGGAGTCAAGTATTACGAGAAGACCTACCGTATGTTTATGAACATTTGCGAGGATGCGTTCAATAACTACATGGAAGACCCCGCGGAGCTTGAAAAGATAAACCTTTTCTATGCCAACGACGGGGACGCGGATGCAGATTACGAGAAGATAAAAACCCTGCCCGTATCTTTCAGCACTCATACCCCGCATTCGCTGGAGATTAATGCGCCGGGTGTCAGCAAGGCAAACGGCCTTAAAGCACTGTGCAGACACCTCGGAATTGACCTGAGCGAATGCATTGCCGTGGGCGATGCGGAAAACGATGAAGAGATGCTTTCCGTTGCGGGATTGAAGGTCGCAATGGGCAATGCGCAGGACAGAATAAAGCGCATTGCGGACGTGGTCTGCGCTGATTGCGAGCATGACGGCGTGGCCGAGGTTATAGAGCAATATTTGCTTGATTAACCAAGCTTTTTGTAGTATAATAGATTGATTTAATGTGCAGTAATTTGCGGCATGAAGGAGACGGCGTTATGGATGAAAAAATAATGCAGTTAAAAAAGTGGATTGAGGAGAGCGACAATGTTGTTTTCTTCGGCGGCGCAGGCGTTTCCACCGAGAGCGGAATACCCGATTTCCGCAGTGTTGACGGTCTGTACAACCAGAAGTACAAATTTCCTCCCGAGACCATTCTCAGCCATACATTTTTCGAACGCTATCCCGAGGATTACTATGACTTCCACCGCGAGAAGCTTGTAATCGAGGGCGTTGAGCCCAATGTCGCGCACACCCGTCTTGCCGAGCTTGAAAAGGAAGGAAAGCTCAAGGCGGTTGTCACCCAGAATATTGACGGTCTGCATCAGGCGGCAGGCAGTAAAAAGGTGCTTGAGCTTCACGGAAGCATTCTCCGCGCATACTGCTCAAGATGCCGTAAGCCTTACCCCGCAGACCTTATGAATAAGGGAACGTGTGTTCCCAGATGCTCATGCGGTGGCGTTATCCGCCCCGACATTGTTTTGTATGAAGAGCCTCTCGACCAGGACATCATGTCTGAGGCAATAAGATGCATTGCCAATGCCGATGTGCTCATTATCGGCGGTACATCACTGGCGGTGTATCCCGCGGCGGGACTTATAAACTATTACCGCGGAAATAAACTGGTTCTCATTAACCTGAGCAGTACCCCTTATGACAGCGAGGCAGACCTCGTAATAAACGAAAAAATCGGAAAGGTGTTTAGTCAGATTTGAGCAGGATTGATATATTTGGCGTCGGCTTTGACAGTCTCAATAAAGACGAAGCTGTCAAAAGTGCGCTTGAGATAATTTCACAGCGCCGCGGCGGATATATGGTAACTCCAAATCCTGAGATTGTAATGGAATCGTGGAAAAACCCCGAGCTCAAGGCGGCTGTTACGGATGCCGACCTTGTTATTCCCGACGGAATAGGGATTATCCACGCGGCGAACATTCTTAAAACTCCGCTCAAGGAACGCCTGCCGGGAATAGACGTTACGGCATCTATTCTTGAGTGCATGGCAAGGGACGGAAAGAGCGTGTTCCTTCTCGGCGCAAAGCCCGGCATAGCGGAGAAAGCCGCCGAGGAAATGAAAAAGCAGTTTCCGGGGCTTGTAATCTGCGGCACTCAGGACGGATACTTTAAGGACGACGCACCGATTATCGAAAGAATAAACGAAGCCGCACCGGACTTTCTGCTTGTCTGCCTCGGCGCACCGAAGCAGGAGCTTTGGATGGCGCAGAATGCAGGAAAGCTTAACGTCGGTCTGATGGGCGGACTGGGCGGAACGCTTGACGTATTTTCGGGTACGGTTAAACGCGCGCCGAAAATATGGCAGGACTTAGGCCTTGAATGGCTTTACCGCTGCATAAAAGAACCGTGGCGCTTTAAGCGTGCCGCAAAACTTCCCAAGTTTCTGTTTAAGGCATGGGGAAAAAGATTAAGGATGATATTCAAATGGACAAAAAAGGAAAGCTGATAGTATTAGAGGGGATTGACGGAAGCGGAAAATCCGCACATTACAGACGCATCTGCCAGCACCTCGAAGAAGATAATATAAAATACCACCACATAGTTTTTCCGCGCTACGATAAGGAAAGCTCGGCACTGCTGAGAGCTTACCTCGGCGGCGAGTTCGGAACAAACCCCAACGACGTAAACGCATATACGGCATCTACGTTTTTCGCGGTTGACCGTTTCGCATCCTACAATACCGACTGGGGCGAAATTTACAACAACGGCGGATTCGTACTTTCCGACAGATACACCACATCCAATGCTGTGCATCAGGGCTCTAAGCTGAGCGATGACGAGCTCGAGCCGTTCTTCGAGTGGCTTTACGATTTCGAGTATGTAAAAATGGGACTACCCAAGCCCGACCTTGTAATTTACCTCGACGTGGATATCGAAACATCCCTTGCGCGTATGCAGCACAGGCAGGAGAAAACCAACACCAGCGCCGACATACATGAAAAAGATATTCGCTATCTTGAAAACTGCCTCCGCGTTGCGGATAAGGCCGCCGATTATTACGGTTGGACAAGAATACCCTTTAGAATTAACGGGGAAGAACGCGAGATTTCCGAAAAGCACGAAGAAATTTACAGAATAATAAGGGATGCGCTGTGAGTATTAACGACGAAAAGATTGAGCTGAGGATGAAAATCCGCAGAGAGCTCGAGGAGCTTCCACAGAGCTATTTTGACCTGTCCGACGAAAGAATAGCCGATAACGTTATAAACAGCGAGGCATTTAAAAATGCAGAGCGCATTTTCGCTTATTGCGCTGTGGACAGAGAGGTCAAAACCGAAAAGATAATTCTTGAGGCATTAAGACAGGGCAAAACCGTTGCACTTCCCGTAAGCCTGATTAAAAGTCAGATGCTTTTCCGTGAGATTAAGAGCCTTGACGGACTCAAGGTGGGAAGATACGGTATCCCCGAGCCCACGGACGACTGCCCCGAGATTACGGCAGGGGAAGGCGACCTTGCCCTTGTGCCCGCGCTCTGCTGCGACAGGAGCTTCAACAGACTGGGCAACGGAGCGGGCTACTATGACCGCTGGCTCCGCGCAAACCGCCCCTACAGCATATGTCTGTGCAGGGCAGAGCTTTTGCAGGACGAGGTGCCCACAGACGAATATGACTATAAGGTCTGTGCCTACGCAGATGAAAACGAAATAAAAACCGAGGTCCTTTAAGGACCCCGGCCTATGAATAATCAGCAGCCGCAGCCGCAGCCGTTATCGCCGTTGCCGTTGCAGCCGCAACCACCGCAGTTACCGCAGCCGAAGAAGAGGATGAGAAGAATGATGATAATCCAAACGCAGCTGTTGTTGTTATTGCAGAACATAGTATGACCTTTCTCCGCGCATTGAATTTTGATTTGTCAGATGCCGGCGCGGCGGCAAATGAATTTGATTACGCATGGTTTTCCACGCGTCTGAGATATATTATGCCGGAAGCTGTTTTTCGGTTACTCCGGCAAAAACCACGGCACGCCGCTTCTGCGGCAGAATGGAGATTTCTATGGCAGATAAGAAAACCGACTTCGATTCGTTTGAAAAAAACAGTGATTATAAGCTGGACAAGTCCGCTTATATGCCCAAATCCGAAAAGCGCGAAGGCGACGGAGGCGGAAAAGGTCTTTTCGGCGGATTTATGTACTTCCTGTTTGTTATCAGCGTAAGTGTTATTCTCGCATGCCTTCTGTGGCTTGCGGCAACAGACATTCTAGCGCTGAACGCCGATAACAGCCTTGTTGTCACCGTTGCACTCCCCAAGGACAGCTTCACCTACGACAGTGAGGACGTGACCGACGATAACGGCAACACCAAGACCGTAAAGACCCACACTGCTGACATCGACTATGTTGCCGATGAGCTTTATGATGCGGGAATAATCAAGTATAAGGGCCTGTTCAAGCTGTTCTGCTCACTTTACAGTGCCGACGAAAAGCTTGACCCCGGCACATATGAGATTAAGGACGTTTACGATTATCGCGCACTTATCTCCAAGATGCAGTCCGGCACAAGCGCAATGGTTGCCGTTGACGTAACCATTCCCGAAGGCTACACAATGAAGCAGATTTTCGAAACTCTTGACGAAAACGGCATCTGCGATTACGACGACCTTATGTATGCCGCCGCAAACTCCACCTTCAGCTATGACTTCATCGAAGAAGCAAACGGCGATGCAAGCCGCCTTGAAGGCTTCCTGTTCCCGGATACCTATTCCTTCTATGAAGGCATGAGCGCGGCAAGTGCAATCAATAAATTCCTCGAAGGATTCTATTACAAGCTCACCGCCGAAATGCTTGACTGGCAGAAGGCAAGCGGCTATTCATGGCGCGAGATTGTAAACATCGCATCCATGGTTGAGAAGGAATCTGCCGACGATAATACAGAGCGCGCCAATATTGCATCTGTTATCTACAACCGTCTTGATCAGGGCTGGCCTCTGCAGGTTGACTCTGCCGTACTTTATGACTATGATGAGCATCCCAACGGTGTTACCCCGGATATGCTCAAGGCAGACAAGCCCCATAACGTCTATGTGAACAAGGGCCTGCCCTCAACACCTATCTGTAACCCGGGCATCGCATCCATCAACGCGGCACTTCAGCCCAATAGTACAAGCTATATGTTCTATGCTCTTGATACAGAAAGCATGACCCACAGATTCTTTAACGGCAGTGCCGAATTTGACGCATTTGTTGCAACACAGAATTATGGCTGATTTTAAACCTGAATTACTATCACCCGCCGGAGATATGGAGCGCCTTAAAATGGCGCTCCATTACGGCGCTGATGCGGTTTATCTCGCAGGAACCCAGTTCGGAATGCGAGCCGCCGCAGGAAATTTTAATAACGAAGAACTGCGCGAGGCAGTGCGCCTTGCCCACGGCAAGGGCGCTAAGGTACATGTAACCTGCAATACGCTTCCGAGGGAAAATGAGCTTAAAGAGCTTCCCGCATTTCTCGAGGAAGCCGCAGACGCGGGAGTTGACGCATTCATAATTGCAGACCTCGGCGTTATGGATTACGCGGCAAAGTACGCACCTAATGTCGCCCGTCATGTCAGCACTCAGCTTGGCGTTATTAACAGCGCAACGGCAAATGTTCTGCACTCCATGGGCGCTGAGCGCGTTGTGCTTGCCCGCGAAACTCCGATGAAGGATATATTTGAAATCCGCGCAAACACGCCGAAGGAGCTTGAGATTGAAGCATTTGTCCACGGCGCAATGTGCGTTTCCTTTTCGGGAAGATGCCTGCTGTCAAACTACCTGACTGGTCGCGATGCAAATCGCGGCGCATGCGCACAGCCCTGCCGCTGGAAATATCACCTTATGGAAGAAACAAGACCCGGTGAGTATTTCGAGATAACGGAGGATAAGGGCACCCACATAATGAACTCCCGTGATATGTGCATGATTGAGCATAT
>JAZLFI010000116.1:0-11364 GCA_045615725.1 Oscillospiraceae bacterium
TTCTTACCGGAGGACGCATCAGGTCACGGCAGCGGACCGCTTAATAGCCTGCGGCATAGCCGCATAAGCTTTGATATAATACCATATAAGAATTGATAATGCAAGCATTTTTTACCTGAAAATGCTCATATTTTCATCAAATGTCTCAATTCTTTTGAATTTTGCAAAGTCGGGGGCAAGTTCTTCCCTCTTCTGGCGAAGCGCATCGGCAAGAAGCTCGGGATTGAGCGTAGGCTCCTGCGCAGATATTATGCCCTTGAGATGAATTTCATTATCACAGACGGAAAACTCAAGCTCTTTAATCGCGGGCTTAATATCGCTGTCGGCAACGCCGCGCTTGGTTTTCTTTGAGATTACTATGCTGTCCTGCGCAAAGAATTTCTGCAATTCAGGGAGCATGTCCTCCGCCCTGCGCTCGTCATATTCAAATATGCCTTCAATGCTGAGCCACTTGAGTTCCTTAACTTTGCGCTCGGGCTCATAGACCTCAATGGCTCCGATGCCCTCAGGAAGCTGTTTATTGATTGCTTCCAGTATATCAGCAGGTGCTTTTTCCTCGAGCAGCTTAAAGTCAATAATTTCGCAAACACTCTGCATACCTACCGAAAGCGGCAGAGCAATGGAAATCTGCGGATGAGGGTTAAAGCCCTCGGAGTATTTAAGGCGGCATTCCGCGCGCAGAAACGCTCTCGTAAGAGTGCGCATAAGGTCGAGGTGGGATATATAGACCGCACGGCCTGTCTTTTCAAAACGGAGTCTCAGCTTATCCATCGCAGCGGCCTCCTTTCAGCAGCTTTGCGGCACCGCATCCCGAGCACTGCTTGCGGCAGTCGGGTGAAAGCTCGGATTTATAGCACTGCTCTTTTTCGTACAGGAGGTGCTCTTTTCTGACACCGACATCAACCAAATCCCATGGCAGAAATTCGTCCTCACCGCGTCCGCGGTGGGCATAGAAGCTTGGGTCAAGCTCGCAGGCCTTGAATGCGTTCATCCAGCGCTCAAAGCTGAAATAATCGCTCCATGCTTCAAGTCTGCCGCCATTGCGCCATACTTCTTCGAGTACCGCGCCAATTCTTCTGTCGCCGCGTGAAAGGCAGGCTTCGATAAAGCTTGTCTGCGGGTCATGCCAGTTATAGACGACGTTCTTTGCTTTGATATTCTCGCGCAGGAGATTTACCTTTCGGATATACTCCTCCATGGTATTCTGTGCTTCCCACTGGAAGGGACTGTGGGGCTTTGGAACAAAGCAGGAGGTGGAAACTGTAGTGCGCACTCCCCTGTTCTTGTTCTTTGCGTAAAGGCGCCATGTGTGAAGCACCTGATTTGCAAGCTCGGCAATGCCGAGGATATCCTCGTCGGTTTCTGTGGGAAGTCCCAGCATGAAATATAGCTTGACATTATTCCAGCCGCCCTCAAATGCCAGCTTGCAGGTATTTAAAAGGTCTTCTTCGGTTACGTTCTTATTGATTGCATCGCGCAGGCGCTGGCTGCCTGCCTCGGGGGCAAAGGTAAGACCGCTTTTGCGGGTTTTCTGTATGCGGTGCATAATCTCCATTGAGAAGTTATCCGCACGCAGCGAGGGCAAAGATATGCCGATGCTCCTCGGCTCGCAGAAATCAAGAAGTCCGTCGCAGAGTGTTGTGAGCTCACGGTAGTCGCTGGAGCTGAGTGACAGCAGGGTTATGTCCTGACAGCCCGTATTTTTAAGAAGCGCTTTGCCCTGCTCGATGAGAAGCTCGGGCGATTTTGCGCGGATAGGTCTGTAAGTATGTCCCGCCTGACAGAAGCGGCAGCCGCGGATACAGCCGCGGAAAAGCTCAAGGTTTACTCTGTCGTGCACGACCTCGGTTGAGGGCACAATGGGATTGAGGGGGAAATGCACCGCGTCCATATCGGCAATTATGCGCTTTGTGACCTTTTCGGGTGCATCGGGAGCAATATCAAAGCCGCTCATTGTGCCGTCTTCGTTATACTTGGGTGTGTAAAGAGAGGGCACGTAAACGCCGCCGATTTTCGATGCTTCGAGCAGAAATTCTTTCTTGCTCATACCGCTTGCCTTGGCGCTGTGGAGAAGCTCAAGAAGCTCGTTATTCATCTCCTCGCCCTCGCCGAGGAGCATGAGGTCAACAAAATCGGCAATGGGCTCGGGGTTAAGCATTGCGGTGCCGCCCGCTATAACGAGGGGCAGAAGTTCCTTCCTCTCCGAACTTTTCAGGGGCAGGCCTGCCATGTCGAGCATATCGAGCACGGCTGTATATGCCATTTCGTAGCCTATTGAGAAAGCTATTACATCGTGCTCTGATATGGGGTCTCCGCTTTCAAGCGCATAGAGCGGTATTCCCGCTTTTTTCATCTCGTCATACATATCTCCCCAGGGTGCAAAAACTCGCTCACACCAGACGTAGGGCAGCTCATTCATGGTCGAATAGAGTATGCTCATTCCGAGATTTGACATGCCTATCTCATAAGTATCGGGAAAGCAGAATGCGACACGGATGTCGACATCTTCCTTGTTCTTGATAATCTGATTGTATTCGCCGCCGGTGTAGCGCGCAGGCTTCTGCACCTTGGGCAATATTCTTTCAAGTCTTTTATCCATGGTATATCTCCAAAAAATTTATCAATATATTTTACAACATACGAAAATTTTTTACAATACCCGTCTGAGCAATTAAAACAAGACAGCCCGATATAAGCAGGGCTGCACCCTTTTCGTTACCGAGAAAATAAAGACCCGAAAACACTAAAAGCAGTCCCGTAATCATCCCGCTTTTGTCAAGAATGTTTTCAGCCCTGCGCCTGCCTTTTATCACGCAAAACAGCGCTCTGCCACCGTCAAGGGGCAAGGCAGGCAGTAAATTGAACACTGAAAATATCACGCTTATGCCTGCGGTTTCACGCAGAAAATTATTACTAAGCGCATTTCCGTAATACGAGGCACCGTACGCAAGAAAAAGCCCGAACAGCGGCCCCATAACGAGCGATATAAGTTCTTTTGCAGTGCTGTCAAGTCCGCAATAGCTCATGCACAGACCGCTTGCATCAAAGCGTAGTGAACGAATTTTACCTCCGAACATTTTAATCGCGATTATGTGTCCAAGTTCATGCACAGATGCGGCTAGTATGACGGCGCATACGGATTTCATTCCTCCGAAAAAATATAGCGCAGAAAGCATCAGTATTGCTCCTGCGCTTACATTGAATTTTGACTTCATACGTAGTATTCAGGGTTCAGATATGTTTCGCCCTGCATAAGTTCAAAATGCAGGTGTGGTCCCGTTACCGCACCGCTTGCACCCACAAGAGCTATTACATCGCCCTTTGCTACACTTCCAGACAACAGGCACAGCTGACTGCAATGGGCATACAGCGTTGAATATCCGTCGCCGTGGTCTATTATCATATACTTTCCGTAGCTGTCATTTTCCCCGATTGACGATATTGTACCATCGGCAAAGGCGCAGACATTTTCGCCGCTGTTTGCGGCAAAGTCAGTGCCGTAATGATATCTGACCTCGTTCTGAATCGGGTGCATACGATAACCGAAGCCCGATGATGAAACGCCTTCCACGGGGCTTATGTATTCAAAAGGCAGTTCGGGCATTTCATAGCTTACGTTTTCGGGGATATCATACTCCGAATAAGGCACCTGAGATTCAAGAAAAGCTTCGACCTTCGGTGATATTTCTTCTGCCACCTCGGCTTCGGTTTCGGGCTCCGGTTCAGGCAAAGGCAGAACATTTTCATAGTCAATCACATCAATTATAGGAATTATCTTGCTGTCGTCTGTATTTTTTTTAAATGCGGAAAAGAATCTGCCGTCGGTGAGGGATGCGCCAAGTTCCATAACTGTTTGCGTCTGCGTTTCTTCGGTAATGAGGACATTTCGGATTTCATGGGATATGCTGTCGGCAAGACTCGGCATAGAAAGTCTGATTGCAGTCAGCGCAATGAATATCAGCGAAGATATCATGAATTTTACATAGCTCATTTGTACACCTCCGATTAAGTCATATATTAATTATATGGCTCTGCGGACAGGCATATTACAGACGGTAAAATTAACTTGACAAGCAGACAGCGCCTTATTATAATAATAAAGCTGTTTCGGGGTGTAGCGCAGCTGGTAGCGCGCTTGGTTCGGGACCAAGAGGTCGTGGGTTCGAATCCCGTCACTCCGACCAAATAAAAAGGCAGTCACAGAAGTGGCTGTCTTTTTATTTGGTATTTCATAAGTTTTTGTTGATACAGGGCGAAAAAAGATATATAATATAAAAATATTAAATTTGTACAAGTATTCTATACAGGAGTTATGCATATGAAGTCGCAAGCTGTGACAAAGGACGAAATATTAATCATTATTCTTTCACGTAGTTATTCTACAGGACTGAGTGTTGCCCGTTCACTGGGAAAAGCGGGATACACCGTAGATATGATTGCAACATCATACAAAGCGGGCGCATCCGAAGTCGCTTCCCGCAGCAAATACATCCGCAACTACTCCGAAGTTGTGTCAAAAAAGGTCAAAGGCGGCATTGACAACAATCTTGTTGAGCAGATTATGACATACACTGAGGAAGCAAAATCCAAAAAAATTATTCTGTTCCCCACAGACGATTACACAACATCGGTTATAGATTTGATGCAGGATGAATTTGAGAAGTATTTCCTCATGCCTCATATTGTGGACGGTCTCCCCGGTTCTATCACTCATATGATGAACAAGGTTGTTCAATCGGAGATAGCGAAGAAAGCCGGACTGAACGTTCCTGAAGAATGGATTATTCCTCTTGACGACGAAATCGTAATCCCGCAAAACATGGTTTACCCCTGTTTTTGCAAGCCCATAGAAAGTGTTACAGGCTACAAAAAGGAAATGGCAACATGTCAGGACGAGGAAGAGCTTTTACATCATCTTAAAAAGCTGAAGAAAAAGCATTCAAAGCGTTCTATCCTTGTTCAGGAATTTCTCAACATCGAAAACGAAATTGACTTCTCCGGTGTCTGCCTTGACCAGAACGTTATTGTGCCTGCCATTATCCGAAAAACCCACGTTGCACAGCATGAAAAAGGCGTAACCATGGCAGGTGTAATTGCTCCGTTTGACGAACTCGGTGATACCACAGGCAAAATCATCGACACGCTAAAAGAATTTCACTATATCGGCATGTTCGATATGGAGCTTAATGTTGTGGGCGGTAAGCTCTATTTCAACGAAATCAATCTGCGAAGCGGAGGACCGAACTATTCGTATTTTCAAAGTGGCGTAAATCTTCCTGAGCTTGTTGTCAAAGAACTTGTCGGACTGGAACACAGCAAGGATGAGGAATGCGTTAAATCTTACGGCAAGAGCTTTATTTATGAAAAAGTCGCATGGGAAGATTATTATTTTAAGTTTATCTCAAAGAAAAAGCTTAATAAGTTAATCAGCTCATCAGATATAACACTGCTTGATGATGCAGACGACCCCGAACCGTATGCTCTGTTTAAAAAGCTTCAGAAAATGAAGCTGCTCATAAGACCTTTAAAATCAACAAAAAGATTTCTGAAAAATATACGCAAGAAAATCAGGAAAGCGTTCAGGCGTATATTTAATTTCTTCTTCAATCTGGCTAAAAAAGCAGCTCCGTTTATTTTTTCTTATCCTCAGGCCAAAAAGAACTTCATACCGAGAAGCGACGATCATAACACAGTAATTGTAGCCGGCAGAAATTACTGCTCCAACCTCACAGTTGCCAAATCATTTGGCATGGCAGGTTACAGAGTTGAAGTATTACATATTTTCAATATGAAAAAGGGCCGTGCAATCACCCGGTATCTTAAGACTCCGCTTCCTGATGCATACAGCAAGTATGTCCAGGCTTTTCATGTATGCATAACACGCAAAAAAACGAAATACATTGTTGAAAAGCTCCTTCTGCTTGCTGACCCTGAGCGAAAAATTCTCATTGTCCCCGCTGACGATCTCGTCGCCAGCGTTATCGACAAGAACTATGAAGAGCTAAGCGAATACTTCATACTGCCAAATATCAATTCAACTGCAGGCGAAATTAACCGCCTTATGAGCAAAGGGCTTCAAAAGGATTTGGCTGAAAGCTTTGGAATTCCCGTTATTAACGGTCATGTTATTGAAGTAAACCGAGTTTATTCAGAACCTGTGTTTGAAATCTCCGAAAGCATTTCATTCCCCTGTTTTATTAAACCCAATGTCAGCGTAACCTCTTCGAAAAGCAAAATGTGTATATGCAACGACATTGATGAACTGACAGATAAGATAAGAACATTTTCAAGAAGAAAGAAATACTCTGTTATGGTTGAAGAACTCGTTGATATTAAAAATGAGTATTCAATTCTCGGCGTATGCGCAGGCGATACGGTTTGTGCCCCATGTTTCTTTATCGCAGAAGAAGGCGGAGAAGATGAGCGCAGAGGTGTTGCGGTAACCGGAAGAACTCTTGACCCTTCGCTTATTCAGCCGCTGAAAGAAAAACTTGACAGGTTTGTTGCATCTTTAGGTTTTACCGGTCTTTTCGACATTGACCTTATTGAAGACAAACAGGGCAACATGTATTTCGCTGAAATTAACATGCGCGTCGGTGCATCCTGCTATGCCTTTACCCAGAGCGGCATAAACACACCTGCAATGCTTGCTGATTACATTTTTGACGGCAAGCCACTTGATACTAAATGCAAAAATGAAATGCCGAACAAGACTTTTGTATCCGAAAAAGGTGTTTTCGAAGAATACAAAAAGAAGCTTATCTCCAGGAAAGAAGCATTTGCGCTTATCGACAGCACTGACATTCAGTTCATAAAAGACAGTAACGATCCCAAGCCTTTCAAGAAGTTTTCAAAAGCTTTCTAAAAAAACATATAAAAAACTCCAAGCCATAAGGCTTGGAGTTTTTATTTGGAGCGGGCAACGAGACTCGAACTCGCTACCTCCACCTTGGCAAGGTGGCGCTCTACCGGATGAGCTATGCCCGCACACGGAACGTTTTAGATTTTAGCACACTTTTATAATTTGTCAAGTGCTATTTTCACGTTCCGACAAAATTTTTAATTCATATCCGCGATATCGCCGAAGCCGTTGCCGAACACGTTCTTTGCATCGGTTACGATAAAGAACGCGTGCTCGTCGACATTCTTGACGATTTTCCTCACAGCGGTTATCTGTGGCTTTTTGATTACGCACAGAAGCACCTGCTTATCCTCATGGGAATATGCTCCCTTTCCCTCGAGAATGGTTACGCCGCGGTTAAGAGTTTCGGTAATCTCTTTAACTATCTCGCTGCTCTCATTGCTTATGATATAGCAGACGTTGGAGTTATCTGTGCCGTAAAGCACAAGGTCAACCACCTTGGAAACAACGAACATAGCGATTACCGCATACATTGCGCCTTCGATTTCATCAAAGATAACTGCAAACAGAATTATTATTACGCAGTCCATTGCGAGGACGATTGTGCCAAAGTTTATATACGGATATTTTCTGCGTGCAAACTTTGCTACTATATCCACGCCGCCGGTGGTTGCGCCGACATAATAGACAAGTCCGAGGCCGAAGCCTTTTATTGCACCGCCGATAAAGCATGCAAGAAGCATATCGTCAGTTGCGTTTATCGGGTGCAGAGCAAGGATATCAATAAACACCGAGGACAGCACAACACCCGCAAGCGAGCCGACAAGGAAATGAGTTCCGAAGTGCTTCCACGCAAGGATAAACAGCGGTATGTTCAGAATAACAGTAAGCAAACCGACGGGCAGTTTCGTAAGCAGATTTATAATCATCGCTATACCCGAAACACCGCCAACGATTATGGAGTTGGGATACAGGAAATACTGAAAGCCGACTGCATAAAGAGCTGTGCCGATAATGATTACGAGGTATTCAAGTGCGATTTCGCTCTTATTCTTTGCCTTCAATCAAATCACCTCAATCTATAAGTGAAAGCTGTTTCTCTCCCCTGTCCTCGTCTTTAAGCAGTGCGCCTGCCGCAGGAAGTGAGCGCACTCTGTATCTTGACAGATTTGTGATTGCGGTTTCTTCAAGGACTGCGGCATTAATAAGCTTATGCTTATTCTTTATATTCATGCAGGCAACGCCCTGGGTTGTGCGGCCAGTCTTGAGCTGAAGCAGTGAGGTGTTGAAAACGAGGGCTCTGCCGTCGGACGAGAATGCAGCTACATTAATCTCCTCGGATATGGTGAGAACGCTTACGAGCGGGCTCTTATCCGAATACGCGTTAATGAGCTTCTTTCGGTTTGTCTTGGTTTCATAAGCATTAAGCTCAAAACGGGCAACCTTGCCGTTTTCGAAGAACAGCAAAATATTCTTCTTATAATCACCGGGGAATATGATTGTCAGAATGCTTTCGCCCTCGTCCATTCCCAGCTTACCGGGAAGATACGTTCCCAGTGCGGATGCCTTTGTATCCTCGAATTCGGACAGCTTCGTCTTATATACCTGCTGTTTATCGGTGAACACGAGAATTTCCGTATTGTTTGTGGTTTCAACCGACATTCTCAGGCTGTCGCCCTCTTTGAATTTCTGCTCGCCGCTCATTCTCAGCGACAGCGGAGTAATCTTCTTGAGGTAGCCCTCGTTGGAGAGGAACATGGTTACGGGATAATCCTCAACGGTTTCAATATCTTCAAATTCCTCAACCTCGTCGGCATAGACAATACCTGTCTTGCGGGGGCTGGGGTATTTTTTGATTATCTGCTTGAGCTCATTAATTATGATGCTCTTAATTCTGCGGCGGCTCTTGAGAGTGTCCTCAAGGTCGGCAATTGCCTTTTCGAGCTCTTCCCGCTCGGATATGCGCTTTAAGATATATTCCTTGTTGATGTTGCGGAGTTTAATCTCAGCCACAAACTCCGCCTGAATCTTATCTATGCCGAAGCCCATCATCAGATTGGGTACGACCTCGGATTCAAGCTCGGTATTGCGGATAATCGCAATTGCCTTGTCAATATCGAGAAGAATTTTGCTCAGACCGTTTAAAAGGTGGAGCTTATCCTTCTTCTTGCCAAGCTCAAAATATACTCTGCGGCGAATGCATTCCATTCGCCATGCGCACCACTCGCTTATAATCTCCCCTACTCCCATAACCTTGGGATTTCCCGCAACAAGGATATTGAAGTTGCAGGGGAAGCTGTCCATAAGCGGAGTGAGCTTAAACAGCTTCTGCATGAGCTTATCGGGGTCGGTACCGCGCTTGAGGTCGATTGCAAGCTTTAAGCCGCTCAGGTCAGTTTCATCGCGCATATCGTTAATCTCGCGAATCTTGCCAGCCTTAATAAGCTCTGCAACCTTATCCACGATTGCTTCGGAGGTTGTGGTATATGGGATTTCATATATCTCGATTATGTTCTCTTTCTGAACATAGCGCCAGCGTGAGCAAACCTTGAAGCTTCCACGTCCCGTGCGGTAGATATTCTCCATTTCGGTGCGGTCATAGACAATCTCTCCGCCTGTTGAAAAATCGGGAGCGGGCAGAGTTGCAAGGATATCGCACTCGGGGTCGTTCAGATAGTTAATGGTGGTCTCGCATACTTCCTCAAGGTTAAAGCCGCAAATCTGGCTCGCCATACCGACGGCGATACCCGTATTGGAAGAAACGAGGACATTTGGGAAAGCCGTGGGAAGAAGGCTGGGCTCCTTCATGCTTCCGTCATAGTTATCGACAAACTCAACGGTATCCTGGTCAATATCGCGGAAAAGCTCATTGCATATGCCTGCAAGCTTTGCCTCGGTATAACGGGATGCCGCAAAGGACATATCACGGGAATACACCTTGCCGAAGTTACCCTTGGAGTCTACAAAGGGGGTCAGCAGTGCGTCATAGCCCTTGGAAAGGCGCACCATGGTTTCATATATTGCCGCATCGCCGTGGGGGTTAAGGCGCATGGTCTGGCCCACGATATTGGCGCTCTTTGTTCTGCCGCCCGAGAGAAGTCCCATTTTATACATGGTATAAAGAAGCTTTCTATGGGAGGGCTTAAAGCCGTCAATTTCGGGAATTGCACGGGAAACTATAACGCTCATTGCGTAGGGCATATAATTCTGCTCAAGGGTTTCGGTTATGGGCTGTTCCATAACCTCCGCGTGCAGACCGATTACATTGGGATTATCGAATTTTTTCTTTTCAGGCTCTTTTTTCTTAGCCATTGTATTACCTTCCTGTCACTTATGTACTGCTATCAGGATATATCAGCCATATCGAGATACATATAGCCGTTTTCTGCGATATGGTTCTTTCTGCCGCTCAGGTCATCGCCCAGCAGGAGGTCAAAGGTCTGCGCCATGCGCTCAGCGTCCTCGGGCATAACCTTTATAAGTCTTCTCGTTTCGGGGTTCATGGTGGTCATCCACATCATGTCGGGGTCGTTTTCGCCGAGGCCCTTGCTTCGGTTGATACTCATCTTTGAGCCCTCGAGAGATTTTACAATCTCCGCCTTTTCGCGGTCGGAATAGGCAAAGTAAGTCTTTCCCTTGCTCTCAATCTCATACAGCGGAGATTCGGCTATATAAACATAGCCCTCCTGAATAAGAGTAGGCACAAGGCGGTAAAGCATGGTGAGTATAAGTGTTCTTATCTGGAATCCGTCAACATCGGCATCGGTACAGATGATGACTTTATTCCAGCGCAGAGAGTTT
This sequence comes from Oscillospiraceae bacterium, assembly GCA_045615725.1. Classification (GTDB taxonomy): domain Bacteria; phylum Bacillota; class Clostridia; order Oscillospirales; family Oscillospiraceae; genus F23-B02. The sequence goes on from JAZLFI010000116.1 coordinate 10,664, forward strand.
ATATCGAAGTTATTCAAATCCTTGACGTGCTTATCCTTGACCTCAACGCCGCATCCGAGAACTTTCATAAGGTCGGTTATGACGTCGCTTTTGAATATGCGTGCATAGTCAGCCTTAAGGCAGTTAAGTATTTTGCCTCTTACGGGCATGATTCCCTGGAAATCGGCATCGCGGGAAAGCTTACATGCGCCCAATGCGGAGTCGCCCTCGACGATGTAAATCTCGCGCTTTTCGGGGTCGCGGCTGCGGCAGTCAACAAACTTCTGAACGCGGTTTGCAATATCTATATTGCCCGAAAGCTTTTTCTTCATTCCCTGACGGGTTTTTTCTGCGGCTTCGCGGCTTCGCTTATTGACAAGCACCTGCTCGGCAATCTTATCCGCTTCGGGCTTATTCTCAATGAAATAGACCTCAAGCTGTTCCTTGAAGAAGTCGGTCATTGCCTCCTGAATGAACTTGTTGGTAATGGCCTTTTTGGTCTGGTTTTCATATGACGTCTGGGTTGAAAAGCAGTTTGTGACGATAACAAGGCAGTCCTGAACGTCCTGGAAGCTTATCTTGGAATCGGTCTTGGAATATTTGCCGATCTTTTTAATGTATGCGTCAATTGCGGACACGAATGCGGAACGCACTGCCTTTTCAGGTGCGCCGCCGTGCTCCAGCCACGAGGAGTTATGGTAGTACTCCGTGACACTTACCTT
>JAZLFI010000117.1:0-14488 GCA_045615725.1 Oscillospiraceae bacterium
TACCATGAACAGGAAGAACAGGGCACCCCAGATGCGTCCGCCGGGCATGTTGTTGAATACGGTTGCCATGGTGTCAAACAGCAGGGAAGGACCTGCGTTTACTTCAAGACCGTAGGTGGTGCAGGCAGGGAACATGATGAGGCCTGCGCAGATTGCAACCAGGGTATCAAGGCATACGACGTTTATGGATTCGCCCATGAGTGAGCGGTCCTTGTTAAGGTATGAGCCGAAGATAGCCATAGAGCCGATGCCAAGGGACAGAGTGAAGAACGCCTGGTTCATTGCGCCGACGACAACATCGGCAGTGATTTTGCTTAAATCGGGAACGAGGTAGAATTTAAGGCCTTCTTTTGCGCCGTCCAGAGTGAAGCTGTGGATAGCAAGACCAATCATCAGAACGAAGAGAACGGGCATAATGATTTTTGTAACACGTTCCAGACCGCCCTGCAGATTGAAGCAGAGAACGACGAAACCGAGTACGACGGTAATGAGCATGTAAGTCATGTTCACACCGGGATTGGAAATCATGCCGACAAAGCCGAGGTCGGCGGTGTTTCCGGTGAGGAAACGGATGAAGTAATGAATAATCCATCCGCAGACTACGGTGTAGAAGGACATGAGCGCGATGTTGCCAAGCAGGGCAAAGGGACCGTAGAGATGCCATTTCTGACCTTTCTTCTCCATCTTACCCAGCATTTTTACGGGGCTGGTCTGAGAAGCACGGCCAAGGGAAAATTCCATAGTCATAACAGGAAGACCCAGAACAATCAGACAAATCAGATAAATCAGCACAAATGCACCGCCACCGTATTGTCCGCACTGCCACGGGAATTTCCAGACATTGCCGCAGCCTATGGCGCAGCCTGCGCTTAGCAGAATGAAGCCCAGACGGCTTCCCAGTTTCTCTCTGTTATCCACTGTAAAAAACCTCCGAATATCTTTGATGTTTAGAGATAAATTATGAAAAAATCTTAACATATTATTGATATAATTGCAATCGTTAATATGTATTAAAACCGACGCCATTATACAATAGACGTCGGTTTTTTATCATCTTACGCTTAATTCCTGCAGATTGGTGTTCAGCTCGCAGAACGCCCTGCGTATGGCGGCAAGCTCTTCCGCAACGGGGTCGGACACGCTGACCTGATCGACCTCGGCGGCATAGTCGATTTTCTGTCCACCGCGTTTTACAATCCTTGCGGGAACACCAACAGCGGTACTGTCGGGAGGAATTTCCTTGAGAACAACGGAGTTTGCGGCAATTCGGCTGTTATCGCCCACTGTGAAGGGCCCCAGAACCTTTGCCCCTGTTCCAATCAGCACATTGTTGCCGATTGTGGGGTGGCGCTTACCGCTGTCCTTACCTGTGCCGCCAAGGGTAACACCGTGATATATGAGGCAGTCATCCCCGATTTCCGCGGTTTCGCCGATGACGATGCCCATGCCATGGTCGATGACAAGGCGCTTGCCGATTTTTGCTCCGGGGTGAATTTCTATTCCCGTGCGGTGTCGGCTTATCTGGCTGATTGCTCTGCCCAAAAGCTTCAGATCATGCTCATAGCACCAGTGGGCTCTGCGGTGGCTCATGGTTGCCTTGACGCCGGGGTAGAGGAGCAAAACCTCCAAGGGACTTCTTGCCGCAGGGTCACGGGCCATATATGCGTTTAATGTTTCGCGTAGGTCATTGAACATAGAGCTTAATTCTCCTTAAACATGGGGCTTGACAGATATCTCTCGCCGGTATCGGTCAGGAGTGCCACAACGGTTTTGCCCGCGTTTTCCTTTTTCTTTGCAAGCTCAATGGCGGCGTGGAGTGCGGCACCTGAGCTGATGCCGACCAGAAGCCCCTCCTTACGGGCTATAAGGCGGCCTGCGGCATATGCCTCTTCATCGGAAACGGCGATAACCTCGTCATAAACAGAAGTATCTAAAATGGACGGTACAAAGTTTGCGCCGATGCCCTGTATTCCGTGAGAACCTGCGTGTCCCTTGCTCAGCAGGGGACTGGTTTCGGGCTCAACGGCAACGACTTTGACGCTGTTTTTCATGCTCTTAAGGTAACGGCCGACACCGCTTATTGTGCCACCTGTACCTACGCCTGCTACAAAGATATCCACGTTGCCGTCGGTGTCTTCCCAAATCTCGGGACCTGTGCCGACTCTGTGGGCGGCAGGGTTTGCGGGGTTTTCAAACTGCCCGGGGATAAAGCTTCCGGGGATGGAGGATTTAAGCTCCTCAGCCTTTTCAATTGCGCCTGTCATGCCAAGCTTTGCGTCGGTGAGAACAAGCTCGGCACCGTAGGCGCGCATAAGAATCTGACGTTCCTCGGACATGTTATCGGGCATTACAATGATTACTCTGTATCCGCGGGATGCACCGATTGCCGCAAGACCTATGCCCGTGTTGCCGCTGGTGGGCTCGATGATGACGGAGCCCTCGCCGATTAAGCCCTTTGCCTCGGCATCGTCAAGCATCGCCTTTGCAACGCGGTCTTTGGCACTGCCTGCGGGATTGAACATCTCCAGCTTTACAAGCAGGCGGGCGTAGAGCTTTTCTTCAATTTCAATGTTTCTGAGCTGTGCTATGGGGGTGTGACCTACAAGGCGGTCAACGGATTTATATATATTTGACATGGTAAATCTCCTTTATAATCTTATAAAACCCGAAAAATGGGCGCAAAAAAAGACGATGCAAAACATCGCCGTCAAGTTTACATAATACTTTAGCAGAACTTACGGCGACAACATCGACAGATACAACAGGTACAACAGTTTGCGAACATCTTTGTCATAGTTATCAACCTCAATTCCTACAAAATTATTAGGGGATTTCCCTAAGCTCATAATACGCCATGCCCCGCGTTTTGTCAAGAGAAATCCCTAATATTTTTATAGGAATTTATTTTCAGCTGGAAATACTGCACACCTGTATGATATAATAAGAAAAAAAGCAGGAGGATAAGCCATGGATTTCAGATTTGCCGAAAGAGAAGACACCGCAAAAATACTTTGGTTTATAAGAGCGCTTGCCGACTACGAAAAAATGTCCGAAGAGGTCATTGCGACACCCGAGCTTTTAGAGGAATGGATTTTCGACAAGCAGAAAGCGGAGGTCATATTCGCTCTGGAAGACGGAAAGGAAGTGGGCTTTGCCCTGTTTTTCCATAATTTTTCGACCTTCCTCGGCAGAGCGGGAATATATCTCGAGGACCTGTTTGTCATTCCAGAATACAGGGGTAAGGGTTACGGAAAGGCACTTCTCAAAAAGCTTGGGCAAATTGCGGTCGAGCGCGGCTACGGCAGGCTTGAATGGTGGTGCCTTAACTGGAATAAGCCCAGCATAGATTTCTATCTGTCACTTGGCGCAGAGCCCATGTCCGACTGGACGGTATACAGAATAACAGGCGATACGTTAAACGAACTGGCAAAATAAAAAAGCAGGTCATAAGACCTGCTTTTTTATTATTTGTAGAATTACTTGTTCTTGAGGATAACGTCGTGGCTGCCGCCCTCAACGATGCTGACGCTGGAAACAAGAGTGAGCTTTGCGTCGCGCTTGAGGTCTGAAAGATTTGTGACACCGCAGTTGCACATGGTGGACTTAATCTTGTAGACGCTCTTTTCCACGTTGTCGTGGAGAGGACCTGCGTAGGTGACATAGGAGTCAACGCCCTCTTCAAAGCTGACCTTCTTGGTGCCGCCCATGTCGTAACGCTGCCAGTTGCGTGCGCGGTTGGAGCCTTCGCCCCAGTATTCCTTGACGAATACGCCGTTTATCATAAGCTTTTCGGTGGGGCTTTCGTCGAAACGGGCGAAGTAGCGGCCCATCATGAGGAAGTCTGCGCCCATTGCCAGAGCCAGAGTCATGTGGTAATCGTGTACCAGACCGCCGTCGGAGCAGACGGGGATATATACGCCTGTTTTCTCAAAGTATTCGTCGCGTGCGGCACATACCTCGATGAGTGCGGTAGCCTGTCCGCGGCCGATGCCCTTGGTTTCGCGGGTGATGCAGATGGAGCCGCCGCCGATACCGACCTTGACAAAGTCTGCGCCTGCTTCCGCGAGGAAGAGGAAGCCGTCCTTATCTACGACGTTGCCTGCGCCGACCTTGACGCTGTCGCCGTATTTGGAGCGGATGAAGTCAATGGCTTTTTTCTGTCTGTGGGAGTAACCGTCGGAGGAGCCGAGGCAGAGAACGTCAACGCCTGCGTCAACGAGTGCGGGAACGCGCTCTTCATAGTCGCGGGTGTTGATGCCTGCGCCGACGATGTAGCGCTTCTGGGAGTCAAGAATTTCGTTGGGGTTTGCCTTGTGCTCGGAATAGTCCTTGCGGAATACGAAGTAGAGGAGGTTGCCGTCTTTGTCAACGATGGGCAGGGAGTTGAGCTTATGGTCCCAGATGATATCGTTTGCTTCCTTGAGGGAGGTACCCTCGGGAGCGGTTACGAGCTTTTCAAGAGGAGTCATGAACTCGGAAACGGGGGTGGAAACGTCCATGCGGCTGACGCGGTAGTCACGGCTGGATACGATGCCGAGGAGCTTGCCGTTTGCAGAGCCGTCTTCGGTGACTGCGACGGTGGAGAAACCGTTGCGCTCCTTGAGCTCGAGAATGTCCTCAAGGGTCTGGTCGGGCATTACGTTGGAAGCGGAGGTTACGAAACCTGCCTTATAGCTTTTTACTCTTGCTACCATTGCGGCTTCGCTCTCGATGCTCTGTGCACCGTAGATGAAGGAGATGCCGCCTTCCTTTGCCAGTGCGATTGCCATGGTATCGTTGGAAACGGACTGCATGATTGCGGAAGCAAAGGGAGTGTTGAGGTAGATAGCGGACTCTTCGCCCTTCTTAAACTTGACGAGAGGGGTTCTGAGACTTACATTTGCGGGAGTGCATCCTTCGCCGGTGTAACCGGGGATGAGAAGGTACTCGCTGAATGTTCTTGACGGTTCATTGTAGTAAAAAGCCATGACTATTCCTCCATATTAATAAAATTAAGTTATTTTCTCATAATTTGACGACTGAGTCAACACGCTCTTTCATAGATTTTCAAATGTTTTTTCGACTCTTTTTTATGCAACATTTTATACGTCCACGAAAAACTTGCAATTTGGGAGATGAAGTGATATTATGTAAACAATTTTATTATCGGAGATGAATATATGAGGAAGAGATTACTCTGTTTTCTGCTTGCGGCGCTAATGTGCATGAGCCTTCTACCCGTTCTGGGAAGCAATGCATATGCCGCGCAGTCACAGCAGCAACAGATGATAAATGCCGCACTGGCACACGTCGGGGATACTGCAGAGAATTTCCCCGAGGTCAAGTTTGACTGGTGCGTATATTTCACAACCTATTGCGCAAACGAGATAGGAATTGCAGGCACGGCTTCCGCGCCGAGGTCAAAAATCTTTCCACCGCTGAGCGAATGGAAAGCTAATGACTGGGCGGCAACCGGTGTTACATATCAGGCGAACTGGTTCTCGAAATACAGTCACGGCAAGGTCTATTATTTCAAAGACAGCAAGTTTATTGATAAGAACGTAAACACGGTCAAATCGAATGCTTCAAAATTTGAACCCATACCCGGTGACCTCATCTATATTGACCATCCGAATAACAACTCGGTTTTCGACCATGTTGCGATTGTTTATGACTATGACGAGGTCAACAGAGTTATCTATTACGTCGGAGGCAACCAGACCAGCCACGACTGGCGATATAGCGACGTAAGCTTGCGCGAAGTAAGCCTCTCGTCAAGCGAGATAGCGGGATTTTTGAGACCGAATTACACTACGGTATATCAAAAACCGACGATGCTGGGAAGCGCCGCAGGCTGTGCGTACGGCGATGCCTGCCCGTCAAAGAGCTTTGCAGATGTCACCGCGGCATCGTGGTTCCACCAGAGTCTTGACTATTGCGTTGAGCACAATCTCTTCAAGGGCACAAGCGACACAATGTTCAGCCCCAACGCAACAATGACCCGAGGCATGATGATTATGGTGCTTTACCGTCTCGACGGATGCCCCGATACATCGGAACTTATAAATCCCTTTAAGGACGTCAGCGACAGCACATGGTGCGCTGATGCAATCAAATGGGCATACGACACGGGAGTGACCGAAGGATATAAGGACAACACCTTCGGCACGGACATTAAGATTACAAGAGCGCAGGCGGCAAAAATGCTCTACTGTTTTGCTCTTTACAAAGGGCTTGACTGTTCAAAGACAAAGGACTTTGCAGGCTATGCCGATGCAAATCAGGTCGGCGACTGGGCAGTGCCCGCGATGAAGTGGTCACTCGGCAACGGCATTATTCAGGGAGTAAGCGCAACAAAGCTCGATCCCAACGGAAATGCAACCCGCGCACAGCTGGCAACGATACTCGCGCGTTATGCACAGTATTACGATATATTCAGCGTTGTGGAGGATGAGCCCGAGCCCGAACCTGCAATCGAGCCGACGGAAAGCCCCGAACCCTCAGAGGAGGTCTTAACGGCGGCGGTATTGCCCGAAACGGAAATTTCCGAAACCGAGGAAATACCTGCCGAAGCCCAAATGAATATTGATTAAAGGAAAATCCCGCAGACTTCAGTCTGCGGGATTTAGTTATTTTTATTCTGTTCTCAGTGCAACGACGGGGTCCTTGTTTGCCGCGACGCGGGAGGGGATAATGCCTGCCACGACGGTGAGAATCATGCTTATGGCGACAAGCACGATTGCGGCACCCGTGGGGAGAACCGCGTTTATAGAGTAGATGTTGGTGAGCTTGTGGACAATTGCATTAATGGGCAGACACAAAAGAAGCGTTGCCAGTATGCCGATAAGTCCCGCGCCGAGACCGACAATAATGGTTTCGGCATTGAATACGCGGGAGATGTCCTTCTTCGATGCACCGATTGCACGGAGAATGCCGATTTCCTTTGTGCGTTCCAGAACGCTGATGTAGGTGATGATACCGATCATGATGCTGGAAACGATAAGGCTGATTGCGACGAATGCGATAAGCACGTAGGAAATGACGTTGATTATTGTTGTGACGGAGCTCATGATAAGCGCAACATAGTCGGTATAGCTTATCTGATCCTCCTCGGCGACCTTGGAGTTGTAGTCGGCGATTATATCCGCGACTGCATCCTTGTCGGCAAAGGTGGAAACATAGATGTTTACAGTAGACGGGGAGGCAAGGTCAACATAGCCGAGCTTGAGCAGGTTTTCCTTGAGATCCGTCTGTGCGAATGCTTCGGGCATAAGCTCGTCGTAAATGAGCTTGTAGCCCTCGGCGGTGAAGTAGCAGTTATTGAATGCCTCAACAAGACTTGCGGTGGGAACCCCACTGAGTGCCTGCTTCATCTGTTCGCCGTACTGCTCCTTTATCTGCATGGCTATCATTTCTCGCATGTAGGAGAACAGTGTGTCGTCGTCCATAGCGGCAAGCATATCAGCGTATTCGGGGTAGTCGGTCAGCACCTTGCTCTCGATTTCCTCGCGGGAGATGCCGCCTATCTGCTCATCGATAATGGAGTCAATGTAGCTGTCCGAGGGGATGCTGGAATATTCGACATAAAGCTGAGCCTTTTCCTCGTCGGTGAGGGTTGCGAAATATTCCTTGACAATCTGCTCGGTTTCGCTGTCATCGGGAATGGAGTCATCGTCCTTGAAGGGAAGACCTGTGAAAATATCGGTATCGGGGCTTGCAAGCTGCTGCTTAACGAGGTCGCGGGTTGCGGTTTCACCTACGACTTCATCGGTGAGGGCTTTGGTGTAGCCCAACGCGCCTGTCATCATGCCGCTGACGGCATCGTCATTCTGGCGGATGATGCCGACAATCTTCAGCTTCATTGCACTACCGTACAGGGTCTTGAGGCCGAGGTCATCCTCGCTGATGTCCTTATATTCGCCCGTTTCGGGGTCCTTCTGATAACAGTCGGCAGGGATTATGAGTCCGAATTCCTTTTTGCAGATATCGGAATAGCTCCAGCTTTCAACCTTTGTTTCACCCTTTTCCTTGCCCATCATGTAATCGGTCATTACACTGAGCATATCGTCGGAGGACTTAAGACCGAGTGCATAGAGAACAAGGTCGGAAACCTCGTTGTTTTCATCGACGATGAGAACCACTTCGTCGTATTTCTCGGGCCATGTTCCGTAGAGAACATCGTACTGCTGTTTAACAAGGTCGCTTATAAGCTCGCCGTTATCACCCGCGAGCATTTCCTGCCATATCATAATCTGAGAGGAATTTTCAAGCTCTGTGGTGCCGCCCATGCTGGCAACGTACGAGTCGGTTGCCGCGCCTGCTTCATTGCCGATGATGCCGTTTCGCATGGACATCATGAGGGCCATGGGGTCGGCCTTTACAATCTTGCCGTTAACATCGGTGGTATAGAGGTTAAGGGCAAGATTATAGGAATACTGGATGCTTGTGACGTGGTCCTTGAGGTCGGTTTTCGCCTTGTCGCTCTGTTCGCGGTCGAGGAATACCTTGAAATCCTTTAGGTTGTTGGTTTCAATCTCGGCATTGTTCATTGTATCCATCATCTCATACATGACGGTGTTTGAATAAACTGCGTCGGTGTCGTGCTGGTTGTCGGCATCCTCGGCGTTTATGCCCATGAGAGATTCCATAAGCGCGGACATGTCAACGGATTCGGCCATGATTGATATGGGGTAGGAGGACAGAGTGTCTTCCTGAATTCTGTCGATGTAGTTGTTAACACCCGTTGAGATTGAAAGGATGAGGGCGATTCCGATTATGCCGATACTGCCTGCAAAAGCGGTGAGGAATGTGCGGCCTTTTTTCGTCATGAGGTTATTCAACGACAGCGAAAGGGCTGTCATATAGCTCATGGCGGTTTTCTTCAGGGAAATGCCTCTGCTGTCTTTTCCGTCTTCGGACTGGTAGGGCTGACTGTCATCGGTAATGAGTCCGTCCTTGAGGCGGATTATGCGGGATGCGTATTCCTCGGCGAGGTCGGGGTTGTGGGTTACCATGATAATGAGCTTATCCTTGGAAATTTCCTTGAGAATGTCCATTATCTGAACGCTGGTTTCCGAGTCAAGTGCACCCGTGGGTTCGTCGGCAAGAAGAATGTCGGGGTCATTTACGAGGGCGCGGGCAATTGCAACGCGCTGCATCTGACCGCCTGACATCTGGTTGGGCTTCTTTGAAAGCTGGTCACCCAGACCCACCTGCTCAAGCGCCTTTATCGCGCGCTCGCGTCGTTCGGTTTTGGAAACGCCCGAAAGAGTCAGCGCAAGCTCAACGTTGGACAGAACAGTCTGGTGGGGGATGAGGTTATATGACTGGAAAACAAAGCCGATGGAATGATTGCGGTAGCTGTCCCAGTCGCGGTCGGTGAAATCCTTGGTGGACTTGCCGTTTATGATAAGGTCGCCGTCAGTATAGCCGTCAAGACCGCCGATGATGTTAAGCAGGGTGGTCTTGCCGCAGCCCGAATGACCGAGTATTGCGACGAACTCGTTTTCACGGAATTCAAGGTCAATGCCTTTGAGGGCATGCACCTTGTCGTCGCCGACGGCATAATCCTTTGTGATACCTTTAAGCTTGAGCATTAAATATAGTCCTTTCAATCTTATACTATTAATTAATAATTATCATATTTTTTGCTGATAAAGTCAATAGACATCACGAAAAGTTTACATTATAAAATTAAAAAAGATGCCGTCCGATTTGGACGGCATCATGGCACCCCCGGCGAGACTCGAACTCACTACCTTGCGCTTAGGAGGCGCACGCTCTATCCTGGTGAGCTACGGAGGCATGTGAAAGTATTCTAAACCATGGGATTATAAATGTCAAACAAAAAGGAGCGAGTGCTTCGCTCCTTTTTTATCAGTATTGAATCATGAAATGCTGGGGTTTTGGCCGGTATTTAACACCCGACACCAGTCCGACTGCGGCAAACAGAGTAACGATAGACGAGCCGCCGTAGCTTATGAATGGCAGGGTGATGCCGATAACGGGTGTGATGCCGATGCACATTCCGATGTTGATAAAGGTCTGGAACGTGAGCGCCGCGGCAACGCCGAAGCAGATAAGCATACCGAAGGTGCTGCCCGACTTTACGCCGACGACACAGCAGCGGATGATTATTATGAGAAGAAGCACGATGATCAGAATGCAGACTATCATACCCATCTCCTCGCCGATGGAAGCGAATATACAGTCGGTGTGTTTTGCGGGAAGCGCGCTGGACTGGGTTTTAAGTCCCTGACCGTAGCCTGTGCCCGTAAGTCTGCCCGAAGCAAGGGCGGATTTGCTCTGCACAGTCTGCCACGTGATGCCGTTGCCATCGGGGTCGACAATTTCGGGGGCATAAGGCGCGATAATACGCTGTTTCTGATAATCGTGCAGAACGAACTTCCACGCGAAGGGAATAAGCGCCGCCATAGCCGCCGCGGCAAGACCGAGCCAGTACCACGCAACACCCGCGGCAATGAGCATTACCGCGAAAATTGCGAAGAGAATAAGTGCACTGCCAAGGTCGGAGGTAACGCCGACGACCAGAACGAAAAGCGCACCCCAGTGGACTGCAAGCTGCAAAACGCCCTTGAAGTCGTTTATCTGACGTCTTTCCTTCAGAACGGTCATGTGCTTTGCCATGAGAACGATGAAAATAATCTTTGCTATCTCGGAGGGCTGAACGCCGATACTGCCGAAGCGGAGCCATGCCTTGTTGCCCGTGCCGTCATCGTGACCGAAGGGGATAAGTATCAGAATGATGAGTGCGTTGAACACGCAGAGATATACCCATTTATCGGCAATCAGGTCGGGGTCAATATATGTGAAAACAATATATGCGCCGATGCCGAGGAACAGGGAAAAGGTCTGGACGATTATGAATTTACTCGATCCGTAGGACATGGTTGCACTGCGGATTGCTATAATTCCAATGATTGTCGTTATTACACAAGTGACGAGCAGAAACATATCCGCGCGCTTGGTGAAGTCCTTTGCCAGTTCGGCAAATTTATTCTTACTGATATTTTCCACCGTCCTTTCAATATAATCTGATTAATTCTACAGTCAAAATGCATTTTAACACATAATTTCTCTTTACGCAACGGCTTAACCTGTGGTATAATCCTTTTTTAGAAATGAAAGAGTTAATTTATTGTGAACGGAGCGGAAAGATGCGAACCTATATCAGCCACAGCGAACAGGAAACCGAAAAAATCGGCGAAGAATTTGCATCTGAAATCGGAGCCGGCACCGTGCTTGCGATGTATGGAGACCTCGGCGCGGGAAAAACCGCATTCGTCCGCGGACTTGCCCGCGGCATGGGACTTACCGCCCGCGTATCCAGCCCCACGTTCACCATAGTCAATGAATACTGCGGCGATAGAGAGCTTATACATTTCGACATGTACAGACTTTCAAGTGCCGACGAGCTTTTCGACATCGGCTGGGAGGACTATCTCGCAAGAGGCGCCGTCTGCGCTGTCGAATGGAGCGAAAACGTTGAGGATGCCTTTGATGGCACCGAAACCGTTCTCCGCTTTGAAAAGCTTTCGGACACCGACCGCAAGATAAGCGTACAGGAAGGCAGAAAGCAATGCTGATACTCGCACTTGAATCCTCGGCAAAGGCCGCATCGGTTGCGCTCATGGAGGATGCTGAGCTTATTGCACAGTATACCCAGTGCAGCGGACTTACACACAGCCGCACCTTGCTTCCCATGCTCGAGGACATGCTTAAGAATACCGAAAAGAAGATGTCCGACGTTGAGCTTGTCGCTGTCGCCCACGGTCCTGGATCCTTTACCGGAATACGCATCGGCGTTTCCACGGTAAAAGGCCTTGCATGGGCAGGCGAGAAAAAATGCGTCGGCGTTTCCACGCTTGAAGCTATGGCGTGGCACGGCGTATCCAGCGGAGGACTTATCTGCCCCGTTATGGATGCCCGCCGCAGTCAGGTATATAACGCGCTGTTCGAAATAGTTGACGGCAAGCCCGTAAGACTCACAAAGGACAGAGCGATTGCCCTTAGTGAGCTCTGCGAAGAGCTTAAAGAGAAAAACTGCCCCGTCTGCCTTGTGGGCGACGGAGCTAAGATAAGCTTTGACTATCTCTCCGAGCAGGGGATTGATTGCTTCGTTGTGCCGGGAAACCTTGTAAATCAGGATGCATGGGGTGTCGGCATGGCGGCACAGGAACACGAGGCAGGCACTGCCGATGACCTGCTCCCCGTATATCTCCGTCTTTCTCAGGCAGAAAGAGAACGTCAGGCAAGAATGGAAGCTGAATAAAAAATTTATATATAAAAGTTAGGAGAATTATCTGACAAGTATCCGAGGAAATGAAAGTGAATTCTTCCGCGACAGAGTAGCGGGGGAGCTTGAGGGGGCAAAGGCCCGCCTCAAATCGGATAAACGCCATCGGCAAAGCCGACGAGCAGAGCGAGATTTTTCATCTATGAAAAATGTGGCGGCATGATAATTCTGCAAAACAGAAGCTTAGTGTGTTAATTAAGTTAGTATAAAAAAGAAAATTTATATATAAAAAGATTGGAGAATTATCATGAGCAAAGTATGCGTATTTGACCACCCCCTTATACTGCATAAGCTGTCCATCCTCAGAGAAAAGGGCACTTCCGTCAAGGAATTCCGCGAGCTCATAAGCGAAATCGCAATGCTTATGTGCTACGAGGCAACCCGCGACCTGCCCGTTGAGGAAGTCGAGATTGAAACCCCCGTTGCAACAGCAAAAGTTAAGCGTATCGCAGGCAAGAAGCTTGCAGTCGTTCCCATTCTCCGCGCAGGCCTCGGCATGGTTGACGGCATGGTCAGCATGATGCCCAACGTAAAGGTCGGCCACGTAGGTCTTTTCCGTGACCCCGAAACTCTTGACCCCGTAAAGTACTACTACAAGATGCCCCCCGATATTGAGGAACGCGACGTTATCGTTGTTGACCCCATGCTGGCAACCGGCGGTTCCGCATCCGCCGCAATTCAGTTCCTTAAGGAAGATGGCGTAAAGCACATTAAGCTCATGTCCATCATCGGCGCACCCGAGGGTGTTGAGCGTATGCAGAAGGATCATCCCGATGTTGACATCTTTGTTGCCGCACTGGATGACCACCTCAATGAAAACGGCTACATCGTTCCCGGTCTGGGTGACGCAGGCGACCGTATATTCGGAACTAAATAATATAAGCAATAAAAAAGAGCACCCGTACGGGTGCTCTTTTTGTTATTCATCAAGCTTGAGGACTGCAAGGAATGCTTCGGTGGGGCTAGAAACCGTACCCAACTGCCGCATCTTTTTCTTTCCCTCTTTTTGCTTTTCAAGAAGTTTTTTCTTGCGGGAGATGTCGCCGCCGTAGCACTTGGCAAGAACGTCCTTGCGCATTGCCTTGACGGTTTCGCGGGCGATAATCTTGCCGCCGATTGCCGCCTGAATGGGTATTTCAAACAGCTGGCGGGGGATGTTGTCCTTGAGCTTTTCGCAAAGCTTTCTCGCTCTGCCGTATGCCTTATCCTTGTGGGCGATGAAGCTGAGCGCGTCAACCTGGTCGCCGTTAAGCAGAAGGTCAACCTTGACAAGGTCGGAGGCTTTGTAATCGCTGAGCTCATAGTCGAGGGAGGCGTAGCCTTTGGTGCGTGCCTTGAGAGTATCAAAGAAATCGTAGATAATCTCGTTAAGGGGCATTTCATATCTCAGCTCAACCAGATTGGAGTCAAGATACTGCATGTCCTTATAGTCACCGCGCCTGTCCTGACAAAGGGGCATGATATTGCCGACAAATTCGTTGGGGGTAATGATACTTACCTTAACATAGGGCTCATGCGCCTCTAGAATTGAAGCGGGGTCGGGATAGTTATGGGGGTTATCGACCATGACTACGCTTTCGTCGGTTTTTATTACCTTATATATAACGGAGGGCAAGGTGGTTACGAGGTCGAGGTCAAACTCTCGCTCAAGTCGCTCCTGAATAACCTCCATGTGAAGCATGCCCAAAAAGCCGCATCGGAAGCCGAAGCCGAGGGCTACTGAGCTTTCGGGCTCAAAGGAAAGTGAAGCGTCGTTAAGCTGAAGCTTCTCAAGGGCATCGCGCAGGTCGGGGAACTTACTGCCGTCCTCGGTGTAAATGCCGCAGTATACCATGGGTCTTGCGGGACGGTAGCCAGGGAGTGCCTCAGCGCAGGGGTTTGCTGCGGTGGTGACGGTATCGCCAACCTGAGTATCGGCAACGTTCTTGATTGACGCGGTGAAGTAGCCGACATCGCCTGCGCACAGCTCGTCGCAGGGCTCAAGGCCGATAGGACGCATATGTCCGACTTCGAGTACATTATACTTTGCGCCGGTGGACTTCATGAGCACCTCGGTGCCCTTCCTTATCCTGCCGTCGAACAGACGCATGAATACGATAACGCCGCGATAGCTGTCGTACTGACTGTCAAAGACCAGCGCCTTGAGCGGTGCATCGGCATCGCCCGTCGGTGCGGGGACGTTCTGAACGATAT
>JAZLFI010000118.1:0-24590 GCA_045615725.1 Oscillospiraceae bacterium
CAGATATACGGGAATCATCTGATAAAGCAGAGTCTTGGCCTCGGGGAAGCCGGCGGTGAGCAATGCGGGCACCAGCTCATCCATGCAGATGATTTTCTTATTGAGCTCTTCTGCCTTCTTGCTGCCGGGGTGAAGATTCATATCGGCGGCGAAAATTGTATCGAGATACTCGATTACAACGTCGGTAAGAAGCAGGAAGTTGTTTCTGCCGCCGCGGAGTGCCGCACCGCGGAATCCTTCGCAGTTTCTGTCAAAGAAAGAGGGAACGGTGAGATAGTTGAACATCCAGCGATATCTGAATATCGCCTTGACATTCTGCACGGGATGACCCATGACCCACTTTATGAGCTTATACCAGAGCTTGCACCACATGGCATAGTCATAAGCGGAGTCCTTTATGCCGCGCCATTCGCGGAACTTATAAATTCCGGTTTTGGGCTGCATATTGTTTCCCATATTTTTCATCACTTCTTACCCCCTTCCTGAATTTTCTTAATCTCCAGACTCTCAACGAAAGCCTGAACGCGAGTACCCAGCTGACCTGAGCCGCGAACAACGTATTCACGGTCAACGCCTATTGTGGGAACACCGTATTCGTCCTGCATAATCTGGGTGTTCAGCATACGCTCATAGCCCCAGAAATCGCAGAACTTAGCCTGCTCATATATGATGCCGTCGGCATTATATTCGTCAACCAGCTGCTTTGCGAAATCTCTGCGCTGCTGAACCTTATCATTGGACATGAAGCGGGGGCACTGGTTGGTTTCGAGATAGTTGCGGCATACCTGAGTGAGTGCATCCTCCTCGTCGTTAAGCTCAATCTTCTGACGTCCGGGGAATGCTCCGAAGCAATAGCGGTCTGCAACAACATAGCAGCGGTTGTTCTCAAGAATTTCCGAAAATGCGTAGTCATCGAGCTCACTGCCGATAACAACGACTCTTGCTCTCCACTTGTTTGCGGGGTCTGCCTTGCGCTTTTTGAGCTCTGCCATAGTCTCGCGCAGATAAGGCAGGATGAGATAAGTCGGGCAGGTATAGCTGACAATGGAGATGATGTGGAATTCTCTCGGAGTAATCACGGGATTTTCCGCCTTGCGAAGCTCGCACAGTTCATCGAAAATCTCGCACATTTCATTGTGCTCTTTTACTGCCGCGCGGATTGCCTTGTCGGAAACATCCACACCGTAGTCTTCCTCAAGAGGCTTAAGGAAGCGAAGCTTAATCTGCTCGGTATAAAGCTTAAGTCCGTGAGGAGAAAGCTTAAGCGGTGCATCAATTATGCCGTAACCGAATTCTCCCTCGTTGACGAGCTTCAGCTCATGCAGGTTCTCAACAACACGCACCATCTGCTGGCAGGTATCTGAGGATGCATAGAAGTCAAGGAAGTTGTAGCCGCCCTCAAACGCTCTCTCAAACAGCGCGCGTACATAACCGCAGATAAAGCTGGTCATGTAGTACTGGCTTATATCTAGCGAGCCCGTGTTGGGTGCGCTGAGTCTTACGCTGAAAGCATTTCCGCAGTTAAGCAGAACTTCGGGAATGTAGTAGCAGGAATAGCCTACCGCAACCTTGCCGTCAGCCTTGGCTTTCTTGATGAGCTCGTTGTTTGCCTCGTCCAGAAGCTGTTCAAAATAGTGAATGTATTTCAGGTCCTTCATTCAATCCCACCTATCTTAATTATTTAATCCGATGTATTTACAATATCATATTAATGTCCGTCTGACAAGAATGAACGCATATTATTTGTTATATTTTAAACACAAAACACTTGAAATCTGTTCATTTTCGGATTACTATCATATTGTATCTATTTAACTGAAAAGGAGATAAAATATGAAGCGTTTTATCACTGTCTTACTGGTTCTTATGCTTGCGGTAACTGCTCTTTCAGGCTGCGGTAATGACAATGCCGCTACCGTTAAGGAGCTTGACCTGGAGGCTGTTTACCAGTCCATTCTCGACGCACAGGGCGATGCCGCAGAGGAGATTGCCATGCTCCCCGAATCCTCTCCCGAAATCATAGAGTCCTTCTATGCAGGTCTCGGAGACATCGAGCTCAATCAGGAAGTTCTCTACATGCACCCCGTAACCGGCGCACCCACAGAGGTCATGCTGGTTGAGGTTGCAAACGCTGACGACGTTCAGGCTGTTGTTGATATCTTCAACGCAAGAATCGAGATGGGCGCAAACGATGAGTTCTATCCCGATAATGCCGCCGGCTGGCAGAACAACGCACAGGTCCAGACCGAAGGCAACTTCGTTGCAATGATAGTTCTCCCCGATGAATTCACCATCCCCGAAAACGTTTTCGCATAAAATAAGCTAAGTATAGGGGCGGCAGACTCTGCCGCCCCTTTCGGAGATTTTTATGGTATTTTCCACACCTGTATTCCTGTTCGGCTTTCTGGTGCTTACCTTAGGTGTTTACTACATCGTACCTCGCAGATTCAGAAACCCTGTTATACTTCTGGCCTCGCTCCTTTTCTATTTCTGGGGCGAGCCTGTGTATACTCTCATCATGGTCTTCTCCACTCTGGTTGACTACACCCACGGTCTGCTGGTGGAAAGGTGCAAGGCGAAGGGCAATATCCGTGGCGCAAAGGCGGCGGTTGCCTCATCGGTCATCATCAATCTCAGCCTGCTCCTGTTTTTCAAGTACTGGGATTTCATCGCTCTATCCCTCAAATCCGCAGGGCTTGACTTCATGCCCGTTCTGGGGTTTGAGCTTCCCATCGGCATTTCATTTTACACCTTCCAGACCATGAGCTACACCATCGACGTTTACCGCGGTGATGCCAGAGCACAGCACTCCATTCTGAATTTCGGCACCTATGTCACCCTGTTTCCACAGCTCATAGCCGGCCCCATAATTAAATACAAGGACCTGGGCGAGCAGATTGACAGCCGCGAATACACGGTCAGCCGTTTTGCCGACGGCGTTATCATATTCCTGATTGGTCTTTCCAAAAAGCTTCTCATCGCAAACAATGTGGGGAAACTCTGGGATTACTTTCTTTCCGCCCCGACCTCTTCCCTTTCCGTCTGCGGTGCATGGCTGGGTGTCATCGCCTTTACATTCCAGATTTACTTTGACTTCTCGGGATACTCAGACATGGCAATCGGTCTGGGCAAAATGCTGGGATTTGAATTTCTGCCCAACTTCAATTATCCCTACGTTGCAAAAAGCATCTCCGACTTCTGGAAACGCTGGCACATAAGCCTCACCACATGGTTCAGGGAATATCTCTACTTCCCCCTCGGCGGCAGTAAATGCGGAAAACTCAAGTGGCTTCGCAACTTCGTTATCGTCTGGGCCGCAACGGGTCTGTGGCACGGTGCAAGCTGGAACTTCCTTATATGGGGACTTTATTTCTGCGTAATCCTGCTTGCGGAAAAGCTGTTTCTCGGCAAGTGGCTTGAGAAAGTGCCCCATGCCATCAGCCATGTCTATGCCCTGTTTCTTATAGTGGTCGGCTGGGCAATTTTCGGCATTGAGGATTTCACTCAGCTTGGCGCATACCTCAAGGTCATGTTCGGCTTCGGCGGTGCACCTCTGGCAGACGGCGTATTTTTATATTATCTGCGCTGTTATCTGCCTGTCCTCATAATCGCTGCCGTTACGTCAACTCCGCTTCTGAGCAGACTGTTCAAAAGGCTTCCCGAAAATGCGGCGAATACTCTCCGTCCTGTGCTGGTCGCTCTGGCGCTGTTCCTCTGCACGGCTTACGTTGTAGCGGGTACCTACAACCCGTTCCTGTATTTCAGGTTTTAGGAGGGCGACATGAAGAAATCTCAAAGTATTTTAATCGTTTTGCTGTTCAGCCTTTTTATCGGTCTGGTGGCAATTCTGAGCCTTGTTCTTCCAAAAAGAGACTTCTCCGAAACCGAGAACAGGTATCTCGAGCGCATTCCCGAGTTCAGCGCAAAATCAGTGTTCTCGGGCAGGTTTTCCGAGGATGCCTCCGACTATGTTTCCGACCACATCGCAGGACGCGATTTCTGGGTCAGATGCAAGGCGGAGCTTGAAAAGCTCAGCGGAAAAACCGAGAACAACGACGTCTTTTTCTGCACAGACGGCACACTCATAAAGCGGGTCAATGAGCCCGACAACGAAAAGCTTATGAAGAACGTAAGCTATGTAAACAGGCTTGCTTCCTCTGCCGGCGTTCCCGTATATTTTGGAGTAATTCCCACCGCCGCAAGCGTCTGGCAATATAAGCTTCCCGACGGTGCCCCCACCGCGGACGAAAGCGCATACATTGGAAAAATGTATGCCGCCTGCGACGCCCGGTGCATTGATATTGCGTCTGCCCTAAGCGCCCACAAGACTGAGGATATCTATTACCGCACCGACCACCACTGGACAAGCCTTGGCGCATATTATGGTGCAAACGCTGTTTTTGACTGCATGGGTCTTCCCCCGCTGGATATAAGCGCATACAAAAAAAAGACCGTAAGCCGCGATTTCTACGGCACAGTCTGGTCATCGTCGGGCGGAATTTCCGTCAGTCCCGACAGCATCGATATCTACGTCCCCGAAATTGAAGACTGCTGTCTTTATCACAGCGATTATTTAGACAAGAAGGACAAGTACTCCTACTTCCTCGGTGGAAATCAGCCCCTTTGCGTTATTGACACGCACAAGGGCGGTGAAAAGCTTCTCCTTATCCGCGACTCCTACGCCGATTCTCTTGTTCCGTTTCTCACCGAGCGGTTCTCCGAAATCCACCTGTTCGACCTGCGTTATAACCGTATGAAAATCATGGATTACATCGAGAAAAACGGCATTGACTGCGTGCTTGTTCTCTACGGTTTTGACAACATTAAAGACGACCCGAATTTAGTCTTTATGACAAGATAAAAGAAGAGCTCCAAAGGAGCTCTTCTTTTTATTTATAAACTTTCGCTTTCGCGTTAAATACATCTGTATTCAGCAGGTTTTCCGACCTTGCTATTGCAAGGGAAACCGCCACATCGCCCATAGTGTTGGACATTCCCGTAAGCATCTCTATGACGGCGTTAACACCGAACAGAACGCTTACCGCAGTCAGCGATACTCCCATCTGGTTAAGGATAACAGTCAGGCATACGATTGCCGTTCCGGGTGCGATAGGTGCGCCGATTGAAAGAATCAGAACCGTAAATATAAGGGGCAGAACCTGAGAGCTTGCAAGCTGCATACCGCACAGACGGGCAATGAACAGACCTGCTATTGAAAGGTATATGCAGTTGCCGTCCATATTGAAGTTTGCGCCGAAGGGAATTGAGAAGGAATACACCTTCGGTGAAATTCCAAAAGAGTTCTTGCAGCAGCGCATGGTCTTGGGCAGTGCCGAAATTCCCGAGCCGAGGATAAAGGTCTCCTTCATAGTCGGGAAATATTTTTTTATAAAGGTTACGGGCGATACCCTTGCAACCGCCAGCACAAGGATGCAGTACAGGAGCATCATAATCAGTATTCCGGCAAGCAGTGCACCGAGCATCTCAATAACCGAAAGCAGAATTCCGTTGCCGATGTTAATCATCAGCGAAGCCGTTGAGGCGAAAACCACAACGGGGATAATGTTCATCAGAATTGAAACAACCTTTGCGAAAAGGGTGTTCAGTGCTTCAACCATGTTGCGGAGCGTTGAGGAATAATCGCCTATTCTGCCGAGGGCAAGACCGCAGATAAGGGCAAGGAAAATAAGCTGTACCGTATCCACATTGCGGAACGGGTCGATTATATTAGACGGGACTATGTTTACAAGGGTGGATACGAAGTCCATCTCCTCGTTGACAACGCTGATTTCGCCTACCTGCGTTGCCGATAGCTGGCCCAGAGTGCCGGGCAGGAAAAGCTGGAACATGGCTATGCCTATAATAACTGCAGCCACAGACGTTAAGGCACAGCCGATAATTGTCTTCACGCTGACACGACCGGGGTCGAAGAACGAGGAATAGTTCGCCACATTTGTCATTATGGAGAAGAAGACGGCAGGCGCGGCGACAAGCAAAAGCAGATTTATAAAAATCTGATTAATGGGGCTGAGACAATATGTATCAAGTGCAAGCTTTGCCCCGTCGGACAGAGCAACACTCAGAATATAACCCACAACTACTGCCGACAGAAGCGCAGCCAGCGTTCTAATGGCGAAAACCTGCTCGGGCATACCTGCGGTGACATCGAT
The DNA here is from genome assembly GCA_045615725.1 of Oscillospiraceae bacterium. GTDB lineage: Bacteria > Bacillota > Clostridia > Oscillospirales > Oscillospiraceae > F23-B02. The sequence goes on from JAZLFI010000118.1 coordinate 6,171, forward strand.
GAAGTTATACTTTCCCTTTCGGGCGTATCTTATCTTGTCCTCGTAAGCCTTGAGCAGTATTCCGCGTATTGCGCTTTCGTTGCCGCGCTCAACATCATCGCTGTTTATATCAAAGCCCGCTGTTACAGAGCCCGTAAGCTCGACTCCCGGTGCCGACAGGGTTATGTTGGCAAGACCTCTCCTTTTCCTGACATGGATATGGATTGTACCGCCTATGGTGGCATTGTCAATCAGCCGAACCATGGATTCCTCGGAAAGCAGCATTGCTTCGCGGATATACTTCGGCTTGAACTTATACTCTTTTAAGGCCTCTTCGATAAAGTCGAGGCCTGCGCCAATCCCGCTCAGGTCGGCGGGTACAATCGTTTTAACCATTACTCAATAGTCAGGATATCGGAAAATCCGGTAATCTCAAAGACCTCCATAATATCTGCGTTGACGTTGGCAATCTTCATATCGCCCTGCTTGTTCATGACCTTCTGTGCGGCAAGCAGAACGCGCAGACCTGCAGAAGATATGTAGTCAAGGTTTTCAAAATCGAAGTTCAGCTCAGTGATGCCATCGAGCTCAAGCTCAGCCTCGAGCTGAGGTGCGGTGGTGGTGTCGAGTCTGCCGCTGAGGGCAACATTCATTACGTTTTCTTTCTGATTTTTGATAATTTCCATTTTTATCTCCCCTTAAAATTCAAGAGTGTCTACTGTTTCAAGCAGTTGTTCTATATGTTCCTTGCAGGTTTCAATGTCTTTTCTGCCTGCTTCCGTGTTAAATCCGTTTCTGCGGATGGTGCGGCGCATCATTCTGGTATAGCCGATGACCTTTGCCTTGTCGGTAAGCTCCTTGAGCTTTGCCTCATCATCGGTGTCGAAGTAAAGGCGAACTGTCTTATCCCATATCTGCTCGCAAAGCTCATGCGGAACTCCCATAAAGCTCTGTGAAATGCTGTGGTCGTTTTCACTGTAACCCACATATGCGAGGAATACGGATGCCATTTCAAAAACGGGATGGCCCATGCACAGGGTATCCATATCGATGAGCAGAACTTCGCCGTTTTGCATCATGACGTTCTTGATGTGATAGTCGCCATGCATCATATGGTTATCCTCGGGCACGGCCTTGACGAGATTTACAAGCTTATCCGCCTTGTCTGCGGGCAGGTAATCTCTCAGGAATTCCGCCCAGCCGAGGGCAACCTCTTTCATATCGGGCATGTCACCGGGCTTGAGCTCGGTTGCATGAATTTTCTTCAGCAGGTCAACATACAGTCCCACATAATAGTCAAGCTTTTCGGGCTCAGCGGCAATGAGCTTTGCAAAGGATTTTGCATTAAGAAGCTCAAAAACAGAGCCATAGCTGTCGTCAACCTTTACGACGTCATAGGGTATTGCGGTGGGTATCCCGAGGACAAATGCCTTGCGCGCAAGCTCGCGCTCGCGGTGTATGTCGGGCAGTGCATCGGAATTATAGTATACCTTAATAATCGTATCGGGGTCAAGACGGTAAACCTTACCGTTTGCTCCCTGACCGATGACCTCACAGCCGTCAATAGAAAGGCGGCGATACGCCTTTTCTATGTTGATTATCTCTGTAAAGCCCGTCATGTCGAATATGTCATAAACCTCAGAGGAGGCGTTTATGATTTTCAGGTCCGCCATGCGCTTTTTAAGTTTGAGTATTACTCGCAGGCCTGCGGAAGAGGTGTATTCCAGATTTTCGGCATCCAGAATTATGCTTTCGCACGGGTTTTCGGCCATGATTTTTTCAAGCTCCGCGCCAACCTGCTCTGAGTTTGACGAATCTATGCGGCCTTCGAGGAATATGGTCAGCACATTATTTTCGCAGGTAAATTTCATCATCGCTACCTCCCACATAATTTTCAAACACATATTTTACAAGAGAAACATATTCTCTGTAAGCGTCATATTCTTTAAGCTCGGAAAGGCAATTTGCTATCTTCGTATAATACCATGCCTGCCTTGCAGGGTCCTTCTGGTTTAATTTCTGCCAGAGGGCATCTCCGCTTTTGCGGTACTCTCTTGCAAAGGAACGCATGTTGGAAAGCTTATCGCCCAGCCACATCATCTTGACTCCTATGTCCCTGGTGTGCTCAAGAATGATGAGCGTTTCCTCTTTTCTTATCTCCCATGTTTCCGCCTCGGGTCTGTCCTCGCGCTTATTCTCTGTTTCGGTCATAACGAGAAGCGCAACGCGCCTGCCGAAATTCTCCTGAATCTCCTCAAGCGTTGTGTCAGTATCCTCAACGGTATCGTGCAAAACCGCCGCGGCAAGGATTTCCTTGTCATCGGTCATCGTACCGACTATTGACGCGACTTCCACGGGATGCAGTATGTACGGCGTATTCGCCAGTTTTCTTACCTGACCGCTGTGCTTTTCGACTGCAAAGCACAGAGCCTTTTCAAATATGTCCATATTGCTTATCAACTGATTTCTTTATAGTGGATTATCACCTGAACATCGCCCGTGAGCGAAACATTAATCTCGGGGTTTTCGGGCTCTTCAATATTCAGATCACCGCTGACGACTTCCCAACGGTCAAACTCGTAGTTTTCATCGCCCACATAGTCCTGAGCATTATATTCAAGATTTTCTCCATCGGGAACGTACATAGTACCCTCGCCGCTGAGATCTTCACTGCCGTAGTCTTCAACATAATTGAATGCATAGGTAGTTACATATTCAATCTCGCCGCCGTAAGGCAGTCTTACAAAACCGGAGTAGTTTCTGACGTACAGCTTGCAGGTATTTCCGGCAAAGGCATCATCCGCAACCGCAGGGGCTCCGTCGATATAAACCTCACCCAGTTCGCTGTCGGCAAATGCTCTCGCTCCGATGCTTTCGACAGACTCGGGAATTGTAATTATGGAGCTGTAAACAAATCCGTCCTCATTCTGCGTGAAATTCACGCCCTCAAATGCACTATCACCAATTGCTGCAATTCCATTACCGAGGTACAAATCAACGTAGTCGCAGTTTGAACCTGCACCCTTGAAGGCGTTTTTGCCCACATACTGAAGCTCATCAAAAATATTGATGCCGCTGATATCACCGATAACGTTGTTCCACGGACGGGCTTCGAGCTCTTCAAAGTCCATCATTTTCCCGGTGCCGTTTATCCAAAGGCTGTTATCAATCACAAAAACCCGGACATCATCATCCTTGTCTGCGCCGCAGAGCCAGGGATCCTCTTCTGTGCCGGAGCCCTTTATCATATCGGACGAAGCACAGGCACTCAGCGCAAAAAGCAGTGCCAATATCAAAAGTATTGCGGCGAGTTTTTGTTTCATATCTCAGCCTCCTATTTGCTTGCAATTTAACAGTGTAATTGTAACATACATATTCAATTCGTACAATATTTTTGTGTAAAAAAATCAGAGCCGAAGTATAACATTTCGGCTCTGTCAGATATTCTGAAATTATTCCTCTGTATCAATGTCAAACTCCAGCTCGGAGTTGCATGACGGGCACAGAATGCTTCCGAATTCGAGGTCGGATTTGTAGACGGTTATTATTTCGCCGCACTTGGGGCAGCTGACTTCATATTCCTGCTCCTCTTGGCCGCATCCGCTGCAGCCTTCGCATTCGCCGCTGCATACGGTGTCGATGTCGGGCTCAAAGTCACCGTCACATTCATCAAAGTCACATTCGTCTTCTTTTTCGATTCCGCCGATTGCAAGATCCTCGACATAAGCGATATCCTCGCTGAGTCCGTCGATAGCTCCCGCCAGTTCCGCGGTATTTGCTTCAAGATCCTCAACATCCATTGCAATGCCGTCGATAACATCGATTATTGCGAGCATAAGCTTGCCCTCAGGGGTGCCGTTATTGATGCCGAGGCCTTCTGCCAGTCCTTTAAGGTATGCCGCTTTTTCAGACGCTGTCATTTGATTAACCCTCCTCAACTTACGGGGATAATTATTTACTTAGCGCGGGAGAGATATTCACCGGTACGGGTGTCGATCTGAATTTTTTCGCCGGGCTCGATGAACAGGGGAACCTTAACCTCTGCACCGGTCTCAAGAGTTGCGGGCTTGGTTGCGTTGGTTGCGGTGTTGCCTGCAAAGCCGGGGTCAGTGTCGGTTACTTCAAGTTCTACGAAGAAGGGAGGCTCAACGTTAAATACCTTGCCCTTGTAGGAATAAATGGTGCATTCCATTTCTTCCTTGACGAACTTGAAGTTGTCGCCCAGGACTGCTTCGTCAACGGGCTCAAGATCATAGGTTTCGGGGTTCATGAAATAGTAGAGGCCGCCGTCGTTGTAGCTGTAAGCCATGGTCATGCGGTCGACGGTTGCGCTCTCGAACTTTGCGGTGGGGTTGAATGAAGTTTCGGTAACTGCACCGGTGATGACGTTCTTCATCTTGGTACGTACGAAAGCTGCGCCCTTGCCGGGCTTAACATGCTGGAATTCAACAACCTGCATAACCTGGCCGTCCATCTCAAAAGTAACGCCGTTTCTAAAATCACCTGCTGTAATAGGCATAATAGGGTCCTCCTATGTATAAATTACAAAATTATTTTTTAGCTTAAATATTTTACATTATATATGAGCATTTTGCAAGATTTTTGCTCACTTTTTCTTTGCGGATTTCTTATTTTCGGGCAATTCTTCATATCCCGTGCGTTTTTCAAAGGCTATCTGCCACATATAAACTATCAGAGCCAGAAGTCCGACAATATAAAGGATAGTGGAAACGCCCTTGGGGAAATTGGGGAAAATAGAATTCAGTATTGACAGTCCGACGACGAGCAGGATACCCAGCCACAGCAGCGGAGTCATTGAGATTTTTTTGAGCTCTCTCTTTTTATTCTTAGCCATATTTATCCTCCTAAAATCATAAGCTCTTTCGGTGCTTTGGTTATATCCTCACATCCGTTTTCGTTCAGTATGAGTACGTCTTCAATTCTGACGCCGAATTTGCCGGGAATATAAATTCCGGGCTCGGCACTTATTACCGCGCCAACGGGCATGATTGTTTCGCACAGGGGTGAAGCCGAGGGACTCTCGTGAATGTAAAGTCCGAGGCTGTGGCCGAAGCTGTGACCGAAGTATTTTCCGTAGCCCGCATCGTCTATTATCTTTCTCGCCGCAAGGTCGATTTCCTTGCCCATAATACCCGCTCTCGCGGTTTTTATTCCCTCAAGCTGAGCTTTCAGAACCGTGGAATAAACATTCTTCATCTCTTCCGTAGCATAGCCCACGGCAACAGTTCTCGTCATGTCCGAGCAGTATCCGTTTTTAATGCAGCCGAAATCCATTGTTATGAAGTCACCTGCTTTTACTGCCGTATCTCCCGGCACTCCGTGGGGCATGCTGGAGTTGAGTCCGGTTACTGCAATAGGATCAAAGGAGTTTCCCTCTCCCCCGTGTTTTAAAAGTCTGTAAGTAATCTCGGCGGCAATATCCCTCTCTGAAACACCGGGCTTAATAATTTTCAGAACATCGTCGAGGGCTTTTTCCGCTATTGCCTGTGCCTGCCGCATATAAGCCTGCTCCTCAGCAGATTTCGAGGCGCGGAGCTCATTGAATATATGCTGTGCAGGTACGAGCTTCATTCCAAGAAGCTCCTCATAGCGCAGATACTCGGCATAAGCAAGGCTTTCCTCCTCGCCGCCCAGAGTTTCTACGCCGCATTCCTCAATCGCGTCCTTTATAAGCGCTGACAGCCTTTTCCCTGCGCCGAACTCCTGCAGTACTATATCACTCGAAATACTCTTTTCCGCCGCCTCTATATAGCGGGAATCTGTGAAAAGATAAGTCTTTTCACGAGTTACCAGCACCGCTCCGTCCGTAAACGGAAAACCGCAGGCATAACGCTGATTTCTCTCGTCGCATATCAGCACCGCGTCAAGGTTGTTCTGTATAAGCTTTTCCTGAATTTTCGCCGTGTTATTTATGATACATCATCCTCCACCGCGACATATATCCGTATTTCTTCGGCTGTTTTTTCGCCGATTCCGTAAACTCTGTCCACCAGTTCTTCAACGGATTTATAATACCCGTCCGCTTCGCGGCAGTCAATAATTCTCTGCCCCAGAGTTTCACCTATTCCGGGCAGCAGGCAGAGTTCTTCCAGGTTCGCGGTATTTATATTCACCGTATCGCCCGGCATAAGCTCGCGCTCGCTTTCCCCGTCTCCGCCCGTCATGATTTCACTCATGTCCGCAGAGCGTTCCGATGTTATTCCCGGCGGCGATGGTATAAGCGCGGTAATGACGCAGACGGCAACAAGAATTGCCGCAAGAAACGCCGACAGCTTCTCCGCCTTCGTCATAAGAAATATCCCTCACAATCTGTCGCAATCGGTTGATTTTTGCCGAACTAAAATATATAATATAATTTATGCCGAATACCTGCATTTACAAGGTTAACCGGCGCGAATAATAACCTTTTTCGTTATTATATCACAGCAATGCTCAAAACGGGAGAAAAATATGAAAAAAGCACGCATTTCCATTTTCATACTTGTGCTTTGTCTTCTGACGGCAGTTTTCTGCCCTGCCGCGCTGGCGGACTCCGTCCCCGAAATCACGGCAAAAAGCGCAATCGTCATAGACAGAGCTTCCGGTGAGGTGCTGTATGAAAAGGATGCCAACGCAAAAGCAGAGCCCGCAAGCACAACAAAGATTATGACCATACTTCTCATCTGCGAGGCTGTGGAAAGCGGAAAGATTTCACTGGATGATATGGTAACCGCAAGCGAAGCTGATGTGATGCTCGACGATGACGAGGCAAGCACCGCAGATATTGAAGACGGCGAAACCATGTCTCTCCGCGATTTATGCTACTGCGCCATGGTTTCTTCCGCAAACGAAGCATGTAACATCGTAGCTCACTATATGGCCGGTTCTGTTGACAGCTTTGTCGGACTGATGAATGAAAAAGCCGCTGAGCTGGGATGCGAAAACACGCATTTCAAAAACACAAACGGTCTTCATATAGAGGATCATTACACCACCGCACGTGAGCTTGCAACCATAACTCAGGAAGCACTTAAATACGATTTCTTCAGAGAGCTCTGCGGCACAATCAAATATCGGGTGCCTGCCACCAACAAATGTGACGAAAGAACGCTGTCAAGCTCCAATGCGCTCATAAACACCTCCTCCGTCTATGGCGAGGATTATAAGTACAAAGGCGTTTACGGCGTAAAAACCGGCCACACATCTGGCGCAGGATACTGTCTTGTTTCCGCCGCAGATATTGACGGTCTTGACCTTATATGCGTTGTCCTGGGTTCAGCCGGGGACGGATTTGGCGGAGAGCATTTCTACAACTTTGAAGATACCATAAAGCTTCTTGACTACTGCCGTGAGCACTATGAATACGCCGTCCTGCTGAGCAGCGGCGATGAACTTAAAGAGCTTCAGGTCAAAAAAGGCGCAAGACGGAATGTTTCCCTCTCTCCTGCCGAAGAAATCAGTGCATTTGTCGCCAAGGGCACTGACCCTGACAGCCTGACACGCGAGATTTCGGTAAATGAAGAGTGCATAACCGCTCCCGTAAGCAAGGGAACAGTTCTCGGCTCTGTTACCGTGAAAAACGCCGACGGCGATATTCTCGGAAGCACCGACCTTGTTGCCGCCAACAGCGTGCGTGCATCCTTCATCTCCTATTCGTTCTCCAACACACTGAGCTACATTGGCGAGCATATTGTCGGCATCGTTCTCTCCCTTCTCGTGATAATTGTAACCGTATTTTTGACAGTATATATTCCCGCCGAAAATAAAGGAAATAAGAAAAAATGAAACGACGAATTTTAAGCTTTGCGCTCGTACTGCTGATGGTATTTTCGCTTGGTGCCTGCGCTGCGGAAGCTCCTCCTGCGGAAACTGCCGATCCCACTGCGACTCCGACTCCCAAGCCGGAAACCCCTCTCGGCAGGTGGCTCAGCCGAGCGGAAGCAAGATATAATATGGATTACGAAGATTTCAGCGATTACTGGTGTCTTCTCTGCGACGAATACTTCGGCGACAGTATGCACACCTTGCTGGATACCGTTGCCGCCTGCAAAAACGCAAACTACAGCCTCGAGGAAAACAATAAGCAAATCGGCGAAAAACGCGCAGAATACAAAAAGCGCGGCGGTAAGGACTGGAGCTTCGAGATAACCGAACATACCGAGGAAGAGCTCAGCGAACAGGTTTGCAAAAACTTTTCCGATGAGCTTAAAAGCCTCCACGACCTCATCTGTTCCGTTACCGACAAGGCTCAGTACTGGTCCGATTACGACTGGGCAGACTTTGCGCAGAGCATGGGCTGCGAGGTCGACAACGTAAAGAAAATCATCGATGCTTACAGCGCAATCGCCGAAGCCTGCAACGAGGTTAAGGTTACATCGGCACTGGAAATAGATATGACCGTCACTTTCTCCAACGGCGAAACCGTTACCGACAGCACCACTTTATATGAGATTAACGGTGAATACGTTTCAACAGAACTGATTGACGCCGCTTCAATGCTCATTCAGCTCATATACTTCTAAATAACAACGAAAAAACCGGATGTGCTTTTTGCACATCCGGTTTTTTATCTTCAATTAAATCAGAGCTGCTTCTGAGCGTTGATTTTGATGCCGGGGCCCATAGTGGAAGCGGTGACACAGGACTTGATGTACTGGCCCTTTGCTGCTGCGGGTCTGGCCTTGATGATAGCGCCGATGAGAGCTGCGTAGTTCTCATAGAGCTTCTGCTCGCCGAAGGATACCTTGCCGATGGGGCAGTGGATGATGTTGGTCTTATCGAGACGGTACTCAACTTTACCTGCCTTGGACTCCTTGATTGCCTGAACAAAGTTGGGAGTTACAGTGCCTGCCTTGGGAGAAGGCATGAGACCCTTGGGGCCGAGAACCTTACCGAGGCGACCTACGGTACCCATCATGTCGGGAGTTGCGATAACGGTGTCGAACTCGAACCAGTTTTCCTTCTGGATCTTCTCTACGAGTTCCATGCCGCCTGCGTAATCTGCGCCTGCTGCGATTGCTTCGTCAACCTTCTCGGGCTTGCAGAATACGAGAACGCGGACGGACTTGCCGGTGCCGTTGGGAAGAACGATTGCACCGCGGACCTGCTGGTCTGCGTGACGACCGTCAACACCGAGCTTTACGTGAAGTTCAACTGTCTCGTCGAACTTTGCCTTGCTGGTCTTTATTACCAGGCCGAATGCCTCCATGGGATCATAGAGGGCCTGCTTATCAATGAGCTTTGCGCTCTCTTTATAATTTTTACCTCTAAACAATTTCGTTTCCTCCTAATATTGTGGTTGAGTCGGAATAAATCCTCCCACGTAATGTTCCTTAGTCGCCTACGAGAACGCCCATGGAACGGCAGGTGCCTGCGATCATGCTCATTGCAGACTCAATGTCGGTGCAGTTGAGGTCGGGCATCTTCTGCTCTGCGATCTTGCGAAGATCTTCCTTGCTGATGGTTGCAACCTTGTCCTTCTGAGGGACGCCGGATGCTGTCTCAATACCGCATGCCTTCTTGATCAGCAGTGCTGCAGGGGGAGTCTTGGTAATGAAGCTGAAGCTGCGGTCGGAGTAAACGGTGATAACGACAGGGATCATCATGCCCATATCGTTCTTAGTGCGATCGTTAAAGTCCTTGGTGAACTGGCCGATATTTATGCCGTACTGACCAAGTGCGGGACCTACAGGGGGAGCCGGAGTTGCTTTGCCGGCGGGAACCTGGAATCTGACGTATCCAACTATTTTCTGTGCCAAAATGAAGCACCTCTTTCTTGATAATTATTCTTTAATTTCTTCTACCTGATCAAGCTCGAGATCGACAGGAGTTTCTCTTCCGAACATGGAAACTACGACGCGGACTCTGTCCTTGTCGGGCTCCAGCTCTTCGACAACACCGTTGAAGCCGGCAAGCGGGCCATCGATAACCTTAACGGTATCGCCCAGCTGATATCCGACAACAATCTCATGCTTCTCGACGCCGAGATCATGGATTTCCTGCTCCGTCAGGGGGACGGCCTTGCCGCCGGAGCCTACGAAGCCTGTTGCACCGCGAACATTGTGGATCAGATGCCAGCTTTCGTCGGTCAGAATCATCTTGCAGAGGACGTAGCCCGGGAATATCTTGCGTTCGACGGTTTTCTCGCCTGCGTCGGTATACTCGGTAACTGTCTCCATGGGGATGTTGACCTCGAGGATCAGATCCTGCATTTTGCGGTTTTCTGCTGCCTTCAGGATAGCGGCAGCGACTGCATTTTCATAACCTGAGTATGTGTGAATCACATACCATTTTGCGCTTTCTGCCATAATATTTAACCTGCCAGCCGTATAATTGCCTGAACAGCATTGGATGCGACCCAATCGAATCCCCAGAGGATTACTGCTGCGACGGCCATTACGGCAAGTGCTACGCCGGTGTTATTGACAAGCTGCTTGGGAGTAGGCCATACGACCTTCTTAAGCTCGCTTCTCATTTCGCGGAACCATTTTCCGATTCTCTTGAACAAACCCAGCTTTTTTTCTTCTTTCTTCACGGCATTGGTGTTTTTGGTAGGAGCAGCATTTTTCTTCTCTTCAGCCATTTTTACACTCATCCTTTCAGAAAGTTTTACTTGGTTTCAACGTGCTTAGTGTGCTTTCTGCAGAAGGGGCAATACTTATTGCGCTCAAGTTTTTCAGAAGTATTCTTCTTATTCTTGATGGTATTGTAGTTTCTCTGCTTGCACTCTTCACATCTCAAAGTGATTTTGACTCTGTTGTCAGCCATACTTTTCGGCACCTCCTATTTTATTTATCCGCGTTATCGGTGCGGATATCTGCCTCCCTGTATAGGGCTCAGAGACCGTCTCGCCACGTAAAAAAACGCGCAAAAACAAACCTCTCTCCCGACAGGTAAGATTTAATATAGCACAACCGCAGGTGCAGGTCAAGCATTTTCTTTGATAAATCAGCATTTTTTAGCACTTTTTTGTGCCGCAGGAGCCCTCTTCGGCTTAATTGGCTTGAAGAATATCCGAAAATGTGTTATCTTACATTATAATATATGGAATTTGCTTATGAAACGGAGGCGTTTATCCTATGCGTTTGCTCGAATCCGGCGAAATGTATCTTGAAACAATACTGGTTTTATCGCAGAAAATGGAACTCGTGCGTGCAATCGACGTGGGCGAATACATGGGCTATTCAAAACCCAGCGTAAGCCGTGCACTCTCAAATCTCCGCGAAGGCGGATACGTCACGGTAAATAACGAAGGCCATCTCAGTCTGACTGACTCCGGTCTTGACATTGCAAGCAAGATTTATGAACGTCACCGTGTTCTGAGTACACTTCTCATACAGATAGGCGTTCCCGAGGACATCGCAGTAAGCGATGCATGCAAGATAGAGCACGACTTAAGCGACGAATCCTTTGCGGCAATAAAAAAACACATAATAGAAAAAGAAAACTCCTGAAAATCAGGAGTTTTCTTTTTATTTTTAATTATTGAACAGGCTGCTTGGAATAAATCCATGCGTTGGGCAGAGTGCGGCAGGTAATCGCGGTATTGGAGCATTTGGTTACATACTCGCCGTTATACCACATTATCGCGCTGGTACCGCCGTCAAGGTTCATTGCCTGATAAGCGTTGTGCCTTATAAGTATTTCGGTGCATTCGGGAAGACCGCAGCCGAAGGAACGTGAAGGCAGTCTGCCTTCAATAACCAGCATTAGCAGCTCGCCCTTATCCGACTGGCCTATGCAGGCGCGGGGGTTAATGGATGTGTAGCCGGAAAGCTGGTCTATGAGAGATTCGCCGTCAACAATAAGCGCAGGGGCGAACTCAACCGCATCCGTGGTCTTGGCGTCAACCGCACTTTCGGAGTCTACTATATACAGCAGGTTATCCTCTCTCAGCTCAATGCGCTTATAGGGATATCCGACCTTTGTGCCCAGCTCCGTGCCTTCGCAAAGTGCAAAACCGACAATGGAGCCGCCGTTGCCGTTGCCGCCTTCGTCGATAAAGCCGCTGCCCGTCATACCGAGGACCGCGCCGGTGCGGTTCATGATATCCTCAAGGCGTTCGCCGTAGGAGCCGATATTTGCGGCGGGAGTACAGCTCAGTCTGGATGAATCCTTTGCTATTGCGAGAACACCCTGGTAGCCCGAGCCCTTGACTCTGACAAGCAGAAGTCTGTTTGGAACATCGAGTGCCAGAACCTGTTCGTCCATCTTGGTCCACATGCTGGTACCGCTGTCCTCAAGGCCTGCCTCATTTATGTATATATTTCCCCAGCCGTTCGCAAGAGCTTCGGGGTGATCATTCATATAATCTTCAACGGTGTTGGGGTCAAGCTCCCAGAAGGCTTTGTAGAAGTCTTCCTCCGTATTGATTGTGTCTTTGTCCTTTTCTTCCTCTTTTTCATCTTTCTTCTTATCCCAGTCGCTGACCTTGCCCTCCTGGGACTGGGTCGCGTGCTCAACTCGGTTTACAACCTCATCAATTACACTCTGGGGGAAGAACCATTCTGCCATCCACTGATGGGACATTGTGGACATGGCAGTTTCTATATATGCATCGCGAAGGGACGCAACAAAAGGAACCTTGGTGTAAACAAAGAACAGATAAAGACTTGCAAGTACTAATAGGGTAATGATAAATCTGATGAGTCTTCTCAGCGGACTGCGCTTTTTCTTGCGCTTTTTTCTGCTCCTGCTGTCAACCTCAATCAGCTCATCGCCATCCCCGGCCGTTTCATCGGGGTTATATACAGCCTCAGATTTTTCTGCTTTTCTCTGCTTTTTCTCAGCTTTGCGGTTTTTCTTTTCGGTTTTCCTGTCCGCATCGTGCTGAGCTTTTTTCCTTTTTTCTTTGTTTGACTTTTCCGGATCAAAAAGCTCTTCTTCCGAATAGTTTTTCTTCTTTTTCGGTTTATCAAAAACAGAATCCCAGCCGTCATCGAAATAAAGACCTGCGATTTCGGAAGCGACGGGGTCTTTCTTCTTAACGGGTGTTTCCTTCTTAACAGGGGGTCTTTCTGCTTCGGGGGCTTTCTTTTTCACCTCTGTCTCGGGCTTGCGATGCGGTTCTGCTTTCTTTGCGGGTGCAGCAGGCTTTGCAGGAGCTGCCTGTGCTGCGGATGTCCTGGGTTTTGCGGGTGCAGCAGGCTTCGCAGAAGTTGCAGGTGCTGCGGATGTTCTGGGCTTTGCAGGCGCGGCAGGCTTAGGTTTTGCTGCTGTTGCGGGTTTGGCCTTTGCCGTACCGCCAGTCTTTGCAGGCGACGCTGTTTTGGCCGCTGTGGACGGTTTTTTTGCTGCGGGTTTTGCCGGTGTGGAATTTGTTCCAAGAATATCGGCAAGAATATCGTCCCAGTAAGCTTCATCAACTGCCGGCTCTTTTGCCTTCGGTTTCGGGCTTGGTTTTGGTCTTGTCTCCGCCGCGGGAGCGGCTTTCGGCTTAGATGCGGGCTTTGAGTGTTTGCCGGAACTGCCTATCAGCTTCAAAACATGCGCCTCCTTTCATCCATAAAATTGCAATCTATATAATACAGTGAATATGTTAAAATTTCAAGTTTATTTTACATTTTATGCATAATAAAAAAAGGAAGGCATAATGCCTTCCTTTTGTATGTGTAATTTCTGTTAAAATTACTTGATTTCGACCTTTGCGCCGACTGCTTCGAGCTGAGCCTTGAGAGCCTCTGCATCTTCCTTGGAAATGCCTTCCTTGATCTTTGCAGGAACGCCTTCAACCATTGCCTTTGCTTCTGCAAGGCCAAGACCGGTGATGCCGCGGACTTCCTTGATAACCTTGATCTTCTCTGCGCCGAAATCGGTCATAACAACGTCGAACTCGGTCTTCTCTTCAACTGCTGCTGCTGCGCCTGCTGCGGGTGCTGCTGCTGCTGCAACTGCGGAAACGCCGAAGGTCTCGCAGATTTCATCAACGAGCTCCTTGAGCTCAAGAACGGAAAGAGCCTTGATCTCTTCGATCATGGCGGTGATTTTTTCGCTTGCCATTATTATTTTCCTCCAATAATTTTTCTTTTACGCAGCCTGTTATTCTGCTGCTTCTGCGGGTGCGGCCTCTACTGCGCCGCCATTCTTCTCTACGACCTCCGCCAGGCATACTGCCAGGCCGCCGATGATTGCGTTGAGGGAGCCTGCCAGCTTGCTGTACAGGTCGTCCTTGGAAGTCAGAGTGGACAGTTCTGCGATTTCCTGCTCATTCAGGATCTTGCCCTCCATGAAAGCGGCCTTGACATTGAATCTGTCGCCCAGCTTCTTGGAGTACTCGCTGATGATACGGAAAGGTGCAATGGGGTCTGCGCTGGTTGCCAGAGAAGTGCTTCCGTTAAGGATGGAATCGATTTCGCTCATTCCTGCCTTATCCAGAGCAAATCTGGTAAGAGTGTTCTTGACGACGGTGTACTCAACTTCGCTCTTGCGCATCTCGGTACGGAGTGCGGTGTCTTCTGCTACGGTGATACCCTGATAGTCAACGAAGATACCGGAGCCTGCGTTCTGGAGACGCTCTGCGAGTGCTTCTACTATCGCCTGCTTTTCGCTGAGAACTTTTGCGTTCGGCATGTGTGTTTTTCACCTCCACACTAATGTTCACGCTCATAAAGAAAAACCTCTGTATCCAATAGACACAGAGGCAGTAAGCAATCAATAATTTGATGCTATCCTCGGCAGGGTTTACACAAAATGCTACCTGCTGTCTTTGGAGCGCCCATGTAAAATATCACAATATCCCTTAATTGTCAAGGATTTTTAACGACTAATCTGATTTTTTCTTAAATCTTTTTCTTTCCATATTACTACAAGCTTTAATAATCAGGCATTTTACTGCACGCCGTGTTCGTTTTCTGCCTTTTTGCGCGAACAGTTTGGACATTTCGTTGACTTGTGTAATGTTTTATATTATTCTATTGTATAAAGGGTTAACAAATGAAAAGGAGGAAAATCAATGAAAGCGAAGAAATATTTGTCCAAAGCACTCGCTCTCGTCCTTGCAGTTGTTCTGTTCGTTCCGCTGGTATGCGGAGCAATGAGCACATCTGCAGCAGCTGAAGAGCCCGCATACGCAAAATACCCCACGGTATGCATCCACGGCTTCCTCGGCTGGGCAGACGAGGACGACATCAATGCAATCATGCCTTACTGGGGCATGACAAACGGCAACATGATCAACTACATGAACGGTCTGGGCGCAGATGCCTATGCCGTGAGTGTAGGTCCCCTCTCCAGCTGCTGGGACCGCTGCTGTGAACTTTTTGCACAGATAACCGGTACCAGAACCGACTACGGTCAGGCACACTGCAATCAGGCAGTTGCCGAATTTAAAGAAGTCGGCTGTCCCTTAGGTCACGAGCGTTACGGCCGTGACTATACCGGCAATCCTCTGTTCGAAGGATGGGGTCCCATCTATAAGAACGGCAAGGTAACAGGCTGGTATGACAACAAGATCAACCTCGTCGGCCACTCCTTCGGCGGTCCGACCAGCGCATATTTCCTCTATCTGCTTGCTGAAGGCGACCAGGCAGAAAGAAATTGGGCAAAGCAGCAGGCCGCAGCAAAGGGCGGCGACTGGCACGATTACTGCTCTCCCCTGTTCTGGGGCGACTACAACGGCGAGAACCTGGTAAACTGCATTGTATCTCTTGCAGGTGTTCTTAACGGCACCACCTTCATCGATGCATGTGACCACTCCGCTATTGCTGTTACCACTATCATGGACGAAATGGCCAACATCATCGGCGGCACTATCTTCAACAGCATTTACGATTTCCAGCTTGAGCAGTTCGGCATCACCAAGAGCAACAACCCCGACTACCATTACACTCTTGATCTTATCCGTACCGCAAAGTTCCTCGACGGCTATGACAACGCACTGTATGACCTGTCCGTTCCCGGATGCAACCAGCTGAAGCTCGGTTGGGAGTGCTATGACAACGTATACTACTATGCATACGCAGGCTGCACCACCTATACAGATCCTCTCACCGGCAACTCTCTGCCCGGCGGCAACACCTGGGTTCCCTTCGTACCCTTCTCTCAGAAGATGGGCTACTACACCAACTCAAACGAAGTTCTGACCGATATCTACGGCAAGCCCTACTGTGTTGTTGACGAGAAATGGCTCCCCAACGACGGCATGGTCAACACCATCACCGCAAGCTATATATTCGGCTGTCCTCACAAGGACTGGGACGGCGTTGCTCAGCCTGGCATGTGGATGACAATGCCCGACAGAGGCTATGACCACATGGACTTCTGCGGCGGACTCCTTGACGTCACCAACTCCGCCGGCGAAACCAAGGCATTCTTCAAAGAAATACTCGATGATATTGCAATCGCAACCAACGGCACCAGCGGCAAGTTCGTCGATGTTTCCGCATCCAGCCCCTATGCAGCTGCCATCAACTGGGCTGCAGACAAGGGTATTGCAAAGGGCTTTGACGCAACCCACTTCAAGCCCGGCGACGATTGCACCCGCGGTCAGGTTGTAACCTTCCTGTGGCGTACGGCAGGCTGCCCCTCTCCCAAGAGCGCATGTCCCTTCAAGGATGTATCCGCTTCCAGCCCCTATGCACAGGCAATCGCATGGGCCGCTGAAAAGGGCATAGCTCAGGGCTTCGATGCAACTCACTTCAAGCCCAACGACACTGTTTCCCGTGCTCAGTTCGTCACCTTCCTGTGGCGTTACGAGGGTCAGCCCTCCGTCAAGGGCAGCTGCCCCTTCACCGATGTTTCTTCTTCCAGCCCCTACTACAATGCAATCTGCTGGGCAGCAAAGAACAACATCACCAAGGGCTATGACGCAACTCACTTCCAGCCCAATACCGCATGCTCCCGCGGCCAGGTTGTAACCTTCATCTACCGCGACATGGCATAAACCCAAAGCATAACAAAACCACCGCTGAATACTCAGCGGTGGTTTTTTATTTGGGTTCACGAAACTTTTTCTGTTTTCATGCGGTAGTACTGCCAGTCGTGGAGCTTGTCAACAAGCGCCTGCTGTGCGTCGCTCGGCTCGTCAATAAGCGCTCCGTCGGAAGTTCCGACAATGCCCGTTTTTATAATCGGAGTTTCTCTGCGAAGCTGGCTGAGGAAGCTGAAATACGGGTCGGTCACATCGTAGCCTGCAAGCTCGAGAGCAACATCTCCGAGGAAGCTTGCGCTTATTCTTCCGTTTTCGGGAAGCTCAAGGTCTTTGACCGCCTGCTCAAAATCAATGCTGTTTTTGTATGCATCGTTTATCCATATAACATAAGGTGTTGTGCAGGAGTCCACCAGCTGCTGTGCCGTGCCGTTTTCGCCGATGTCGAGCCCCAGCTCCTTGTAGCTTAGGAAGTCCGCACCCAGAGCGGGAAGATGGTCACCGAAGAACACCAGCATATAGGGTTCATCCAAAGCATTGAGATACTCGGTAAGATTATAAAGCATCTCAGAAGAACAGCCTATGCCGTAAGTGTAAACGGAAAGGAATTCCTCCGCTTCGGGAGAAAGTTCTACCTTGGTCTTAACCTTGGGGATTTCAAAGTCGTATTTGGAATAGACATATGCCTGATGATTCTGAATGGTGGTCGAGTAGGTGAAAAGCTTTTCGCCGTTTGCGGTGCGGCTTTCCAGCTGGGAAATGAGTTCCTCAAGGAATACACTGTCGCGGCCCGATTTGTCTACAAAGTCGTCAACAAATTCCTTGGAGTCAAAACCCATATGACTCATGGCGCTGTCGCGGTTATAAAACCAGCTCATGCCGGGGTGCATGTAGTATGTATCGTATCCGTTAGCTTTCAGCACCTGCGCCGCGCTGGGGATGTCCTTGTGGAATGAGCGGAGCGCGGAGTTGCTGCTGTCGCTGATGAGGTTTGTCTGCATGCCCGTTATGACGTCAAACTCCGTATTCGCCGTGCCTGCGCCGAAGTTCGGAACGACTATCTCGCCGCTTATGCAGTTTTCGCTGTCACGTACCATGTGGTAGTAATGCAGAGGGCTTTCCTCTTCCACGTAGTCAAAGGCGGGGTTGTCGTTTAAGTCGCTGAATGCCTCACACATTATCATAAGTATCTGCGGCTTTACCGTGTCGGGCTCGGCGGCTTTAAAGTTTTCTATGTAGCCTTCAACCTCGCTTGCCGAGTAACCGTCGGGCTTGTCCACGCCGTAGAGGTTAAAGTTGTGCAGGAAGCAGTAGTTAAAGCCCAACTCGTTAAACGAGGTCGTGACGTTGTATTCCATGCTTGTGGGGAAGCTGTTAAACAGCGGTGCACTGCTGTATGCCGTGAAGAATGAAGCTATGAATGCGCAGATGGCAACAGCGATTCCGATAACTCGGCCTTTCTTCTGCAATTTCCCGTTGCGGCCGAGGTAAATACCAAGCAGCACAAACACCGCGGTGGATATGACCATGAGTGCCACTATGCCGATGTGCATATCAAGCCGGTACTCCCCCGTTGC
>JAZLFI010000119.1:0-1524 GCA_045615725.1 Oscillospiraceae bacterium
GGGGCAGTGGTCCGAGCCCGTGATTTCGGGCAGTATGTATGCTTCCTTAATGTTCTCGCGGAGTCTATTGGACACCACGAAATAGTCAATGCGCCAACCCACGTTCCGCTCTCTTGCGGCGGCGCGGTAGCTCCACCATGAATAGGCATCGCGGCGGTCGGGATAGAGGTAGCGGAAAGAGTCCGTGAAGCCTGCATCTAGAAGCTCCGTGAACTTGCCGCGCTCCTCGTCGGAAAAGCCCGCGTTGCCGCGGTTTGTGGCGGGGTTTTTAAGGTCAATTTCCTCGTGGGCGACGTTCATATCGCCGCAGACGATGACGGGCTTAACTTTATCCAAGCCCGAGAGGTAATCTCTGAATGCGTCCTCCCAGCTCATGCGGTAGTCAATGCGCTTGAGCCCGTCCTGCGCGTTGGGAGTATAGACGCAGACGAGGTAAAAGTCTTCGTATTCGAGGGTGACTGCTCTGCCCTCGGTGTCGTGCTCGGGGATGCCGAGATTATAGCTCACGGACAGGGGAGTATGCTTTGTGAAGATGGCAGTGCCGGAGTAGCCTTTCTTTTCCGCATAGCTCCAGTAGCTTTCGTAGCCGGGCAAATCCAGCTCAATCTGACCCTCCTGAAGCTTGGTTTCCTGAACGCAGAAGAAATCCGCATCCAGCGCCCAGAAGGCATCCTCAAAGCCTTTCTTTACGGCGGCACGCAGACCGTTTACATTCCAGCTTATAAATCTCATTTATCTTCCTCCTGTGCGCCTCTTGCATCGGCGAGGGCGGCATCGCGCAGACGGGGCACCTCACCCGAGGCGCCGTCCTTTGTGCTTTCACAGCGAACGGCAACAAGGCGGTTTATGGGTGTGCCCAGTTCGTGAAACTTTGCCTCATAATCGGTCATCACTCCGCATATGCCCTTACTGTGGAGGTCGTTTGTGACTTCCTTAAGCTCCCAGCCCTCGGCGGTAAATTGCTCAACAGACCAGTCGAAGAGGGGACGGTTGTCGGTCTTGAAATGAATCTCGCCGCCGTTTTCGAGAAGGTCTGCGTAGCTGCGCAGAAATCCGGGTGCGGTGAGGCGATGCTTTGCGTCACGGCTTTTCGGCCAGGGGTCGCAGAAGTTTATGAAGATGCGATCAACCTCGCCCTTATTGAATATCTCGCGAAGCTCAAGCGCGTCGATGTCCATGAAGCGGACATTCTCCACCTCCGCGGCGCAGACGCGCTCCATGCCGATGACCATGGCATCGGCGACTTTTTCAAGGGCGATGAGCATAACGTCGGGGTTTTCCTGCGCCGTGCCCACAGTGAAGCGGCCTTTTCCGCAGCCAAGCTCGAGCCAAAGCTTTTCCTTTTCGGAAAATTCCTGCCGCCAGATACCCCTGAGGGCTTTCGGCTCCTTTATCTGAACTGCCGCACACTTTTCCATTCGCGGCACTAAGTTAGGTTTTTTTCTCATTCGCATTTTTATCACGCTCCGATTTACTAAGAATATCATATTTAACCGAAAACATCAATCTGTAAAGAATAAGCAA
>JAZLFI010000120.1:0-1261 GCA_045615725.1 Oscillospiraceae bacterium
TGCGTTTTATTTCTTCTGCTTGCCGAGGTACGCTTCCTTGATTTCCTCATTTTCGAGAAGCTCAAGACCTGTGCCGCTCATTGTGATGCGGCCTGTCTCCATAACATAGCCGTGGTGAGCTACCTTAAGAGCCATGTTCGCGTTCTGCTCAATAAGAAGAACGGTGATACCCTCTTTGTTGACAGTTTTGATGATTTCAAAAATGTCTCTTACAACGAGGGGAGCAAGGCCGAGCGAGGGCTCGTCCATCATGATTACCCTGGGCTTGCTCATAAGAGCGCGGCCAACCGCCAGCATCTGCTGCTCGCCGCCCGAAAGCGTGCCGCCTGCCTGCCAGTGGCGTTCCTTAAGCCTCGGGAAAAGGGAGTAAACCCACTCAAGGTCTTTTGTAAGGTCGTCCTTGCGGAGATATGCGCCGATTTTAAGATTTTCTTCAACTGTGAGGTCGGGGAAAATCTTTCTTCCCTCGGGAACAAGGGTGATGCCCTTTGTTACGATAGAGGTTGTGTCCATACCCGCGATGTTTTCGCCGTTGAACTCGATTGTGCCCGACGCGGGCTTTACAAGGCTGACGATTGAGCGGAGCGTTGAGCTTTTGCCTGCGCCGTTTGCGCCGATGAGGGTAACGATTTCGCCCTCGGTTACCTCAAAGCTGATGCCCTTAACAGCCTCGATACCGCCGTAATTAACTTTAAGATCATTGATTTTCAGTATTGCATTACTCATCTTCAACAACCCCCAGATATGCGTCAATAACACGCTGATTTGACTGAATTTCCTCGGGAACGCCCTGAGCGATTTCGCTGCCGAAGTCGATAACATAGATGTAATCGGAAATCTGCATAACGAGGTCCATATGATGCTCAATGAGGAAGATTGTCAGATTGTATTTGTCTCTGATTTCCTTTATGAATTCAGCGAGTTCCTGTGTTTCCTGCGGATTCATGCCTGCCGCAGGCTCGTCGAGAAGAAGAAGCTTCGGGTCGGAGGCAAGAGCTCTCGCAATTTCAAGTCTGCGCTGAAGGCCGTAGGGAAGGCTTGTCGCGATTTCGTCCTTGAATTTATCAAGTCCCTGCTCAACGAGAAGAGCCATCGTTTCCTCGCGCATACGCTTTTCTTGCTTTGCGTTGCCTCTGAATGTGGCGGAAAGGAAATTCTGCTTTGCGCGCATATGCTTTGCAAGAAGTACGTTTTCAAAAACGGTCATGCTCTTCCAGAGTCTGATGTTCTGGAATGTACGCGCGATGCCCTTTTCGGTGAT
>JAZLFI010000121.1:0-12925 GCA_045615725.1 Oscillospiraceae bacterium
CCCGTCAGAAGCTCGTCGGTGCTGAGTCTTGGCAGATTATCAGCGCGTCGCTTCAGAAGCTTAACAACCGCCGCGGCATCGAGCATATCGAGAAAATCAACATGTACAACTGTACCGGGGTCGCAGAAGGCTGCCGCGCGGGAAATATCAAATGCCGCAGGGCCGGAAAGTCCCGCCTCGATGAACTGCAGTTCGCCCTTTGAATTTGCAAGCTCTGTTTTGCCCGAAGTGAGCCGCAGAGTCGCCTCTGCACGAACACCCTTCAGTGCGCGGGGATAGGTCGGGTCGCATATAAGCTGTACCAGTGACGGACGCAGATTTGTGCGCTTATGTCCCAAAGGCTTTAAAAGCTCATAGCCGTCCATAACACCGCCCAACTTTGCTCCTGCCGCGCCGCCGCATGCCATGATGAGCGCATCGGCATTTATGCTTTCTTCATCGGTTATGACAGTGAAGCCCTCGCCGTTTTTGCGGATTTCTCTTGCAGGGCAGGAGGTCTTGACTGTGACGTTTTTCTGCTCAAGAGCAAAGCGCAGAACATCAACGACGGAGTTTGCCGAGTTTGAAAGTGGGTAAACCCTGCCGCCGTATTCCGTAACCGTAACAAGTCCCAAGCCCTCGAAGAACTTGAGCGTATCCTCGGGAGTGAATCTCGAAAGCGCCGCTTCCGCAAACTCGGGATTTTCCCCGTGGTAGTTTTCAATAGTTGCGCCCACATTTGTCAGGTTACATCGTCCGTTGCCCGTGGCGAGAAGCTTTCTGCCGACGCGTTGCTGGCGCTCAAGCAGTATTACATTATTATCCTTGTCCTCAGCCGCAGTAAGCGCCGCAATCATGCCCGACGCACCGCCACCGATAATAACAACATTCTTCACTTATTTTTCCTCACGAACAAATTCGCCGCTCTTGCCGCCTGTTTTTTTCAGCAGTCGTATATCGCTTATTACCATATCCTTCTGCACAGCCTTGCACATATCGTAAACGGTCAGTGCCGCAACGGAAACCGCGGTAAGCGCTTCCATCTCGACTCCCGTCACACCCGTGCATTTTGCAGTTGCGCAAATCTCAACAGCAAGCTCTTCCTCGTTGAGATTAAAGTCGATATCAACGCCCGATATCATAATCGGATGGCACATTGGGATTATGTCGGGGGTGCGTTTTGCGCCCATGATGCCCGCAATCTGCGCCGTTGCGAAAACATCGCCTTTTTTCATTCCGCCAGTTTTTATGAGACGGAAGGTTTCTTCATTTACTAAGACTCTGCCTGCCGCAACTGCGGTGCGGTTTGTTTCGCATTTTTCGGAAACGTCAACCATTCTGGCGCGTCCATTGTCGTTGAAGTGAGAAAAATCAGCCATGATATATCTCCTTATCTGCAGGTAAAGAGAATTACCTGCCTTGTCTTTGCAATTTCCCCGAGAAGCTTCATCGCCTGTGCGGTGCGTTCATTGTCGAGGTTTACAAGTGTATCGTCAAGAATAAGCGGGCAGTTTGCATCCTCGGGAAGTGCCATTTCGCACACCGCAAGGCGCACTGCCAGGTACATAAGGTCAAGGGTGCCTGCGCTTAAATATTCGGTCTGACGTGCAACCGTGTCCCCGTCCGCCTTGGTTTTTGCGGAGAAGTCGCGGTTGATGAGAATTGAATCATACTTTCCGCCTGTTATGAGCGACATATAGTTTGCCGCAGTCTGACCGAGAACAGGCGAAAAGCGGCTCTGAATATCCGCATCGGCTTCGCGCAGCACATCCACAGCAAGGGATATTGCCTCATATTCCGCGCTGATTTCCTCATATTCGGCCTGCATACTGCTAAGCTCGGAGCCGATTACAAGGGGGTCGCCCATGGCCTGAATTTTGCCGCGCATTTCGGATATGCGGTCGGAAATATAGTCGCTGTTCTGCTGGGCAGCAAGATACTCGCGGCTAAGTCGTGCAGCATTGCTGTCGCCGCTTGTAAAGTCAAGGTCGTTAAGTGCCGTACTCTCGGAATCTTCCTGCGATTTGCGGGCTTCCGCCATTTCCTTTGCGGCGTTTTCTTCCTTTTCGCTCGCCGCTGTAAACAGCGCGTAAAGCAGATTGTATTCTTCTACGCATTCTTTAATGGCGTCCTCGTCATCCGCCTTATACTTTGAAAGTATGTCCGCCCTCTCGTCGGCAGCTTCGAGCGCGCGCATTTTAACATCACTGCACTTTTTAATCATAATCGCACCGATAACAAGCGGAATGACTGCTGCGGTGCAGATATAGTAATTCACAAAATATCCGACTGCGAGTATCGCAAGCGCCAGGACTGCCATTATAATAGGCACGACATAGCTTGCCTTCTTTTCGGAAGCCGCCTTCAGCTTCTCTGCGCGGTCTATATCTTCTTTTGCAGTTTCGTTTACCTCGTCGGGCTCATATTCGCCGAGAACGCTCATCTGCAGTTCGCTTCGGCATTTGTCCAGCTCTTCGTCAGCTTCCTCGTGAGCGTCGATGCACTCGCCGAGGTGAATGCGCGTTGCCTGCAGATTTGCAAGTGCTTCCTTGCGGGCAGTCTTGCGGCTTTCGGTCACGGCTTCCTCAAGCTCTTTCACCTTTTTCTTTGCGTGGTAAAGGCTGTCGGTAAGGCGTTCCTTTTCGTCGTTTGCAAACTGAAGCTCGTTTAAAAGCTGTTCCCGCTCTGCAATTTCCTGCTCGAGCTCGGGAAGCTTACCCTTGCGGTTAAATCTTCTTTTTCTCTGCCAAGCGCGGAGCTGTTCATCCGTTTCGGCATATGAGCAATCCTCGTCGCCCGAGGCTACGATTGCCGCTATGCGCTTTTCAAGATCCGAGTTTCCGTCAACGCTGATTTTGCCCTGTGCAACAAATGCACTGCGGCAGAAAACATCCTTCGTTGCGCCCGTGAGCATTTCGCCCGCGTTGCTTCCATTCATGCCCTCAACAGGAATATTTGTTCCCGTATAAACTGCGGAAAACTCGCGCATGGGGGCATTCTTTGATTTTGTTTCGCGGCTGAGTGTTATGTTCTTATCGCCGACGGTGACTTCCATCTCGCCCTGCATGGGTGCCCCCGACCAGGGTGCGTATCTCTGTTTATCGGGCAGGTGACCTGCCTTAGCGCGTTCGGCGCTGTCAATGCCGTAGAGCATAGTGCGGATAAAAGCGCACCATGTACTCTTTCCGCTTTCATTGGGGGCACATATGACATTGAGCCCGTCCTTGAGCTCAAGGGTATCGCCGTTAAGCTTTCCGAAAGAGGCTGTGAGCTTATTAATCTTCATGGCGCACTACCTCCTCCCGCTTGTCCATTGCGGCAAGGCCCCAGCGAGCCGCCTGAACGATTTTTTCCTTTTCCGCTTCATCGGCTGTGCTGTCAAGCATGGCTTTGAGCTTCTGCAGGAACAGTCCTCTCAGGCTGTCCTCACCCGCTTTTTCCCAGATATCGCGGCGGATCTCAGTTTCGTCGCGAAGCTGAAGACTGAAGAATCGGTTTTCAAGGCACTCCTTCAGCTTTGCCGCATCGGGTGCTGAATCGGTTTCACCGCGCAGAATGATGCGGTAAATATCGTTTTCCGTATTCTCGGGAAGTGCGCTCTCGATTGCTTCAAGCGCTTCGCCTTCGCCGAGATTTATGGGGAGAATTTCATATTTTCTGTTTGAAACGGATACGGGCATAACGCGGCACTCGCCGTCGATTACGGCGACGAGGCTGATGTACTTCTCACCGAGCTCGTCAAAGCCGCGTCCCTCGGGGCATCCCGGCCATGAATACCATGTATTGCCCGCCTTTTTCAGCCCGCTTCCCTTGTGGATATGACCGAGGGCTATGTAGTCGAGATTTGACGCGGCTATCTCGTCCTCGCTCATGGGATTGTACTGCGATGTCTTGCCCACCTCACCGTGGATGCACATAAGGTCAATTGTATCGGGCTTTTTCTCTACGGAAAAGCCTTTCAGCAGTCCCTCGCTGTACTTATCGATAAATGCCGCGCCGTAAACCCGGGCGGAGATTTCGGGCATTTCGATGCACTCAATCTCGTTTTTGGTAAAGATATGCACATTGCTTGGGAAATGCAGTCGATAATAGGGCGAACGTCGGGAATAATAATCGTGGTTGCCCGGCGAGATCACCACGGGTGCGGGAATGCTTGCCAGAGTCTGTACAAGCTCTTCCGCGGTTTCGCCGTAAGCGCTCTCCGAGTCCAGCAGATCACCCGACAGCAGTACAAGCTGTACCTCCTGGTCGCGCGCAACATCGGCTATTCTGCCGAGAAGCTCGCGCTGTTCTATTCTTCTCTGCGCGGCTTTTTCCTCGGGAAGCCCTTCAAAGGGGGAATCCAGATGCAGATCCGCCGCGTGCAGTAATTTTATCGTGCTCATGTAAGTCTTATCCCTTCTGCCTTGAGACATCTGCCTGTCTCGGGGTCAATTTCAAAAATACAGCCCTCAAGCTTCGCAGGGCCTTTTGCCGAATCGTATCTTCTCGGCGGGTCTCCGAAAAATTTTCCGATTGACTGCTCGGGCTCAATGCCTATAACCGAGTTTATTGCGCCCGTCATACCGAGATCGGTGATATAGCCTGTGCCGTTTTGAAGCACGCAGGCATCCGAGGTTTGAACATGGGTGTGAGTTCCCCAGACGGCACTTGCTCTGCCGTCGAGCATAAAGCCCATCGCCCGCTTCTCGCTTGTTCCCTCAGCGTGGAAGTCAACAAGGATTATCTTTTCCTTTATCTCTTCCATGTATCCGTCGGCAATGACAAAGGGGTTATCCGTATTGGTGTCCAATGTAAAATGTCCCATCAGATTTAAAACGCAGACATCGCCGAAATTTGTTTTATATACCTCAATTCCTCTGCCGGGGCACTGAGGTGCGCAGTTGGCGGGACGGAGAATGCGCTTTCTCTCATCAAGGTAAGGGCGAAGCTCGGTTCGGGTCCATGTGTGGTTTCCGAGAGTTATAACGTCCGCGCCGGCTCGGAATATGCTGTCGGCCTGCCGCGGAGTAATTCCGACAACATTTGCATTTTCGCCGTTTACAACAACAAAATCAATTTCCATTTCCTTGCGCAGACGGCGAAGGTTTTTCTCAAGATATTCAAGGCCGGGCTCGCCGCAGACGTCGCCAACAGCCAGTATTTTTACGCTCATAGGTTTTCTCCTTTCGAGAACATAACTATACATTGTAATTATACCACATATTACACCAAAGTAGCAAAAGAAATATGGACATAATATGTTTCGGAGGTGTAAACAATGAAAAAAGCCAACTTTCTTATAGGCATGGGTATCGGCACCGCTGTCGGCAGCTGTTTCGGTATTGCCATGACTTCAAAAAAAGGCCCCAAAAATATTGTGGGCAAAACCTTAAAGACCATGGGTGAGGTTGCAGACGCAGTTTCAAGCTCCATGGGTCTCTAATCCAAGCAGAAGAAAAAATTATTCTTTTTTGGTAAAAAAGGCTTGCATTTGCCGTTATGCTGTGCTAATATATCTAGGCGCAAAGCGTTATGCGCCGCTAGCTCAGCTGGATAGAGCGTCTGGCTACGGACCAGAAGGTCAGGGGTTCGAATCCCTTGCGGCGTGCCAGAATAAAAGAGACACACACTGTGTGTCTCTTTTATTTTTTGTTCCGATGCGCAAGGGATTCGAACCCGAAAGGGTCGATGCGTCAAGAAAACATGCCGGTGGCATGTTTTTAGCATCGAGGGGCGCAGAAGCTACGCTTCAAGCCCGGCAGATTTGCGAAGCAAATATGCGAAAATCCCTTGCGGCGTGACCATTCCGCTTCGCTCAATTACAAAAATCAGTCATATTCTCCGTTCTCCCCGCATATAGTTTTAACAGCAAGTCCCACCTCGTGGGAAATACATATTTTAATTTACAAGGAGAATGACTATGGAAATCATCAGCGCAATCACAGGACTGCTTCCCGCAATTACGGGCATCATCGGAAAGCTCGGAATCGACCTAAGCTTCTTCACCGACCTCGTTCCCGACATCACCGCTCTGATCAATCAGATTGTCGGGCTGTTTTAATTTTGTTTTTTAATCTTATTAAAAAGGACAGGCTTCGCGCCTGTCCTTTTTGTTTTCCCATTTCCAGCTTCAAAAGTTATAAAAGCCTTACGAAAAAACAAGCAAATTCTACAGAATTTGCTTGTTTTTTCGTAAGATCGTTGACTTTTAAATATTATTGTGATAATAATTTATTAAACTAATTGAAAATTTCGTATAAATTAACAATATTTCTTTATTTAATCCGTCTTTATAAGCATAGGCTTTTACTTTTTACACAAAAAATCGGGGAAATCAGGAGGAATTCAGATGAAAAAACAGGTTAAAAGGACTTTATCTCTGGCACTGGCAATCATCATGCTTGTCAGCTTGATGTGTCTTCCCGCACTTGCAGAAAGCAGTACGGAAGCTCAGTCAAATGTATTTCACTACGTTTCTCTCGGCGCTTCCAACTCCAACGGTTATGCTCTGCACGGCTACTTAACCGAAGATATGTACGCTAATCCCATACTCAGCGGAGCGCAGACCGGTACGCCCGGTGATATTTCCGGATACCGAAGCACCCCCGCCTATTCCTATCCCGCGCTGGTAAAGGAATATCTTGAGGGCAAAGGCTACGAAGTTGACCATGACCAGCTTGCCCAGAGTTCCATGCGTGTTGAAGAGCTTCGCTTCCTCATTGACCCCGAATTCACCGCCGATGACTACACCTCATGGCGCTTCTATGACCCAGAGGATTCCTGGACATGGTGGTACTCAAATCTGGACGAGATTCGTGCAGACTATGAGGCCAGCATCAAAGAAGCCGACCTCATTACATATGACATGGGGCTGAACAACTTCGGCGTTTATCTTACCAACAACCTTCTGAACAACAGCTACGGCAATGACCTGCACCGCGTAATTCCCGCCAAGTATGCGGACATGTACTACTCAATCCGCTCTCAGATTGAAGCAGGCATTGTCTCTCTCGGAATTATCGACGCTTCGCTTTTCGAGACCCTTGACAACATGACCGACACTTTGGCATATGCCATTCTCGGTTACTGCGTAAACTTCGACGCAACCATGAAGATTATCTTAAACTGGAATCCCGATGCAACCATCGTTGTTCTCAATGTTCAGAACATTATGGCTGGTCTTGAGGCTTCCCTCTTCGATATAGCAATCCCCTTCGGCGACATTCTCGGCATTGCAACAGATGTTGCAAACACCTACACCTCCCTGCTCTCTCCCTATGCAGGCAAATACCTCTATGCCGATGTCACCAAGAACGGCAGAGTTACCTGCTTCATGGATCAGCTCGGCGAGTATAACGGTGACCCCGCGACTCTCGATCAGGACATGAGAGACTGTCTCGACGTTTACGACACCACTCTTCCCATGTACCTCAAGTTCCGCGTTGCGGCGCAGATTGCCGCATCAATGGGTGACTCAAAGGCAATCACCGCCATGAGCAACGAAGGCTACTTCAGAAACAATCTCCCTTACTTTGTTGAATACTGCGAAGCCAACTGCCCCGAGCTTTATGCAAAGGCAACCGAAAACGCATACGACACCATGATGACTGTTCTGCAGGCAGGCTACGCAAACAACCCCATTCCCATTGATGACCTGCTCGAAAACAGCGACACAAGCAAAGCCGAGAGCGAGCTCAAGCATGCACTCCGCGACCTCATCAGCGAAGTAACTGCCGCCAACATTGAAGGAGACGGATTTAATGATGCGGATATTCTGGCAGCCATAGACAAGCTTCTCAGCAGCAATACTATGAAGACCGTCGCCGCAATCGGCGTACGTTCCAGCATCGGCAACACCTTCTTCAGCCACCCTAACCGTCAGGGCTGCCGCGAGCTGTTTGATGCGATTGTCAAGGCTCTCAACGGCAAGATTAAGGGCTATCAGGCATTTGCAGGCGAGCTCAACACAATCTCAAAAAATGTTACTCAGAATACAATCAAGTTCGGTGCTCAGTTCCCCAAGCTTCTCATCACCAAGATTATGGATGCATTTGATGTTGACAAACTAACCGCAACTCAGATCGCAAACAATCTCGACGACAGCGAATATATCGCGGATGTACTGGGCGATGATGCAGAGGCTGTCGAAGCCCTCGAAGAGTGCATAGACGAAGCATCGGCTGAGCTCAATGCGCCCAAACTCCAGCTCACCAAAGTCGCGGCAAAGGAGGCTACCCTCTTTAACGCAGGCAACATCGAATACTATATCTGCAATGATAACGGCAAGCTCTATTACGATGCCGACGGTAAAAATCAGATTACCGACCCCTCAAGCGTAGTAATTCCCAAGCTTACAATAATCGGCGCTATCAAAAACTTGTTCAGCTTCAAATTCTGATTTTTGTAATAGGGGTTGAAAACAGTGGGAAGAAGATACAAAAGATACCTGTCATTAATACTGGCAATTATTCTGACCGTCAGCATTATGAGTATCGGAGCATCGGCATCCGCTTATTCTCCGAAGGACGGTCTTGTAAGACAGTATAAGAACTATACCGTACTGGGTGACAGCATTGCCGCCGCCTACGGCACCTACGCATACTATGCCATGCTCCCCGAAGGCTCTCAGATCTGCGATAAGAACGTCATACCCGGAAGCTATGTCGATCTTGTCAGTCAGGCAATCGGCGCTGAGAACACCTATATGCACGCCCACAGCGCATGGCGGACGACTGAATTCCTAAGGGAACTCAACTATCCCGGCTTTGAATATGACAATGACCAGTACAGCGCATACTACAAAAGCGATTATTTCCGCAATGGACTGAACTATCTCCCGCCCGATGCCCTTGACGGTGAGGGCGAAAGAATGGCTGAGGATATTGCAAAGGCGGATATCATCACCATGAACTACGGCGAGAACGATATCTTCACCTATGCACTGACCGTCACCGTCAACAAGTTCGGATACCTTCTCATCGACGACACGGGCGAGCTTTCAATAAAGCCCTTTGACAATCTTGCCGAGGCCTTCACAGAAATTCTCCGCATTGCAACAGGCGAGCAGATAGTTGAAATTCTGCTTGACTACATAAACTCTCTCGAAGTCGGTTTCCTGATGTTCAAGCACAATCTGCCCCTTGCCATTGACGCAATAAAGACTCTCAACCCCGATGTAGATCTTTATGTTCTCGGCTTCAGCGACCCGCTGAACCTGAACTTCCCCATTGACTTCAAAGAGTCCTTTGGCATTGACATTTACCTCGTTTCCGACCTCATGGTTGCGGGAATTAATGACTACATTGAATACCTCTGTCCCGCCCGTGACGAATACACATTCATTGATGTGACAGGCACCACCTATTACGGTTCGGCGGCTATCGACTGGACTCAGCTTCCCAAGGGCTTAAACGGCATGAAGTATTCAACAATCAGAATGTTCCACCCCAACGAAAAAGGTCAGGAATTCATGGCCAAGCAGATTATCGAAACGCTGACCGAGCCTCTGCCCTTCCTTGATGTCAACAAGGAAAACAGATACTACGAGGGCGTTATGTACTGCTACAACAACGGCCTCATGTCCGGCGAAACGGAGCACTTCTTCTGTCCCGACTTTGCCATGACCCGTGCGCAGATGGCATCCATTCTCTACCGCATGGCAGGTTCACCCGATGTCAGCGGCATGAGGGCTCCGTTTATAGACGTGAACAAGCTTTCATGGGCATACGATGCCATAGTCTGGGCATATAACCAGGGCATAATCAGCGGCGTTACAAAACTGAGCTTCAAGCCCTCGTCCTGCGTAAGCCGCGCTCAGGCAGTTACGATGCTCTATCGCTATGCAGGCAGTCCCCAGATAAGCGGCAAAGCCGATTACAAGGACTTTAAGCTGATCCCCTCCGAGTATCGGGATGCAGTTACCTGGGCAAGCCAAAACGGAATTATAAGCGGATTTGACAGCGGCTACTTCAATGCATCCGCAATTATCACCCGCGGTCAGATTGCCGACATTGTTTATAACTTTTCTTCATTGGCAAAATAATCTCCAAAAAGAAAAACCCTGAAAGTCAAAGACTTTCAGGGTTTTTCTTCAGTATTGTCGATTTCGCCTGCAGCGGCAACCATGAACAGCTCCTCATCGCTGAGTTCTACGCCACAGCAGGATTCGGTCTCGGCAATCAATTTGCCGAGTCGTGGATTATTTTCAAAGCGCTGATAATCAAACAGCTGTTTAATTTTCCGTTCCAATATAATCTACCTCCCCATCGTTTGTCTTTATATACGATTGGATTTCAAAAATGGCTATAAGTCTTTAAAAATAATTTTTCATCTGCGCAAGGGCTTTGTTATGAAGCACCTTTACATAGGCATAGGATATATTCAGCTTTTCGGCGATTGCCTTGAGCGTAAGACCTGAATAGTATCTGAATACTATTATATCTCGCTCGCGTTCCGGGAGGCTCTCCAGCGCATCGGCAAGTATATCCAGCATCTCCGCATTGCAGATGCTTTCCTCAACATCGCTGTCATCACTTAAGGTTTCGGGTATCTCGCTGTATACCCGTCTTGTGCGGTAATAGTCTGTCAGCGTATTTCGGGCAATAGTGAAAACCCACGTGGACAGCGAGGCTTTACTTTCATCAAAGCTGCCGTACTTTTCGCATATTTTCAGAAACACATCCGAGCACAAATCCTCTGCAAGTATGGGGTTATTCACTTTACTCTGTATGTACCGCAGAATTTTTTCGTGATACTGCTCATAAACCTGTTCGGGCAAGACAAAACCTCCCTCGCTTTTTTGCCATTATATTGTATCGCAAAATGCGCGTTTTTTCAACAAAAACCGATTATATGACTGATATTTCCTGCGGTGTAAATTTCTTAACACCGCGTTTATATAATACATGGTATAATTAAGTAAACAAAAAATTAATGCGGTGATGGATTTGAATAACGAAAACTTAACACGCCGTAAAACACTGCGCGCACTGCGAAACTGGGCAATATCCATTCTGATATTGGGCGGAGCATGGCTTTTCTGCAGTTCACTCAGGCATCTTGCGACCACGGACGTTCATGTTCCGCTGATATTTGTTCTTGCGGTGTTGCTCATCTCGCTTACTACCGACGGATATTTTTACGGCATACTTGCCTCGCTGGTCAGTGTTCTCGGTGTTAACTGGGCATTTACGTATCCTTACATGAAGATTGACTTCTCAATTGCAGGATACCCCATGACCTTTCTCGTCATGCTGGCAGTATCTCTTGTTATTTCTACGCTGACAACGAGAGTGCACGAGCATGAAAAACTGCGTCACGAAAGCGAGCAGGAAAAGCTCAGAGCAAACCTTCTGCGCTCCATATCCCACGATTTGCGCACACCCCTCACGTCAATTATAGGTTCGATAACCACTGTTATCGACAGCGGCGACAATCTTTCCGAGCGAAATCGAAAAACTCTTCTTAACGATGCAAAAAGCGATGCCGAATGGCTTGTCCGCATGGTGGAAAATCTTCTCTCCATAACCCGTATCAGCGGCACGGAAAGCACAAGCATCACCAAATCGCCTGAACTTCTGGAGGAGATTATCGGCGAGTGCTGCGTAAAATTCAAAAAGCGCAATCCCAATATTGAGCTTGATATTAAAGTTCCCGATAAGCCTGTCATGGTCAGTGCGGATGCCATGCTTATCGAGCAGGTTATCATAAATCTTATGGACAATGCCGTCTATCACGGCAAAACCACAAGCAGGATTTCCGTACACGTAAACGCATCAGAACATAATGCAATTATAAGCGTTGCCGACAACGGTCAAGGCATAGACACCCGAATAATCAACAAGCTTTTCAAAGGTCAGTTAGATCCCGTTGACGGCGGTGTTGACAGCAACCGCTTCCGCGGTATAGGGCTTGCCGTCTGCAAGACAATAGTCAATGCCCACGGCGGAGAAATTTTTGCCTCAAACCGACCCGAGGGCGGTGCAGAATTCAGATTCACATTACCCATGGAGGATATAGAGAATGAACATTAGGGATAAGATACTTATTGTTGAAGACGAGCGCAGTATTTCAAACTTCCTTAAAACCATTTTGGTTTCCAACGACTATGATGTTATCATCGCCCGCTCGGGTGCGGAGGCTTACTCCATGATAACCTCCCATTGCCCCGACCTTATCGTTCTTGACCTGGGTCTTCCCGACATTGACGGCATACAGATTATAAAATCCGTCCGTGAATGGACTCTTCTCCCTATTGTCGTCGTTTCCGCACGTTCCCACGAGCGCGACAAGGTTGAAGCCCTCGACATGGGTGCAGACGACTATATAACAAAGCCCTTCGGTGCAGGCGAACTTCTTGCAAGAATCCGCGCTGCAATCCGCCATACCCGTACAGGTCTTGCAAATGAAACCATAGCCACCACGGGTAAGTTCAAGGCAGGCGAGCTTGAGATTGACTACGACAAGCATCAGGTAACCGTGGGCGGTGTCAACGCAAATCTGACTCAGAACGAATACAAAATCGTAGGACTTTTGGGCAAGTGCGCAGGCAAGGTTCTCACCTATGACTACATAATCAAAGAGCTTTGGGGTCCCGGCACCCGCGGCAACAACCAGAGTCTGCGCGTCCACATGGCGAACATCCGCCGCAAGATTGAGAAAAATCCTGCCGAGCCTCAGTATATCTTCACCGAAATCGGTGTTGGTTACCGCATGATTGAGGGCGACTGATTTTACACGCAGTTTACTATTTTTCACTTTTTATATGCTATGATGAATTATCATCATAGCATATTTTTTAGGAGGTCAGAATGAGCGAAAACTTCAAAAGCTTCTGCAAGGAGCACTTATTTGCTTTTATTATGCTAACTTTGGGCGCATGCTGTGCGGCATTTTCCATTGAGTGTTTTCTCATAAACAACACTATTCTCGACGGCGGTGTTACAGGTATCAGCATGATGATTAA
>JAZLFI010000122.1:0-1984 GCA_045615725.1 Oscillospiraceae bacterium
TATGTGCGCCCGGCGAGCGCACATTCTAACGGGTGAAAGACCCGAGACCGCCCGGCAGTGGGAAGGTCATAGCCAAAGGCAAGGGTGTTCATCGTGAGATGAAATCTGAAGGAAGCCGGAGGCAAAGCTCTGGTCTGACGAACAGAAACCGCATATAAGGCTGGAAACAAGGGGTAAGACTGCATAGGAAGCCAAAGCCCGAAAACTGCACGGACTTGTTCTCGGTAGATGCGGCAGACATAAGAGCGAAAGAATGTGTGAGTACCCGGGGAGGTCTTGCAGACGGAGAAATCCGCAGTAACAACGAACTGCAAGAAGTCAGCAGAAGCCATAGTACCACACACACAAAAAAAAAAAAAAAAAAAAAAGGGTGTGGGAAGGGCTGAACAATCGTAAGTCCTAAGTAGCTTACAGAAGGAGGTCAGCATGAAGAACGCAGAATACCGCGGTAACGCGGGCTGCCCACAAAGGGATAGTGCGGAACATGAAGAGTATGTGGGAGCGCAGAATGATGGCAGTCAGGAAGTAAAGGAACAGGACGGTGCAGACCTGCTTGAAAGGATACTGGCGAGAGATAATCTTAACAGAGCCTACAAGCGGGTAAAGTCGAACAAGGGAGCGCCCGGCATAGACGGCATGAGCGTCGAGGATGCGCTGCCTTGGCTGAGAGAACACGGGGAAGAACTTGTGGAAAGCATACGGAACGGGAAGTATAAGCCGCAGCCGGTGCGCCGGAAGGAAATCCCGAAATCGGATGGCGGAGTGCGAAAGCTTGGAATACCGACAGTCGTAGACCGTATCATCCAGCAGGCAATAGCACAGCAGTTGGTTCCAATCTATGAACCGCAGTTTTCGGACAACAGCTTCGGATACAGACCGGGCAGAAGCGGACAGCAGGCAATACAGAGGGTAAAGGAGTATGCGGAAAAGGGATATACACAGGCAGTGCTTGTAGACCTGTCCAAATACTTTGACACACTCAATCACGAACTGTTGATGAACCTCATGCGCAAAAGAATCCATGACAAACGGGTAATAGAACTCATAAAGAGGTATCTGAAAGCCGGAGTGATGGAAAACGGACTACTCGTAAAGACGGAAGAAGGATCACCACAGGGCGGACCGCTGAGTCCGCTGCTTGCAAACATCTATCTGAATGAATACGATCAGGAGATGGCAAGGCGGGGAGTACCGGTAATACGCTATGCAGACGACATAGTGGTTCTCGCTAAAAGTCCGAGAGCGGCAGAAAGGTTGATGGAAACAACACAGAGGTATCTTGAAGGTAAGCTAAAGCTTAAGATGAACAAAGAGAAGAGCAAGGTCGTAAGCGTGTACAGCAAGCGGAATTTTAAGTTTCTGGGCTTCGCGTTAGGGAAGGGGCGCGACGGGATATACATACGCGCTCATGCGAAGTCCTTGAAGAAAGCTAAAGCCAGATTGAAAGAACTGACTTCCCGCAGTCAGGGCAGGAATGTGCGTGTGGTAATGAAGAAAGTAGAGATTTACATACGCGGATGGTTGGGCTACTTTTACATTGCAAGCATGAAAACGACGATGCGAGAGTGGGACGGATGGCTGCGCCGCCGTTTCAGAATGTACATCTGGAAGCAGTGGAAGCTGCCGAGAACAAGAGTGAAGAACCTCATAAAGCTGGGAATGGAGCCGTGGAAAGCATACAGAAACGGAAACTCCAGCAAAGGCTATTGGGCTGTTGCAGGAAGTGGCATTCTCACCAAAACGATTACAAACGAAAGACTCGCACGAGCCGGATATTATTCTTTATCCGACAGGTACGAGTCCCTGCACTTATGCGATTGAACCGCCGTGTACCGGTCGGTACGCACGGTGGTGTGAGAGGTCGGCGGCTAATTACCGCCTCCTACTCGATTTGCTGATTTCAGAGGTTTTCAGCTCCTTATTGTTTAAGAGCTGCTTTATATTTTGCAAGCTCGGCCTGCATTTCGGCAATCTGCGCTTTATA
>JAZLFI010000123.1:0-17915 GCA_045615725.1 Oscillospiraceae bacterium
AGCAAATCCCAACGAAATTCTTGACGACCAGAAGCGCTACATTGTCGGCGCAGGTATCAACACCCGTGACTATGAAGAGCGCGTTCCCGCTCTTGTCGAAGCAGGCGTTGACGTTCTCTGCCTCGACTCCTCCGACGGCTATTCCCACAGACAGAAGAAGGCAATCGACTTCATCCGCTCCAAATACGGCGACGACGTAAAGGTCGGCGCAGGCAATGTCGTTGATAAGGACGGATTCCTCTTCCTCGCAGAAGCAGGCGCAGACTTTGTCAAGGTCGGCATCGGCGGCGGCTCTATCTGCATCACCCGCGAAACCAAGGGCATCGGCCGCGGACAGGCTACCGCACTTATCGAGGTATGTGCCGCACGCGACGAGTACTTCGAAAAGACCGGTGTTTACATCCCCATATGCTCCGACGGCGGTCTTGTTCACGACTACCACATGACCCTCGCTCTTGCAATGGGCGCAGACTTCCTCATGATGGGCCGCTACTTCGCCCGTTTCGACGAAAGCCCCACAGAGAAGCTCATGATTAACGGCGTATTCGTCAAGGAATACTGGGGCGAAGGCTCAAACCGCGCCCGCAACTGGCAGCGCTACGACATGGGCGGCGCAAAGAAGCTCAGCTTCGAAGAGGGCGTTGACTCCTACGTCACCTACGCAGGTCCTCTCCACGACAACGTTGAAAAGAGCGTATATAAGATTAAGTCCACCATGTGCAACTGCGGTGTCATCAATCTCACCGACCTCAAGCGCGACGCAAAGCTCACCCTCGTTTCCAGCGTCAGCATCGTCGAGGGCGGCAGCCACGACGTTATTCTCAAGAACAAGTAATTCTTCATATAAAAAAAAGCAGGCTCTTCTGAGCCTGCTTTTTATTTTGCCATTTCAGTTAATGTATCGCCCGTTATGCGGTAAACAGTCCAGTCCGACATGGGCTCTGCGCCCATTTTCAGATAAAAGTCAATGCTGGGCTTGTTCCAGTCGAGGCACCACCATTCGAGTCTGCCGCACTTGCGTTCCACCGCAATCTGCGCAAGCTTTTTTAGAAGCGCCTTGCCGTAGCCCTTTCCTCTGTATTCGGGAAGTACAAACAAATCCTCAAGATATATTCCCGCCCTGCCCAGGAATGTGGAGAAGTTATGGAAAAATAGCGCAAAGCCGACCTCTTTTCCGTTTTCAAGGGCAAAGATGACCTCCGCCTTCTGCTTTTCGAAAATCCATTCCTCAAGAAGCTCGGGCGTCGCAACAACATCGTCGGACATTTTTTCGTAATCGGCAAGCGCCTTAATAAATGACAGTATCGTTTCTGTATCTTCTCTGTTTGCATATCTGAAATCCATGGCATGACCTCCGCGTTTTTTCTTAATTATACCATACAGCTGTGCATTATTTCCACCCGAAAATAAATTCCTATAAAAATATTAGGAATTTTCCTTGACAAAGGGGAAACCTCGGCGTATTATGGGCTTAGGGAAATCCCCTAATAATTTTGTAGGAATTGAGGCTGATAACTATGACTAAGATGTTCGCAAACTGTTGCTCCTGTTGTATCTGTCGATGTTGTCGCCGTTGTTTTGAGTAAGTATTATGTAAACTTGACGGCGATGTTTTTGCATCGTCTTTTTTTGCGCCCAAAATTAAAAAACAAGGAGATTTTATCATGTCTAAAATATATAAATCCGTTGACCGCCTCATCGGTCACACCCCCATTGCCCAGCTTGGAAACATTGAAAAAGAAGAAAAACTCTATGCACGGCTTTTGGTAAAGCTTGAGATGTTCAACCCCGCAGGCAGTGCAAAGGACCGCGTTGCAAAGGCAATGCTGGACGATGCCGAGGCTAAAGGGCTCATTGAAGAAGGCTCCGTTATCATCGAGCCAACCAGCGGAAACACGGGCATCGGTCTTGCCGCCGTGGGTGCCGCCCGCGGATACAGAGTTGTCATCGTCATGCCCGATAACATGTCCGAGGAACGCCAGCTTCTGATGAAAGCATATGGTGCCGAGCTTGTGCTCACCGACGGTGCACTGGGTATGACAGGTGCTATCGCAAAGGCGGAGGAGCTCAAGGCATCTATCCCGAACAGCATTATCGCAGGCCAGTTTGAAAACCCCGCAAACCCCGCCGCACACAGAGTCGGCACGGGCCCCGAAATCTGGCAGGACACCGACGGCAAGGTGGATATCTTCGTCGCAGGTGTCGGCACAGGCGGAACGATAAGCGGCACGGGCGCTTATCTGAAAAGCATTAAGAAGAACATTAAGGTCGTCGCTGTTGAGCCCGAAGGAAGTCCCCTGCTCAGCAAGGGCTATGCAGGTCCTCACGGCCTTCAGGGTATCGGCGCAAACTTCGTACCCACAACTTTGGACACCTCCGTTTATGATGAGGTAGTAACCGTCTCTGATGAAGAAGCATATGCCGCAGGCCGTCTTATTGCGAGAAAAGAGGGGCTTCTCGTTGGCATAAGCTCTGGGGCTGCGCTTCATGCCGCTATTGAGCTGGCAAAAAAGAAAGAAAATGCGGGCAAGACTATTGTCGCCCTTCTCACCGATACGGGTGAGAGATATCTCACAAGTCCCATGTTTAAGGAGAATTAATACAGATGTTTAATGACCTACGCGAAACAATAGATGCTTATATGGCCCGCGACCCTGCGGCGAAGAGCAAGCTCGAGGTGCTTCTCCTCTACCCCGGTGTCAAGGCAAGCATGAGCCACAAAAGAGCCCACTGGTGCTATGAGCACAACATGAAGCTTTTAGGGCGTGCCATAAGTCAGATAAGCCGACACCGCACGGGCATTGAAATACACCCCGGTGCAAAGATAGGCAAGCGCCTTGTAATTGACCACGGCATGGGTATCGTCATCGGCGAAACCGCGGAGATTGGCGATGACTGCCTTATCTATCACGGTGTAACCCTCGGCGGCACGGGCAAGGAAAGCGGAAAGCGCCACCCCACCATCGGCAATAACGTTCTCATCGGCACGGGTGCAAAGGTGCTCGGTCCGTTCACTGTCGGCGATAACTGCCGCATCGCCGCAAACTCCGTCGTGCTTAAGGAAATTCCGCCCGACAGCACCGCAGTGGGTGTTCCCGCAAGAATAGTAAAGCGCGCGGGGCAGAAAGTCGACTATGCAGGTCAAGTCGACCAGGTCAGCGTATCCGACCCCGTTGCGGAGGAGCTTGCCGCAATCCGCAAGGCATTCTGCGACCTCAATACCAATCTGCAGGCACTTGGCAGATAAAATATACCCGACGCTGAGATAGCGTCGGGTATAATATTGGTCATTGCATTTATATTAATAATGTGTTAAAATTCTTTCATAATTCTAACTTTAAACCATCAGATAAATCGGAGGTTTTTCACAGTGGATAACAGAGAAAAACTGGGAAGCCGCTTAGGCTTCATTCTGCTCAGCGCCGGCTGTGCCATAGGCTGCGGCAACGTATGGAAATTCCCTTGGCTGACAGGTACCAACGGCGGCGGCGCTTTCGTCCTTGTTTACCTTATATGCCTCATTATACTCGGTCTGCCCGTGCTGACTATGGAGTTTGCAATCGGACGTGCATCTCAGGCAAGTATCGTAAAGTCATATCAGAAGCTTGAAAAGCCCGGTCAGAAATGGCATATCCACGGCTGGTTTGCCCTTTTCGGTAACCTTGCACTTATGGCATTCTATACCGTCGTTGCAGGCTGGATTTTCTATTACTTCGTAAAATTCCTCGGCGGACAGAATGCGGAATTAAGCTTCGGCGGCATGCTCTCCTCCGTTCCCGTTAACGTTGGCTTCATGCTCATAACCGTAGTCATCGGTTTCTTCGTCCTTTGCTTCAATCTGCAGGGCGGTCTTGAGCGTGTCACCAAAATCATGATGCCCATACTCTTCGTGCTCATGATAGGTCTTGCAATCTACTGCTGTCTGCTTCCCGGAGCAAATGAAGGTCTTAAGTTCTATCTCGTTCCCGACTTCTCAAAACTTAACGGCAAGGTTATTGTTGCCGCAATGAATCAAGCCTTCTTCACTCTCGGTCTCGGTGTCGGCTCAATGTCCATCTTCGGCAGCTACATTGACAAGAACCGCAGTCTGATGGGCGAATCGGTTAACATAATATTGCTCGATACCCTCGTTGCAATCTGTGCAGGACTTATCATCTTCCCCGCATGCTTTGCCAACGGTCTCGCATCCGAGGACATGGCAGGTGCGGCAGGCCCCGGCCTTCTGTTCGTAACCATGAGCAACGTATTCAACAACATGGGCTCAATCGGCCGCTGGTGCGGCACCGCCTTCTTCCTGTTTATGACCTTTGCCGCATTCTCCACCGTACTTTCCGTATTTGAAAACATCCTCGCATGTGTCCGCGAGCTCACCGGCTGGAGCCGTCCCAAGGGCTGCATTGCATGCGGCATAGTAGTCGCGCTTGCAGGTCTTACCACCGCATTCGGCTACTGCCTGTGGCCCGACTTCCATCCCTTCAATGAGGGTACCAATGTTCTCGACCTCTGGGACTTCGTTCTGTCCTACAACCTCCTGCCCCTCGGTGCATTCATCTTTGCAGTATTCTGCTGCAGCAAAAAGGCATGGGGCTGGGATAACTTCATTGCCGAGGCCAATGCAGGTCAGGGTCTGAAGATAAAGGCATGGATGAAGCCCGTATTCTCCATTGTCGTTCCCGCAATCGTACTTTTCCTGTGGGTTTACGGCCTTGTAACCTTCGGTTGGAAATAATTTAAAACATCAAAAAACGACCACTCTCTTGAGTGGTCGTATTTTTATTCAGTAAATAAAGCCGCCGCCGAGAACTCTGTCCCCGTCGTATATGACAGCCGACTGCCCTCTTGCAGGGGCGCGGACTGCTTCGTCGCAGATTATCTTAACATAGTCGCCCTCGGGGTAAACCGTGCAGTCGGGGTTTTCCCACTTAGTGTGGCGGACGCGCACACTGCCGCGTATGGGCTCATTAGGCTTATCGCAAAGCCAGTTA
Organism: Oscillospiraceae bacterium; assembly: GCA_045615725.1. Lineage (GTDB taxonomy): Bacteria > Bacillota > Clostridia > Oscillospirales > Oscillospiraceae > F23-B02. The sequence goes on from JAZLFI010000123.1 coordinate 4,986, forward strand.
AAGTCCCGTGCGTTGACCTCGGTTTTAAAAAGTTCCTCCCACAAGGCAAGCTCGATTGTATTATTTTCCGCATTAATGCCCGAGATATAGAGCTTTCTCCCGTCAAAAAGTCCAGCTCTGCGCTGCCCGACAGTGTAGCGGTGGATGCCCTCGTGCTGTCCGATTACTTCTCCGTGGAAAACGAAATCGCCCTTCGGGGGAAGCTCTGCCCGCTTTCCAATCCAGCCGATATAGTCCTTATCGGGAATAAAACATATTTCCATGCTGTCGGGCTTGTGTGCCACGGGAAGCTTAAACTCATCCGCCATTGCGCGGACTTCCGTCTTCTCATATTCACCGAGAGGCATAATTAATCTTGAAAGCTGCTCGCGCGTTATGCGGCAAAGCATGTAGCTCTGGTCATTTGAGGGTCTGCCCTTATACAAAGCGCCGTTTTCCGAGCGGGCATAGTGACCCGTTGCGATATATTCCGCGCCGATGCTGTCTGCATATTCCAGCATTGCTTTAAACTTAAGCGTGGGATTGCAGATTATGCAGGGGTTGGGGGTTTCGCCCTTGAGATAGCTTTCGAGAAACTTTGAGCATACGCATTTTTCAAGCTCTGAGTGAACGTCGATTATCTCAAGCGGTATGCCAACAAATTCCGCAGTTCGGATGGCATCATTTTTTGCATTTTCGTCTGCGTTATCGAGATACAGGGCGTATACATCGTGCCCTGCGTTTTTCAGAAGCACGGCGCAGACCGACGAGTCAACGCCGCCAGAAAATCCAAGTACGACCTTGCTCATTTTCTGCCCTCCATCCACACCATTAAAACGGAAATATCCGCCGGCGAAACGCCCGAAATGCGGCTAGCCTGTCCGAATGAATGGGGTCTTATTTTCTTGAGCTTTTCGCGGGCTTCGAGTCTGAGTCCCGTGACCTCGTCATAGTCAATGTCCTCGGGAATAAGCCGTTTTTCCATGCGGGCAAATTCCTCGACCTGCTTGAGCTGGCGCTTAATATAGCCCTCATACTTGAGGCTAATCTCCGCCTGCGCGGAAACGGCGCGGGGAAGCTCGGGACGGGTCTTGTCAAAGGGTGCCAAATCCTCATATCTCAGCTGAGGACGGCGGATAAGCTCGGCAAGGGACACACCGCTTTTAAGCGGAACGGTGTCGTGCTCGGCAAGGAATTTATTAAGCTCCTCCGTGGGTCCGAGATGCTCGCTTTCAAGGCGCTTAATCTCTTTGTCCACCTGCTCGTATTTATCTAACACCGCCTGATACTGCTCCTCGGACACAAGACCTATCCTCAGTCCGATGTGGGCAAGGCGCTTATCCGCGTTGTCCTGTCGGTGGATGAGTCGGTACTCACTGCGGGAGGTCATCATGCGGTAGGGTTCGTTTGTGCCCTTGGTAACGAGGTCGTCAATAAGCGTTCCGATATATCCGTCGGAGCGCTTTAATATCATGGGCTCTTCTCCCTTGAGCTTGAGCGCGGCATTTACACCTGCCACAAAGCCCTGAACTGCGGCTTCCTCATAGCCCGATGAGCCGTTGAACTGGCCTGCGCCGTAAAGTCCCGAAACCTTCTTGCACTCGAGGGTGGGATAAAGCTCGGTGGGGTCTATGCAGTCATATTCGATTGCGTATGCACAGCGGGTCATCTCCGCGTGCTCAAGACCTGCGATTGTGTGGAGCATTTCAAGCTGAACTTCCTCGGGAAGCGAGGATGAAAGGCCCTGAATGTATAATTCTTCGGTGTTAAGACCCATGGGTTCGATGAAGAGCTGATGTCTGGGCTTATCCTTGAAGGTCATTATCTTGGTTTCGATGCTGGGGCAGTAACGGGGGCCAACGCCCTCGATAACACCCGAGTATATGGGACTGCGGTCAAGATTATTAAGAATAATCTCGTGAGTACGCGCATTTGTATAGGTTAAGTAGCATACTGCCTTATTGTCGGGGGGATTGGGATTTGCAAAGGAGAATGCCTCGGGGTTTTCATCGCCCTGCTGAAGCTCCATTTTGGAAAAGTCCACGCTTCTCGCGTTTACTCTCGGGGGTGTTCCCGTCTTGAAACGGCGGATGCCAAGCCCCATATCTCTGAGGCATGCCGTAAGCTCGGTTGCCGCGGCAAGACCGTCGGGACCCGATGAACGTATAACCTCGCCCACGATTGTTCTGCCGTCGAGGTATGTGCCGCTTGCGATAATAGCCGCCTTACACTCGAACACTGCGCCCGTATGGGTGGTAACTGAGCACACTTTGCCGTTTTCGATGCCTATCTCCACGACCTCAGCCTGCCTTACGAGCAGGTTTTCCTGCTTCTCAAGGGTTTGCTTCATGACCTCCTGATAGCGGCGGCGGTCAGCCTGTGCACGGAGAGAATGAACGGCGGGACCTTTGCCGCGGTTTAGCATTCTGTACTGAATGCAGGCCTTATCCGCCGCCTTTGCCATTTCGCCGCCTAAAGCGTCAAGCTCGCGCACGAGATGTCCCTTGCCCGTTCCACCGATGGCGGGGTTGCAGGGCATGTTGCCTATGCTGTCGAGATTAACGGAAAAACACACCGTATCAAGACCTAAGCGCGCCGCGGCAAGGGCGGCTTCAATTCCCGCGTGGCCTGCGCCGATTACGGCTATATCACATTTTCCTGCGTTATACTTTATCAATCTGTTTCACCTGTATCTATACTGTACATTATAAGGAGGCAGCCGTCGGAAACGGAAATCTCCGCCTCACCCTCATTCAGTGAGTTGCTGACTCCGATTGGAAAATCGCTTGTCACTGTCGCGTCATTAAGCTCGTAGCTGAGGCCTTTGAGGCAAACTCCTCTCGCCTCTCCGTCGGGGCAGAACACAGCGACATTGCCGCTGCCCTTTATCTTAATGCTTTCGTTTTTTATGCACGTCCAGACATAGTCCTTTGAGTAGAGCCAGCCACGGCATCCGCGATTTGCAAGATATACAAGAGCCTGCAGATTTGCAACGCTGTGGTCGGGACGCGCTCCGCCCAGACCGCCGTAGATGAAAAAGCTTCGGTAGCCTTTCTCAACTCCCAGCTTTATGGCATAGACTGTGTCCGTATCATCCTTTTCGACGGGGAGCTGAACGACATTCGGATGCTCGGGCATATCACCCAGAGAATCGAAGTCACCGAGGACAAGGTCGGGTATGAGATTGTATTCGCGGCAATATTTATATCCCGCGTCGGCGGCGATGAGATAATCGCTGTCGTCAGGCTCCTGCTTAAGTCCGAAGAAATCGCCTGCGCCGATGATATAGCACTCGTGTCCGTTCATTTTCTGCACTCCTTTTATCAGACAAATTATGATATCATATTCTTACGAAAAATAAAAGTTGCAATATGAAATAAAGCTTGATAAAATGAAATCACAAATAAATAAAGAAAGGACTTTAATTATGGATTTTCTTTCTACTCTGCTTTATATACTCCTGCTTGTTGCCCTATGGGTGGTCTTCAAGAAGATGGGACGCCAAGGCTGGGAAGGCATTATCCCCGTCTATAACCTCTATGTTCTCTTTGAAGAGATCTACGGCAACGGCTGGAAGTTCCTGCTCCTGCTTATCCCCCTCTATAATATCTATCTGATATTTGCGGTGAACATCAAGCTGGCAAAAGGCTTCGGTCAGTCCTCCGGCTTTGGCGTTGGACTTACACTGTTGAGCTTCATCTTCATGCCTATCCTTGCTTTCGGTGACTATGTCTACAAAGACGGCACCGTTGAGAACAAGTCCGAGGACTTCATTTCCCGCAGCATCAACAACGCAGGCGAAACCATTAAGGACGCCGCTTCCAGAGTCGGCAAGGACCCCAACGCCATTCAGAAGCTGAAAGACCTTGAACAGCTGAGAAAAGACGGTGTTATCACCGAAGAAGAGTTCTTGAAGAAAAAAGAAGAACTCCTCAAAAGATTTTAAGAATATCGCTAAAAAGACGGAAGATTTTATTAATCTTCCGTCTTTTTGTAATTGTCTTGTAATTGACTTGGTAAAGTTTGCGTGATATTATGTTAACGTATAAATTATTTTGGAGGGATAGGTATGTCCGAAAATCCCGTATTTAATACTGACAACATACTCGGCGACGGTCTTCACGAGCTCAACCGCAGTAAGCTTGTCGCGCTTGCAATTGACCTCTGCGCAATTGCTTTCAAAGAGCGCGGCGAAAACAATTACCGCGGCGGTATCCGTCCCGATAACATAAGCATTGATGCCGACAACAATATCGCAATCGGCCCTGCTGGCGAGCAGGACAAGGATAAGTGCGGCAAGAAAGAACTTGAGTATATAGCCCCCGAGTTTTTCTGGAGCGGCAAGGCAGGAAGTCAGGCAGACGTTTATGCAATCGGTCTGCTCCTGTATAACGGCATCACAGGTCATCTTCCCTTTGTTACCGACGGCAGTGACACTGACTGTGCCGAGGCATTCCGAAAGAGAATGAACGGCGACAAAATCAAAGTTCCCGCAAGCGTCGGCAAAAAGCTCAAGGGCATTATCGAGCAGGCAACCGCTTTTTCCGCAGGAAACAGATATGAAAACACTCTCCAGCTTGCCGAGGAGCTAAGAGCTCTTCTCGTAAAGCCCCAGGCTGAAGCCGTTTCAAAGGCCGCCGAATGTGCATTTGGCAAGTCCGAAAGCGAGCTGAGCGAGGTTGAAAAGATGATGCTGGGCATCATCACCAATGCCGCAATCTGTGACGACCTTGCCGATGTTCCTCTCGAAGAGCAGGAAGAGGACGAGGATGAAGAGGAAATCGAGGTTGAGATTGAAGAGCTTCCCCCAGAGCCCACGGAAGAGCCCGAGGATGAGGAAAGCATCGAGGTCGAGATTGAAGAGCTTCCTCCCGAGCCCGAAGAACCCGAGGACATTGAAACTCTCGAGGTTGAAATCGAGGAGCTCCCCCCCGAGATTCCTCCAGTCGAAAAGATTATTGAGGACGTAAAAGCAGAAGAAGCCGCGGAAGAAGCTGCTGCAGCAGCCGAGGCTGTTGAGGTTGTCACTGATGAAGCCGAGCCCGCTCCTATAGAAGTTCCCGAATTTGTGAACGCAGGCGTTTCTTCCGCACCTAAGACAACGCCCGTAAAAAAGAAAAAGCGCCCCAAGGGCTTCATTGTAATTCTCGCGCTCTGCGCAGTTCTTGCAATTGCCGCAATAATTTTCAACAAAACCGCCGCGAAGAACGCTGACGGCACTTCACGCACCATGCCGCCCATTACATACATTACTCCCGAGCCCACGGAAGAGCCCGATGAAACCAAGGCTCCCGAAAAGACTCCCGAGCCCACTCCCGAACCGACTCCCACTCCCGAGCCTGAGAAAAAGGAAAGCACCTATCAGGTAAACATGGAGAACATCAGCTGGGATGCCGCCGAGCAGAAGTGCAAGGACATGGGCGGTCACCTCGTCGCAATCAATGATGAGGAAGAATTTGCAAAGGTCTGCGAACTCCTCAACGGCACCAATGCAAAATACGCATGGGTCGGCTGCTACCGCAGCAGCTCCGGCAACCTCACATGGACAAACGGCGACAGCATAGAATACTATGTATGGGCAGCAAATGAGCCCTCCTACACCGACGGTTACGACGGTGCGGCAGAGGATTACATCATGCTCGTACGCCAGCCCGACGGAAGCTGGAAGTATAACGACAGCCGCATCAATCCTGTTGCGGATTACTCCTACTTCTACAGCGGTATGATTGCCTACGTCTGCGAGATAAGTGAATAATGAACATTAAAAAGCCCCGCCAAACTGGCGGGGCTTTTCTTTTGCTCAGATTTTATATTTCTCGCGGTATTCGTTGTAGTACTCGTCAAAGCTCTTGGTGTGCATTGCGTTAAGACTGCTGATATATTCGTGGGCGTCAAAGGACTCGGACTCACTTTCAATCATCGCAAGAGCGATGTTTGAGCAGTGGTCGGAAATTCGCTCAAGGTCTGTGAGCAGGTCGTTAAACACGAAGCCGCGCTCAAATGTGCATTCGCCTTTTTGCAGGCGGTCAATGTGGTGAAGCTTCATTTCGTCGCAGAGGTCATCGACAAGCTCCTCCAGCGGCTCAACCCTGTATGCAAGGCTCAGGTCGTTATTGATAAAGGAGCTGAGTGCAATCTCAGTAACTTCCTTTACAGCACCTATGAGCACATTAATCTCTTTTGAGCCCTGCTCGGAGAACACGATTTTCTTTTCGCTTATCTCCTTTGCCGCCTCAGCAACGTTGAATGCGTGGTCGCCTATTCGCTCAATATCGGTAATGCTGTGGAGATACTTGCCGACGGTGAGATTCTGCTCACGTGTCATTTCCTTAACCGTTGCGCTCATGAGGTAGGTTCCCAGCTTATCCTCATAGCGGTCGATAAGGTCTTCCGTCTTCTCCACCTTGTCATAGCCTTCGTCGCTGTATTTATCAAGTAGTCCGAAGGCGGCGAAAAGGTTTTTCTTTGCCTTTTCCGCCATGGAGTTTATTGTAAGACGGCTCTGTTCAACCGCAAGAGCGGGGTGAGCCAGGAAGCGTTCTTCCAGTCTGTCCATATCGTGAAGCTCCACGTCCTGCTCGGTTTCTTTGACAAGTGCCCTGCCGATTTTCTCGATAAGAGGGATAAACGGAGCAAGTATGAGCACTATTACCACGCGGAACAGCGTGTTCACAAATGCGATATTGACGCTGTTCATGACTCTGCCCATAAAGGCAAAATCCAGCGCCGCATTGAGGGCATAGAACACGATGCTTACGATAATAACGCCGAGAACGTCAACCGTGAGATATGAAAGCGCGGTGCGCTTGCCCTCAGTTCCCGAGCCGAGTGCGGCAAGAAGCACGGGCACTGCCGCGCCGATTGCAATACCCATGATGAGGGGCAGAGCAATATTGAAGCTGATTGCACCCGTCACGGAAAGGGCCTGCACGATACCGACGGCGGCGGAAGCACTCTGCAAAACAGTGGTAAAAAGAATACCTGCCAGAATGCCTAAAATCGGGTTTGAAAAGCTGGTAAGCAGATTAATAAAGCCTGCGTTCTGTTTAAGCTCCGAAACAGAGCCGCTCATCGCCTGCATGCCGTACATCAGAATCGCAAAGCCCAGAAGAATATCGCCAACATGGCGGTGGCTTGCTTTCTTCGAGAACATGTGCAGTATTGCGCCTGCAATGGCAACGGCGGCGGCAAGAATTTCCGTTGAAAAAAGACTTAAAATTCCGCTTCCGCTTTCGCCGAGGCTTGAAAGGGCAATAATCCAGCCCGTTATGCTGGTACCGATTATTGCGCCCATGACAACGCCGATTGCCTGCCGTGGCTTCATCATATCCGAGTTTACGAAACCGACAACCATAACCGATGTGGCCGATGACGACTGTATTATTGCCGTTACGCTTGTGCCTAAAAGAATACCTTTAAGCGGCGTGCTTGAAAGGCGGTATAGAACAAGCTCCAGCTTATTGCCCGCAACCTTTTTCAGGCTGTCGCCCATAAGGGACATACCGAAAAGGAACAGCGCAACTCCGCCGAGAAGCTTAAGGACATTATCTATTCCCATATATGTTTCTCCTATTGTGAATTATCTTTCTCATTTTACCGAGGAAATATTACCATTAATCAACACCTGTTGTAAATCACATTTTTCTATTCTTAATACATTTCAGCTTATACAACAAAAAGGCTACCATAACGGTAGCCTTTTTTAAGAATTATTGTTCAATTACCTGATAATGCGATACGCCTTTGCGCTTGTGCTCGCTTCTTCTGTGGTAACGGTTAATTATCTTGAGATCGTGCTCGTTTACCTCGCCCGTAAGGAGGTAATTATCAATTGCTTTATAGGTAACGCCCATATCCGCTTCATCGGTCTGACCCTCGAAAAGTCCGGCGGAGGGTGCCTTATTAATAATGTTTGCAGGGGCGGTAAGCCACTTGAGGAATTCAATGACCTCAGTTGCAGTCAGGTCGGAAATAGGATTAAAGTCGCATGCGCCGTCGCCCCACTTGGTATAATATCCCATGTAGAACTCACTGCGGTTGCCTGTGCCTGCAACAAGGCGGTATTCACTTGCAGCGATTGCATAGAGAGTGGTCATGCGCAGACGGGGTGCGATATTGGTAACCGCGTCGTTGGTCAGTGTGGTAATTGCGGAAAGGCGGTCAATCTCCGCCTGACGGACGTCGGTGAGGTCTATTACTCTGGTTTCGATGCCGAAGTGCTCTGCAAGCTCCTTGCCGTCGTTCATGTCGGACTCAAAGTTGCGTTTGGATGCGCAGGGCATGATTACGCCCACGGTATTTTCGCAGGCGAATTTGCAGAGGATGCCGACAAGGGCAGAGTCCTTGCCGCCGGAGTTTCCGAATACAATACCGTCGACTCCGCTGTCCTCAACCAGCTTTCTTATATAAGCAATTCTGTTTTTGAACTCTTCTTCGTAATTTCTGGACATTGTTTCATTTTTCCTTTCTAGGTACTAATTAGATATTATAACAGCAGATTTAGTATGTCAACACACAAAATGGGGCTATATTTATGGATTTTTTGTAAAAAAAGTGTGTCGAAAGCCTTCAATTTCTTGATTTTTGTATGGTTTTATGTTAACATATATACTGTAATGATATTCTGCCAAGGAGAAAAGATATGAAAAAAACTATATCTTTGATGCTTGTCGTTGTTATGGTTGCAACTTTGATTCCCTTTGCCGCATTTGCCGAAGGAAACAGCAGTTTCAAGGCAAGTGAGGAAATTCTCACAGTAATCAAAAATTTTGAGGGCTTCAGAAGCAAGGCATACAGGGCAACATCCGGTGAAGAATACCTCACTATCGGTTACGGTCATTACGGAAAAGATGTCAAAGAGGACATGGAGATTTCTAAGGCCGAAGCTGACGCACTTTTCAGAAACGACATAATTAAATACGAAAACGCTGTAAACAATTTTTTCAATCAGCACAATCTCAGCTATTCACAGCAGGTATTTGATGCTGTACTCAGTCTTACATACAATATCGGTACCTCCTGGATGGATGCCAGCAACTACCGCATCAGAAACTATCTGATTAACGGGCTGGACAAGTACGACGATGTTGAGATTGCCGATGCAATGGGCGTTATCTGTGCCGCAGGCGGTACGATTTATCCCAGTCTTATTAACCGCAGGATAAAAGAAGCCCGCATAATGCTCTACGGCGATTACGAAGGCAGTACCTCCCCCGATTTCGTCTACCTTATTCTTAACGCAAACGGCGGCACCTTAAACAGCGGCAACCGCGTTGTTATTTACTCCAAGGGCGATATCTACGGCTCGCTTCCCGGAGCATATAAAGACGGCTGCATCTTAAGCGGCTGGATGAGCAGCAGCGGAGCAGACATCAAAAGTACTGACATCGCCGCAGAAAGTCTCAGCGTAAAGGCAGTCTGGAAGAGCGGCGCACCCAAGGAATATCAGCTCACCGTTGTCGGCGGCAAGGGCACGGGCAAGTATGCTCAGGGCGAAACCGTTACCATCAAGCCCACCGGTAGCGACTTCCTCGCATGGCGAAGCGGTGACGTTCAGATTCTCAACGATGGCTATAAGTATTCGCTCAAGATGCCCGGCAGCAGCATTGCAATAACCACAATCGTTGACTATAACTGCGAAGGCAGGTTCTGCCCCGCAGAAAGCTTCACCGATATCGGCGCCGATTACTGGGCACACGAAGCCATAGACTTTGTCTATGAAAACGATCTGTTCAAGGGCTATTCCGATACGATTTTCAAACCCAAAGTCACCATGACACGAGGAATGCTCATAACGGTTCTCTACCGTCTGAACGGCTCTCCCTCCATCAAGGGATATGACAATCCCTTCAGCGACGTTTCATCCGACAGCCCCTATCACGATGCAATCCTCTGGGGCTATCACAATCGCATCGCAAACGGCTTTACCGACGGAAGCTTCCACCCCAACGACACCCTCAAGCGCGAACAGCTTGCAACCTTCCTGCTCCGCTATGCAAACTACATGGGATATAACGCCAACAACTATGCCGATATCAGCGGCTATTCAGATGTAGGTCTTATTAACGACTATGCAGATGAAGCAATATGCTGGGCAGTAGGAAACGGCATTATAAACGGCACAAGCGACGTAACCCTGAGTCCTCAGGACGGCGCAACCCGCGCACAGGTTGCCACAATGGTAATGCGTTTTGTAAAGAACGTAGTCGCAGGCGCAATAATCGAAGAAACAACCTAATCAAAGCAAAAAAGAGCACAGCCACATGGCTGTGCTCTTTTTATTATCTTTAGCCCTCTACATGGTCGATTATATTTTCGATGATACTGACAACGCCGTGGGAAAACTTTTCGTCAATACTTCCGTCCTCGCTGTCGGGCTCCTCAGTGGGCTCGGGCTCCTCAGCAAAGGTTACGACCACATTGTGATCCTGATCGATGTATGTGATGGTGTAGCTCGTCACCGCACCCAGATCCATTCCGTCAAGGGTTACAGACTGAACGACATAGCCTTTATCGGGGGTGAAGGTCAGAGTTATGCTGTCCCATGCGTCAACGCTTACACTTCCGGAGGGATTTGCGGTACCGCCGTTGCCGGCAGTTACGAACACACTGTACTTGGAGGTGCTTCCCTCTTCCGAGGAATCATCGCCTTCTTCACCTTCTCCCTCAGCATCGGGCTTAGATGCATCTGCTGCAACCGTGTCATCGTTTGCGGTTACGGTGCCTGCTTCAAAGTGGAAAGCGCCCTTCTTCGCGCAGACGATTACCGTAGAAATTGCCATGATGAAAACGATAAAGGTTATAACCCATTTTACGCCCTCGGACATGGACTTTTTTGTTTTTGTATTTCTGCTCATAATAAAGTCTCCGTTTTACTGCTTTGCCGCGTTATTGCTGTTACCGTTCTTGTTCTTCGGTTTTCCGCGGTGGTAATAACGATGTCTGTTATTATTCTTCTTTTTCTGTCCCTCGGACTTTTCGCCGTTGGGCTTCTGCTGGGGCTTGGCGGTCTGGTTATTATTCTGGTTCGGCTGCTTGGGCTTTGCCTTGACCGTCTGTTTCTCGTGCTCGACCTTGGGCTTATCAGCCTCTGTCTTCGGTTTATTGCCGTGACCCTTGCCGCGGCGGTTTCTATGGTGATGGTGGTTGTTATTTGATTTCTTTTTGGGCTCTTCGGTTTTTTCCTGCAGCTCTTCTTCATTTACAAGCATATCAGGAATTGCCCATTCATCCTCGGGCTCTTCCTCTTCCTCGGGCTCGGGAGGAACATACTTGAGAACCGAGGGAGGAGTCTCGCCGTCCTTGGGTCTGCCGCCGGGAACGGTTGCAACCTCAACTGCGCGATAGGTCTTTACAGTATCATCGCCCTCTCCGTCAAGCTTGACCTTTACAAGCTGGCGCAGGAGATTAATCTGTGTGACATTGCCGTAGCCTGCCGGAGTTTCAACAAACGCGCCCTGCTTGGGAACATTCTTCACAAGCTCCTCATAGGCCTCCTGCTCGTATCTGAGGCAGCACATTAGTCTGCCGCAGCTGCCCGAAATTTTGCTCGGGTTAAGGGACATGGACTGCACCTTTGCCATCTTGGTGGAAACGGGCTGGAACTCATCGAGGAACTTACTGCAGCAGAAGGGTCTGCCGCAGATACCCAGTCCGCCGATCATCTTGGCCTCGTCGCGGACGCCGATCTGTCTGAGCTCAATACGGTTGCGGAATATGCCCGCAAGATCCTTTACCAGCTCGCGGAAGTCAACTCTTCCGTCGGAGGTGAAGAAGAACATTGTCTTGTTGCCCTCGAAGTTGCACTCGACATCCACAAGCTTCATATCAAGCTCGTGCTCTATAATCTTCTGCTGGCATATCTCAAAGGCTTCCTTTTCGCGCTGTTTGTTAATCTCCGCAACGCGCTTATCGTCAGCCGTCGCAATTCTCACAACGGGACGCAGAGGCTGAACAACAGCAGTGTCCTCCACCTCATGGTTTCCGTGGCAGCAGTCGGCAATCTCAAGACCCTTTGAGGTCTCGACAATAACCTGCTCGCCCGATTTTATTTCCTTGCCGTTGGGGGAAAAGTAATAGCTCTTTCCCCTGTTCTTGAATTTAACACTAATTACTTCAGTCAAAACTATTTCTCCTTAAGACACGGACAGCAATCCGAATATATGTTTAATGCCCGTGTTCACTCGCATGTAGTATGTGCATTTATCCAGCACGTCTATCTTGTCCATAAGCTGTCGCTTTGCGTTTGCATCGCACTCAGTGGCAAGATCTTTTACTAAAAGCCCCTTTGCCGCGTCAATAAACTCAGCCGTCTTTCGCGCATCTGCATTCTCGTTTGCAACGCAAAACTCAAGAAGCTTCGTTCTTTCTCCGCTCTTTACAGCGTTAAGATAATCCCGCGCCATTCGTGCGGCATCCTCGGAGGGCATTTCGTCCTCGGCGTTTTTCTTTATCGCAACGCATCTCGACCTTACGGTTATGAGAAGCTTTTCCATATTCTCCGCGCAGAGAATGAACGCGACGTTCTTCGGCGGCTCCTCAAAAAGCTTCAGCGCGGCATTTTGTGCAGAGGTATTCATTGTATCCGCATCCTCGATTATGTAAACCTTTGCTCCTGCTTCGTTGGGAAGCACATAGGCATCGGCGGACATATCGCGGATCTGTTGAACGGTAATCTCGCGCTTTTTTATACCGTTGTCGTCTGCGGGACGGGAAACGGTTATGAGGTCGGGATGAACATTGTTTTTAATCTTGCGGCAATCGCGGCAAATACCGCAGGGTTTATCTACTCCGTTAGAGCACATCATTTTCGCGGCAAGCTCTCTTGCTATCTCCGTCCTCTGCTTTTCCGACGCAGAAGAAACTATATAGGCATGGGATAATTTTTCCACGTCGCACCTCTACATATTTATTCAATATATTGTACTATTTTGGGTTACATAAGTCAAGAAA
>JAZLFI010000124.1:0-1239 GCA_045615725.1 Oscillospiraceae bacterium
CTTCGCGGGTTACAACACGCGGGTATGCATTATCAACACGTGCCTCGCCATTTTCAATCTGTTCTGCAATCATTAAAAGACCGAGTAAGATATCTTCCGGTTCAAATCCCGCAACGACCTGCGGAACATTGAACTGCTCATACTCATGATATCCCATAACTGCACAGACATGTCCCGGAAGAATAAATCCGTCAAGGGAGGCTTCGCCCTGAGACATAAGCCACTTCATTGCCGGAGGCACAAGACGGTGTGAGACTAAAATGCTGAAGTTCTCCGGCGGATTTGTAAGAAGCGTGGCAGCGACTGTGGGTACCGTTGTTTCAAAGCCGACGGAGATAAACGAAACTTCTTTGTCGGGATTTTCGCGGGCAATTTCTGCTGCTTTTGCAACACCCTGCACGATTCTGACATCGCCTTCCACATGTTCAAGCGAGGTTTTTGTTCCTGGAACACGCAGAAGATCTCCATACGTACAGACAATATTTCCCTGTTCTGCGAGCTGAACTGCTGCATCAATTTCACCCTGAGGTGTGATACAGACCGGACATCCCGGACCCATGACTATTTTGAACTGCTTTGGAATGACCGAGCGGATACCGTATTTTGCGATAGCCGCTTCGTGAGTTCCGCAGACGTGCATTACGCGGATATCGCGGTCAACGACGTTTTCTATTGATTTTGCAATATCAGTACCAAGCGACATGTAGAATATATTGGTTTTTGAACTTTATAAGGGCGGCAGATGAATCTGCCGGGGAGAAGTAAACCGCGGGTATTTCTCTTTGCAGCGCTAACATATAGGTATGCAGAATATTTCCGAACATATTGATATGGAAACTCAGGATAATGATTATCTTATCCTTCGCTGCCCGGTATGCGAGATGGATGTTGATTTCGAGGTATTAAAAGAGCCGCCACAGGCTGTTGTCCGCTGTACCGAATGCGGACATACGATGCATGTTCTTTTAAAAGAACCGCGAATGTTTTACGTAAAAGCTATTATTAGTCACGGAAGCGAGTCTATTACGGCTAAAATCGAACTCGCTGAAGGAGAGATGATTTCTGTTGGCGATTATCTTGTCGCAGAAACCGAGGATGATACATACAATGTTGAGGTTCTCTCCATCGAATCAGATAATGCCCGCCGTGAAAAACTGGTTTCAGATAAAATCAGTACGCTCTGGACACGGCTTGTTGATGTGGTAATTATCAGCGCCTCGGTAAATAAAGGAGCAAATA
>JAZLFI010000125.1:0-2785 GCA_045615725.1 Oscillospiraceae bacterium
AAGTGCCTTGCCTGCTTCGTTATATTCGTACTTTGCGAAGTTCTTAATGAAGCGGCCTGCCAGATCCTTTGCCTTTTCTTCCCACTCGGCGGGGTTTGCGTATGTATCGCGGGGGTCGAGGATGCCTGTATCAACGCCCTCAAGCTCGGTGGGTACTTCAAGATTGAAGTAAGGAATCTTCTTGGTCGGTGCGTTATTTATTGCACCGTTTAAGATTGCGTCGATGATACCGCGGGTATCCTTAATGGAAATGCGCTTGCCCGTGCCGTTCCAGCCTGTGTTTACGAGGTATGCCTTGGAGCCGTTTGCCTGCATTTTCTTGACAAGCTCTTCCGCGTACTTGGTGGGGTGAAGCTCAAGGAACGCCTGACCGAAGCATGCGGAGAATGTGGGAGTGGGCTCAGTGATGCCGCGCTCGGTGCCTGCAAGCTTTGCGGTGAAGCCCGAGAGGAAGTAATACTGGGTCTGCTCGGGTGTCAGCACGGATACGGGAGGCAGAACGCCGAATGCATCAGCGGAAAGGAAGATAACGTTCTTTGCCGCAGGTGCGGAGGATACGGGACGGACGATGTTTTCGATATGGTCAATGGGATAGGAAACGCGGGTATTTTCGGTTACGGACTTATCGGCAAAGTCAATTTTGCCCTCTGCATCGACGGTGACGTTCTCAAGCAGCGCGTTGCGCTTAATTGCGTTATAGATGTCGGGCTCGGATTCCTTATCGAGGTTAATGACCTTTGCGTAGCATCCGCCCTCGAAGTTGAATATGCCGTCATCATCCCAGCCGTGTTCGTCGTCGCCGACAAGCAGGCGCTTGGGGTCGGTGGAAAGAGTGGTCTTGCCGGTGCCGGAAAGGCCAAAGAATATTGCGGTGTTTTCGCCGTTCATATCGGTATTGGCGGAGCAGTGCATTGCGGCAATGCCCTTTAAAGGCAGATAGTAGTTCATCATGGAGAACATGCCCTTTTTCATTTCGCCGCCGTACCATGTGTTGATGATAACCTGCTCGCGGCTGGAAATGTTAAATGCAGCCGCGGTTTCGGAGTTAAGACCAAGCTCCTTATAGTTTTCAACCTTTGCCTTGGATGCGGTGTATACGACAAAATCGGGTTCAAAGTTTGCCTCTTCCTCTGCGGTGGGCTTAATAAACATATTGCGGACAAAATGTGCCTGCCATGCAACTTCCATGATGAAGCGGATTGACATGCGGGTATCGGGGTTTGCACCGCAGACTGCATCGACTACAAAAAGACGCTTGCCGGAAAGCTGATTGATTGCAATCTTCTTTAATTCTTTCCAGGTCTCCTCGGATGCGGGATGGTTGTCGTTGGGATATTCGGGAGTGGTCCACCATACGGTATCCTTGGAGTTTTCGTCCATGACGATAAATTTATCCTTAGGTGAACGTCCGGTATAAATACCGGTCATAACGTTGACAGCATCAAGCTCGGTCATCTGTCCCTTGTCATAGCCCTCGAGCTCGGGATTCATTTCCTCGTCAAAGAGGAGCTCGTATGAAGGGTTATATACTATTTCCTTTACATCTGAGATTCCGTATGCTGTCAGATCAACCTTTGCCATTTTCCTTACCTCGCTTATTTGAAAAGTAATATCACACAATGTAATATACTATCCGAAATTCAAAAATTCAACTTTAATTTAATTATTATCAATGCTCAGCCGAATGAAAGATCCCAGCACATGTGCCAGCTGTTAACCTGAGAATGGGTGCAATCCGTCTGAATGTACTGGCTGTTGCCGCGCATCCACTGAACATCGTAAACAGGCTCGCCGTTACTGTTATGCGATACGGCAACGACCTCGCCGGAATACTGTCCGACTGCTTGATTAAACTCATTCTGAAGCACCTTTGTTCCGACGGGGAATTCGTCTGGTGTGGTGTAAACGCCGCCTGCAACGTCCTTCAATTCTTCGTCCTTGAGATATTTTTTATTATCCATATTCATTACCTCCGAGAGTCATTTTTAAGCTATAATATTATATCAGGAATTTCACCTTATATCAACAAAAAAGGCCTGCTTATGCAGGCCTTTTTGAGTGCATATTACTTGTTTTTCAGAGCGGCCTGCGCGGCGGCAAGGCGAGCAATGGGAACGCGGTAGGGACTGCAGGAAACATAGTTCAGACCCGTGCGGTGGAAGAAGTCGATAGATGCGGGGTCACCGCCGTGCTCGCCGCAGACACCGAGCTTGATGTCGGGACGGGTATTCTGTCCAAGCTTTACAGCGGACTCAATCAGACGGCCTGTGCCCATTTCGTCGAAGTGCTCAAACGGGTCGTTCTCAAGAATTTTCTTGTCCAGATACTTGGGCAGGAACTTGCCGGAGTCATCGCGGCTCAGGCCGAAGGACATCTGAGTCAGGTCGTTGGTGCCGAAGGAGAAGAACTCTGCTTCAACTGCGATACGGTCTGCGCTCATTGCGGCACGGGGAATTTCAATCATGGTGCCGACCTTATAGGAGAGAGGAACGCCCGCTCTGCGGATGATAAGGTCTGCGGTGTTCTGAATGAGCTTCTTCAGATAGCGAATCTCGCCGCCGGAGGATACCAGAGGTACCATGATTTCGGGGGCAACGGGCTCGCCTGTTTCCTTGTGAACATTGATTGCCGCTTCGATGATTGCCTGAGTCTGCATCTCTGCAATCTCGGGGTACATGATGGGCAGACGGCAGCCGCGCAGACCCATCATGGGGTTGACCTCGTGCATCGCACGGATGGTTGCCTTAAGGTCGCTGAGGGAGATGCCCATATCCTCGGCAAGAGC
>JAZLFI010000126.1:0-1392 GCA_045615725.1 Oscillospiraceae bacterium
TGCTGTCAACTTCACAGAGAAGCGGCTTGCCTATGTTGCCGCCCAGATGCACGGTGTAACCCTGAGCCTTCAAAAGCTCGGAGATAATAGTTGTTGTAGTTGTCTTGCCGTCACTGCCCGTTACAGACAGAACTCTGCAGGGACAAAGCGAGAAGAAAACTTCCATTTCGGATGTGACAATGCCGCCGTTCTGTCTTACCTTTTCAAGGTGTTCGTCAAAGGGCATGAGGCCGGGAGTTCTGAAAACTATGCCAAAGTCAAGGTTTTCGAGATAATCCTCGCCCAGCATGAACTTTGCACCGAGGGAAGCGAGCTTTTCGTAGTCCTCGCCCATTTCAGCGGCGGTGCGCTTATCGCATACTGTTACGTCACAGCCGTTTTCAAGGAGCTTTACTATGAGCGGCATATTGCTGACGCCTGCGCCGATAACTCCGATTTTCTTATTTTTAATGCTTTCTATGTAATTATGAAGTGTCATAAATAATTACCTCCAATCAACTTTAATATTATATTACTTCTACGGTTTAAAAACAAGAAATTTCTATTGACTTAAAGCCTTTTCGTGGTTAAAATAGCTCAATGAGTGGGCCGAACGACCGCGGGCAAAAGGCGAAAGCCTGTGCGTGAGGAAAGTCCGGGCTCCATAGGGCAAGGATAACGGGTAACGCCCGCCAGGGGTGACCCTCGGACAAGTGCAACAGAGATATACCGCTGCGCTTTGCGCAGTAAGGGTGGAAAAGTGAGGTAAGAGCTCACTCGCCGCATGGAGACATGACGGTGCTGTAAACTCTATCCGGAGCAACACCGCGGGAGGACACAAGACCGGCCCGGTCGTCCTCAGGAGGTGGCTTGATTCTATCGGCAACGGTAGGACTAGATAGATGGTCGTTTAAGACAGAACCCGGCTTATAGACCCACTCAAAAAGAAAGAAAAAACCGCTGATATCAGCGGTTTTTTGTTATTTAAGCTCTTTTAAGACATTAAGGAGAAGTGTCCACGTGCGTTCGGTTGAAGCAATATCGAGCTTTTCGTTCACTGTGTGGATATCGAGAATATCGGGGCCGATTGATACGCAGTCAAGGCCTTTGAGCTTATCGGAAAACAGTCCGCACTCAAGTCCTGCGTGGATAACCGAGATTTCGGGTTTTCTGCCATACTGAGCTTCAAACTCCTTGACGACAATATCGCGAAGCGGTGAGTTTTCGGCATATTCCCATGCGGGATAATTGCCGCCCGTTGTTGCCACACCACCGCACTTTTCGATAAGGCTCGTAATAATATCGGTGAGCATTTCTTTCTGCGTTCCGACAGAGCTTCTGAGGCAGAAGGTCATTTTTACACTTTCTCCTGCCGTTTCAAGCACTCCGAGGTTTGATGATGTCTGCACAAGA
>JAZLFI010000127.1:0-37095 GCA_045615725.1 Oscillospiraceae bacterium
AAGAACAGTGCCGAGGGAGTCGCCGTCGATAGCTGCAACAACGAGAACCTTGCAGCCGTTTGCGATCATGTTCTCAATCTGAGAAACCTGGGTGGGGATGTCGTTTGCGCCATACTGGAGGTCAACCTGATAGCCAGCTGCTTCGAGCTGTGCCTTCATGTTGTCGCCGTCCTGGTTCCAACGCTGAAGATCCTTGGTGGGCATGGAAACGCCGACCAGATCGCCGTCAGGGTTGGCAGCATCTTCGCCGCCGCCTGCGCATGCGCAGAGTGCGAAGACCATGAGAAGTGCCAGAAGAAGTGCGATGTACTTTTTCATGTGTTTGTTCCTTTCTGAAAATTAACGTTTTTGTTTACTAAATAATTTAGCAAACCTTATAACTTCATTTTAGTTTTTTGAGCATAATATGTCAAGAAAAAAGGCAATATTGACAATTTTTCTACGTTCTTTCCATTTAGATGCCTTCGTTTTTGTGCAATATTTTGTATAAAACTAAGTCGAGATGCACTAATTTAATTGCAAGACTGCTAAATTATTTAGAAAGCCCATAAAATTCACTATATTCTTGCATTTTTCTATAAATTATTTATAATATTAACTAAAGATTTAGTTACCGGAGGATTATCATGGCAGGAGTTACATCAAAAGATATTGCTGCGCATCTCGGGCTTTCGCCCTCTGCGGTATCGTTTGCGCTGAACGGAAAGCCCGGTGTCAGTGATGAAACGCGAAAGCTGGTAATTGCAACGGCAGAGAAGATGGGCTATAGCTCGGCGAAGCTGGCCAATGCTATAAGCAAAAGACAGCGAATCTGCTTTGTGTTTTACGTCAATCAGCTTGTAAGAATTGCAGAGAATACAACTTTTTCCACTTTTGTTCTTCAAGGCGCCGAGAATGCGGCCTCTGCAAGAGGTTACAGCATCATGGTCAAATATGTGCATGCAGGCGAGTCCATAGCGAAACAGCTTGAAAATTCCGTCAATGAAGCGGACGGCTTTGTAATTCTGGGAACTGACCTTAATCAGGATTCAGAAGCAGAAATGAAGGAGTTTTCAAACTCTGTCGAGGGAAAGCCCGTTGTCATTATCGACAGCCCCCTCAATTTTGGCTTTGCCGATTGCGTTGTAAACGATAATTTCGGCGGTGCAAAAGCGGCAGCGAAGCATCTGCTGTCGCGCGGTTTCAGAAAAATCGGCTATATCCGCTCAAAATACAGAATAAGCAACTTTGAACAGCGCGAAGCGGGATTAATCACCGCACTGAAAGAGGCGGGACTCGAGTGCTGTTCGGTAGTAGATACCGAGGTTTCTTTTGACGAAGCGTTTAAGAGCATAGACGGTTATCTCAATACGGCAACCGAGCTGCCCGAGGCATTTTTCGCAGAAAATGACATTATAGCCTCTGCGGCAATAAGAGCCTTCAACGCCCACGGTATTGCAGTCCCTCATCAGATTTCAATAATGGGCTTTGACGATATCCCCATATGCGAGCTTACCGCCCCCGCACTTTCAACAGTGCATTCATTTAAGGAACAGCTGGGTGAAACAGCCGTAGACCTTCTTTCCATGAAATTCAGCAAGGTTTCTTCGGAAAGTGCTGAGGAAACAAGAGGCTGCAGAACCGTCAGCATATCCACGGGGCTTCATATACGTGACAGCGTAAAGTGAAAACGGGGTGATATTGTGATTGTTCATGTTCTGTATACTGCACTTCCCGTGTTTGCAGCCTTGTTTATCGGCATACTGTGCAGAAAGAGGAATATACTCAGCCGCGAGGGAATAGACGCGCTGAAAAAGCTTGCGGTTGACATAACATTGCCTGCGGTGCTGTTCACAGCCTTTGCAACGGCGGAATACAGCGCAAAAAATATGCTGATACCGCTGTTCGTGTTTGTGCTGTGCATAATCGCACTGTGTCTTGGCTTTCTGCTGAAAAAGCTTACAAAATGCGAAAGCAGGCTGATGCCGTTTCTGATGACGGGTTTTGAAGCGGGAATGCTCGGCTACGGCCTTTTTGCTTTGCTTTATCCGGGTCAGAGCAGTTCGAGCTTTGCAATTATTGACTTAGGTCAGGTGCTGTTCGTTTTCACTGTGTATAAAGGTATGCTTATGGGCAGGGGAAGCGGCAAGGAGCTTGTGAAGCAGGCTTTTTCCTCGCCCGTGCTCTGGGCGATAATCGCAGGCATGCTCTTCGGCATAACGGGGCTTTACTCAGCTCTCAGACCATCGGGTGTCGCGGATATAATTGATAAGCTTGCCGAATTCATAGCCGCACCCACAAGCTGTCTTATTCTTATAAGTATAGGTTATGACCTTGAATTTAAGGAAACCCCGTGGAAGCGGGTTATTTCCTATACCGCCCAGCGAGTTGCGGTAATGGCGGTAATCTTTGCACTTGCACTGTTTGTAAACCGCAGTATATTCGGCGGAATTATGCACGAGGGTGCACTTTTGCTTATGTTTATTCTTCCCGCGCCTTACGTTCTCCCAATATTTACCGATGCCGAGGGAGAGCGTACGGATATTTCGTCAACACTATCCGTCATGACTTTACTGAGCCTTGTGCTGTTCTCATTCATGGCGGCAATGACTATATGAGGTGATAATTATGAAAAAGCGAATAGTATCGTTTTTGCTTGCTCTGCTGACTGCGCTTTCGCTCACAGCCTGTGGCAGGTCATACGATAAAATTGAGCTGAGTGATAATCTGCCTGCCATTGAGTTTTCCGAAACCCACCGCTCGGGGAAACTTCCCGATGATGCGAAAGAGCAGAATTTAACAGACGTATATACCACCGAGAATGAAGCCGCCTCCGACGTGTATGTTTACCGCTATGAAAAGGCGGAGGGAGAGACTCTTGACAGCTTCGGCGCCGCACAGGCGGAAGAGCATAAGGTCTTCTGCAATATGACTGAGTACGCAGGCTGCCCTGCGGCAAACGTAACGTATTATCAGAAGCTGGACGGCAGGGATTACATAGTCCGCTCGTTCATTTTTGAGGATGAAGCAGAGTTTATAAAGGTCTGCTTCATGCACAAGACAAAGGACTTAAAGCTCGGACAGAGCGCATTGTCGTTTAAGCTCATGAGCGGGTATACCGCATCCGCCAATAAGGACAGCGTTTTCCCCTTTGAGGAGGTCTATGAGTATGAAGACGAGTATCTTCCGACTGTGAGAGTCCGCCGCTGCGCAAAGGATTATTTCACTGCCGATAAGTATGACGAAAATCTCATCCCCGGCACAAGCCGTGAGCATTTTGAAGCCTATGCCGTGGACGGCTGGAGTCTTGACGATGTAATCGCCGTTTACGGTGAAAACTACGAACTGCTCAAGGGCGAAAAGATAAACAGAAACGGCTTTGATATTGCGTTTATCGGCTATATAGATGAAGGCATTTTCTATGTAAGAGCCTATATAGACTACGGCAACGAATACATTGTCCTCTGCGCCGAGAACGATGCTCCTCATTTCCAGCATGTAGTCAATGCACTTATAGATACAATAAGCCAGTAAGAAAGGAAACTTAGGATATGCCAAGAGGAATGCCTTCTCTCGGCCCGCGAGGCTACTTGACGGATGAAGAAAAACAGAATATGCCCAAGGTGACGAAGGAACTGCTTTTGCGGATTCTTTCCTATATGAAGCCTTACTGGGTGCAGTTTCTGTTCGTATTTATAACCATACTGCTTTCAGCGGTAGTGGGACTTCTGCCGTCCATAATCACGGGACGTATTGTTGATGAAGCTCTGGTAGGTGAAAATCTCGCCCTGCTCATAAAGCTTCTCATTGCTGCCTTCGGCGCTGTTGCGGTCAGCCAGATTGTAAACATCGTCGAAAGCTACATAAACGCATGGATATCCCAGCGCATAATCTTCGATATGAAGAACCAGATGTATAAGCATCTGCTCTATATGCCCCATGCCTTCTTCACCACTGAAAAGCAGGGCGATATCATAACCCGAATGGACACCGATATCTCGGGTGTAAGCACGGTCATATCAGGAACACTGTCGTCCATTGTTTCAAATGTCGCAACAGTAATCACAACTCTTGTTGCGCTGTTTACAATGAGCTGGAAGCTTGCGATTGTCGGCATAATCGTCATACCGCTTCTTGTTCTGCCCACAAAGACCGTGGGCAAAACCCGATTTAAGCTCTTAACCGAGAGTCAGGCAAAGCGGGACGAGATGAATCAGGTCATAAACGAAACCCTTTCCGTCAGCGGCTCAATGCTTGTAAAGATATTCACCCGCGAAGATAAGGAATATGATAACTTCGTAAAGATAAATGAGGAAGTAACCCAGATTACCATGAAGGAACAGCGAAGCGGAAGCTGGTTCCGCGTGGCGTTGGGCATGTTCACTCAGATTGGCCCGCTTCTCATTTACTTTGCAGGTGGCCTGCTCATTATAAATAAGTATGACACAAGCCTTACCGTCGGTGTAATCACCGCAACGGTAGCCCTCATTAACCGCCTTTACAGACCTGTTGAGTCGCTTCTCAATATCGGAGTAGACTTTACCCGTTCGCTGGCACTGTTCACCCGTATTTTCGATTACTTTGACCGCGCGAATACAATCGTTTCACCCGAAAACGGCAAGACCCCCGAAGTCAAGGACAAGGATATCGTCTATAACCACGTTGCGTTCAGCTATAACGCGGAAAAGCCTATCCTCACCGATGTAAGCTTCACTGTTCCCGGAGGCAAAATGTATGCAATTGTCGGCCCCTCAGGCTCGGGCAAATCCACGGTTGTAAATTTCATTCCCCGCCTTTACGATGTGGACAGCGGCTCGGTTACGATTAACGGCGTTGATACCCGCGACTTTGACCTTAAATATCTGCGCGAGCATATCGGCATAGTCACTCAGGATACATACCTCTTTAACGGCACAATACTTGATAACCTCAGGTATGCCAAGAACGACGCAACAATGGAAGAGATTGAAAATGCCTGCAAAATTGCAAGCATCCATGATCTAATTTCATCTCTGCCCGACGGATATAATACCGAGGTCGGCAACCGCGGCTTGAAGCTCTCGGGCGGCGAGAAACAGCGCATTTCCATTGCCCGCGTAATTCTGAAAAACCCCGAAATCCTTATCCTTGACGAGGCAACCTCCGCCCTCGACAGCATATCCGAAAACGCAATTCAGGATGCACTTGAAACTATGATGGCGGGACGCACGAGTCTTGTAATTGCACACAGACTTTCCACCATTTTGAAAGCTGATGCAATTCTGGTCGTCAAGGACGGCGTAATAAAAGAGCAGGGCACCCACGAAGAGCTCCTTGCCATGGGCGGAACTTACCGCGAGCTTTATGAAACCCAGTTCCGCACAGCCATTGACTATGAGGCAGGAGAGACCGACGGTCTTGACGTCGAAGCGTTCTCTACCGATTATGAGGTACGCCGCATAAGCGAAGCTGATATATCCGACGTATATAACCTCTGCCGTCTGAACAGACGCTACTACCGAAATCTCCACGAAAGACCGTCAAAGAAGCGGCTCACCGAGGTTATAAGCGAGGTGCCCGAGGGAACCCAGCCCGAACAGAAGCACTTTGTGGGCTTTTTCAGCGGCGACGACCTCGTTGCAATACTCAGTCTGATTACGGGTTACCCCGATGAAAAAGACGCATTTATCGGCTGGTTCATGGTGGATGCTGAAAGCCAGCGCAAGGGCATCGGCTCGCAGATATTCGCCGACCTGCGTGCATCCATGAAAGCGCAGGGTTATGAGCGCATATCCCTCAAGTGCCCGCATGATAACACTGATGCACTGGCATTCTGGCAGAGTCAGGGCTTTACGGGAACAGTTTCCGAAGCTGATCCCGAAACCGAGCTTATGACAAGAGAAATCTGAATAAGAAAAAGACTTTACCTTAGGGTAAAGTCTTTTTCTTATATACCAGTATTCCGAATTCAATCTGTGTTGTGAGCTTTTCTCCACTGAGAAGCTTTTTCTGATCATTTTCACCCGTCTTGTAATAATAGGGTGTCATCATGAAAAGGTCGCGTATAAGCTCAGAGTCCTCAATACATATCTCGTATTTAAGCTCTTCCGTCTTAATAAGCTCAAAGCCATCAAGCTCAAGTGTCGGCGCATCGTTTTCATAGGGCTCTGCGTATATTCGCGCCTTGAGCTCCCATAGATGTTTTTCAAGGGGAACGACTCTTATGAGATACCCGCCGTTTTTCAGCACACGGGAAAACTCATCAGCAAAAAGGGGAGAGAAAACGTTCAGCACAAGGTCGGCGCATTTGTCGGCAACGGGCATGGATGCAGTGCTGGCAACGGCAAGGGAGAGAGCTTTGCTTCTCTTTGCCGCCGCAATAAGTGCGTCCTTTGATATGTCAATGCCGATGAGAGAGCAGTTTACGGCTTCCTGAATCTGCGCGCTGTAATATGCTTCTCCGCAGCCTGCATCGAGGATTACAGAGCGCTCAGTGCAGAGTGAAGCTGCGATTTCCTTAAGCTTTTCCGCAAGGGGAGCATAGTACCCCGTGTTTAAAAACTCCGTTCTTGCGCGCACCATGAGCTTGTCGTCGCCGTGTCTGCCGCTTCCGCTGTTCATAAGCAGATTTACATAGCCGCTTTTAGCCTTGTCAAAGCAGTGCCCGTTTTCGCATATATATGATTTGCCGTTGTCAGAAAGCCCCGATTTACAAACGGGACAGATAAAGTCCGTCATAATTTTTCTCCGTAAATAAATCCCGCTGAATTATCAGCGGGATTTATTATATCACATATTATAGGATTTGACGTGTTTTTTTCTTGTTTTATTCTTTTTGACGTGACCTTTTTTCTTTGCACCTTTCTTTGCAATAGAGGAGAAGATAACAAATATAATTGCTGCGATTGTAAGAGCAACCAGTGCCTTGAACTGAAGGTCACCCGAGTAGGTGTAAACTATGTCCTCGGGGGCAACATCGGCGGTGGAAATGACGTTGCGGGTCTGGAATATGTAATCAGTGTAGCCCTTGACGTAGCCGATTGCGTTTGCTGCAACCGCTAAAACCGCGCTTATAATGCCGAGGTTTCTGCCTGTCTTGACACCGCCTGTAATTGCGGCAACAAATCCGAAGATACCTGCGATAAGACCGAGAATTGAAGCAACAGCGGCAACTGCGTAGGTCGCGACTCTGCCGTAAAGCTCATCGGTAACGGGACCTTCCTGCATGTCGAGATATTCCTCTGCCTTGTCGCAAAGCAGTGTGCAGGCATCGAGGTCAACAAATTCACAGTCACGGAACTTGACGGGATTGCCTTCCTCATCGAGGAGATAGAGGCTGAAGTCCTCACCGAGCATGGTTCTGAGAGAGGGGGATACCTCCTCGCCACTGCGCCTTACTGCGGCACCCATGCCTTCGAGAAGCTGATTCATACCGTCTGCAAGAGCGGCTTCGCCATCCTCATACATGGTGAGCTGTGCGTTGCCCTCTTCAAGCTGCTTTTTACCTTCTTCAAGCTGCTGCTGACCTGCGGCATAGTCTGCATAGCCTGCGGCAAGCTCAGCTTTGCCCTGATTGAGTGCGGCAAGACCGTCCTCATATTCCTTGAGCTGTGCTTTGCCGTCGGTAACCATATTCTGAACACTGCCTGCAAGGTCATTGCTGTCCTCGGGAATTTCAATGCCGTTTTCGCCTGCAATGGGTCTGACTTTATCCGCCACCCATTCCTGAGCCTTTCCGAAGGCCTTGTTGTCGGAAAGATTCTCGTCGCGGAATTCGACGAATTTATCAACATAGGGCATAACGGGCTCAATCTGCTCAAGAGATGCTTTGCCTTCGTTGTAGGCGTCGGTGTTTGCGTCAATCTGAGCCTGACCTTCGGCAACTGCGGCTTCGCCTGCGGCTAACTGAGCTGCGCCTGCGGCGAGCTGAATTTTGCCGTTTTCAAGCTCAACCTTGCCCGATTCAAAGGCGCCAACGCCCTCGGTATAGGCAAGCTCATTTTCCTCAAGCTGTTCTATGCCGGCGCGCGCTTCTTCAAGACCTGCCAAAGCATCTTCCTTATCGGAAGTTTTGTAGTCCTGAATATTCTGTATGTCCTGAAGACCGCCGAGGCATCCGTAAATGCTGAACAGGCAGGCGAGGACGAGAATGATACTGCAAAGAGCAAGCAGAACTCTCTTCATAATGTACCTCCAAGTGAAAAAACGAATTTCTGTCACTAATCTAGCTATCAATTATTAAAATATCATAAAAATTTCTGATTAGAAAGACAAATTACAAAAATTCCCGATAAAAAATCCCCTCGAATGAGGGGATTTCTGTTTTTAATCAACGGGAAGCCAGTAGTGGTTGCCGTAAATATCGGTCAGACGGTAGGTTACGCTGAGACTGTCGGCGCTGAGCTCAAGGTTGCGGAGCTTAAGACCGCCCGAGGGAACAGTAAAGCTGTTTCCCAGGGAATACGTAGCGGAATAACTTCCGTCGAGGTTGTAGTAGTCGCAGAGAAGAACGATTCTGTCGCCCTGCTCAACGGGGATGTTGCCCTTTGCCTCAACGCCGATATTTTCATCCTCGTACAGAGGATATGCACCGGTTACTGTGCCTTCGGGATGCTCAGTGTCGAACACAACCTGAAGATTTACTGCTTCGCCGTTCAGCATAGCAGGGATGCGTCCGACGGTGGACCATGTTCCGTCGTCAAGCTGAGTATCGGAAACAAGGTAGTATGCGCAGACCTGACCGTTTAAGGTGAGCCATGTTCCGTCGTATTCAAGAAGCAGGTCATCGTTATACCAGTCAAAGGTGTTGTCGAGACCGAGGTCGATGTATCCGTCGCCGTCCTCAACAAAGACGTTGAGCTCAACGGTCTGAATGAGGCTCCATTCGTCGTCGGTCAGATTAAGAACGCTTCTGCCGCTATTTACACTGGGAGTGATGCGCGCGGGGTTAATGTAGTTTGCGGCGATAGCTCTTGCGTTGTCAGCAATAAGCTCTGTGTTAACCCAGCTGTATTCATCGGGCATACTGCGTCCTGAGAAGGCGCTGAGCACGTTTATGATTGTTGCAGGGTCAATGCTCATGCCGGCGGAAGAACTGCTCTGAGAGCTCTGTGAGCCTAAGAGAGTTCCCGTCAGAACGCTGAGGGGAGAGGTGGAGGAGCCGTTGCCCATGTATGCGGAGAGCAGAGTGCCGAGAAGGTCGCCGCCTGAAATGGAGGTGCCGCCGGGGATCTGGGATGCGCCTGCTGCAATCTGACCGCCGTATTCAAGGCTTGCAAAGGACTTGATGCATTCGGCGTATTCTCCGTCAATGCCGATATCCTGATATGAGGAAAGGGCACTGCCCACGGACTTGGTGCTTTCGTACGGGAAGTAGATGCTGATGCCGTTGCAGCGGGAAATGCTGGAGCGGTTATATTTTACACAGCCCTGAAGTACGTCAGCGAGCTTCTTTGATTCGGCTGTGCCGATGCGCTGAGCAAGGTCAACCAGGTCGACCTGATTAAGTCTGTTGCTCTGAGCAAACTGTCTTACGCCTGCGCGGGCATTGGAAACCTGCTCATAGTTATTTGACTGCAGAAGCTCGTTTGTTGATGCCGCAAAGTTTTTGAAAGAGCTGGGAACTGTGCCGCTGAGTTCTGCCAGGTCAACCAGAGAAAGGGTTACGGTTGCACTGGGGGAGGAGGAACGGCTTGAGGAGATAAAGTCGTCGATAATAGTCTTTGCAAGCTCGACGGTGGGAATAGAGGTGTTTTTGGAAAGCTGGTTGAGCCAGTTGGTGTAGTACCAGCCAGTTCCGGGCTCGGTTTCCTCGGATGCCAGCAGATAGTCTGCATAAGGCTCGCAGACCAGCGCGTTCTCCAGAGTTGCCATGAGACATGCGTCAAAGCCAATACAGTCGAACTTACAGCCTGCGGATTTGAGCGCGGTGCTTATCTTTGCCAGAGTCATTGAAGAAGCCCCGGGATTCTTTTCATCATAGCCGTAGCCTGTGATAGAACCGCCGCCGTGGTCCCAGAATATGAGCATATTGCGGTCGGCAGGGTAGTTCTTATTGCAGTATTTGATGAAGTCGGAAAGATTGTCGGGACTGGTCATTGCGGAACGACCGACATTATCCTCAAGAAGCTTGATTCCGCCGCTTTCAACCTTGTAAATCTGGTTTACAGAGTTTGAAATGACATTGTTGCGCCACTGACTGCATCCGCCGGTCTCAACGATGATATTGACCTTGTTGGAAATTTCAGCATTCAGCATTTCCTGAAGGTCCTTGGTCGCCATGCCGTGCTTTGACTCAAGGTCTGTGCCGCACATATAAACCATAATGGTGACCTTGTCGTTGCCATTGCCGACGGGGGTATAGAATTTACTTCTTGCGCTGGAGTCTACCGACAGGTCAAGCTGAGAGTCGGACTGGAAGCTTTCGGTGTGATAGGACGATGAACTGGACGTATCCGTGTATGAGCCCAGGTCGTAGCCGCTTCCGAGAAGACTGAAGCCACAGCTTTTCAGCAGGAATATTGCAATGATTGCAACAATAATAAGAGTAAGAAGACTTTTGGGGCTGAGTCTGAGAGTGGGGACACTCTGTCCGCCCGGATATGATGCTCGGTTACCCTGTGCGCCGCCTCTGCCGCCGTTTCCGGCGGGACGGTAGCCTGTATTTACCTGACTGCCTCTGCCTGCACTGGCAGAGCCTGAACCGACAGTTTTCTGCCGGCTGTGGGGTCTTTGATTCTGGTCCATAGTTTATTCCTCAATTTCTATAAACATATGTTGATATTATACAGTAAAACTTGCCTTTGAGCAATAAAAAATCCCGAAAGCATCAAGCTTTCGGGATTAAATAATTCTGATTATGCCATGTCGCGGTAGATGAAGGTTACAACCTGACCGCGGGTGCAGTCTTCGTCGGGCTGGAAGTGGGTGGAATCAACACCCTTGGTGATGCCCTTAGCTGCTGCCCAAAGGATTGCATCGGTGTAAGCACCGTTTTCGGGAACGTCAATGAAGGGATTGGTGCTGTTAACGCTCTTTGAGCCCTCATAACGCCAGAGGAAGGTTACGAACTGCGCTCTGCTTACGTTTTCATTGGGCTTGAAGTGAGTTGCGTCATAGCCCTTTGCGATGCCCTTTTCAGCAGCCCAGATGATTGCCTTGTAGTAGGGGCTGGAAGAGGAAACATCGGTGAAGGGGCAGCCTCCCTTAACCTCGGGGCAGCCTGCCGCACGCCAGAGGAAGGTTACAACCTGACCGCGGGTGCAGGAGTCATTGGGACCGAAGGTGGTGGAGTCATAGCCGTTTGCAATGCCCTTGCTGTGTGCCCACTCAACCGCGTCGTAGCAGTATGTGCCTTTGTAAACGTCATTGAAGGAACCGTGGTCGGAGCCGGAGTAAGAACCGCCGCTGATATTTGCCAGAACTGCAAGATCAAGGTCAGCAATCATTCTGTGGCCTTCCGCAGTGGGATGGGGGTTGAATCCGCTGTCGTCCAGAGTCAGGTTCTCGTACAGAGGCAGGGTGGACTGGGTGTTGATAAGAGGAATATCTCTTTCTTCAACGTAGTAGTAGTTGGGATAAACGGCAGTGAAGGATTCCTTATAAGAATTCAAAGCATCATAGAAGGGCTGGAGAACGTGTTCAATGGAGTTGTCTCCGGGAACAAGGCTCCAACCTCTGGTGGGGTTGTACATGCCGTTTGCAATAATGGTTACATCGGGGTTGAGCTCGTAGATGCGCTCAAGAATTGCCGCATAGTTAATCTGATAGTCAGCAAGGAACTTAAGTACTGCTCTGTCCCATTCTGCCCAGTACTGAACCCAGTTCTGGGGATGGGTAAGCCATGCAACGAGATAGGACATTACGTTATTAATAACAACGGGAACAGGTCCGTATCTGTCAACATACTCTTTGAGCTGGTATCCGTCGGAGCCGAAGCGTCCGTCAGCTGCCTGATCGTAGATGGTTGCGATGGTGGGGAGCCAGATATCATCAAAGCCGATGTCAAGGATAAGGAGGTCAGCATCCTGAACTGCCTTTATGTAGTCGGGACGAAGCTTTGCAATCTTAGCGGGGGTAATCTCACCCTCAGAGAGAGTTGCCATTACACCGTCATTTACGAGGTCATCGCCGGTGTAGCTCGCATCGAGGAGCATACGGAGCTCGCAGGAGCGAATACCGGAAGCACCGTAGGAGTAGAGCGTCTGTGCACCTGCGTCTTTAGCAACCAGGTCGGGGTAGGAACCGTCAATACGGGTTTCCCATACAACGAGCTTGTTGTACTTGGCATAGTCGGGAAGACCGTAGCCGGAGCTTGCGGAGTCACCCAGGCAGGTGATGGTCTTGTACTTGCCGTAGTAGCTGGCATTATTGTTGCCCGCTGCCATTGCTGCGGTGCAGAACAGAGAAGCAACAAGGATTACCGCGAGAACGACGGATACGATTCTTTTTTTCAAGTCAATGCATCCCTTTCAGAATTAGTTATAAATGCGGTGAAGGTTTTCGAGTTCCATAACAATTCTAGGAATTATAACATCTCCGTCCTCGAGAGTCAAGATGGGAATAGCAGCTGCAGTGATGGGAACCATAACAACGACAGCCAGATTTACAACACCCTGGATAACGAGGAGCAGTGCGGTGTTGGATGCGTTGATGCCGGTGAGAGCGGTGCTGTAAACTGCGATCTTACCGAAATCGCCGGTTGCATTGTAGAGAGCACCGACAACGGGAATGGAAGAAATGGTATCGCTGATTGCACGTGCAGATGCCATGCCGTCGTCAGCATAGTCAAGAGCGGTAGCAGCGAGGTTTCTCTGGAGAGCGCTGTCAAATGCGCCGAGCATACTGCCGGGGATCATGAAAGCAACATCCATAACGCCCTGAGCGTTGCGGTTTGCGGCCTCACCGAGAATGGTGGGGAGATAGTACCAGGGAGTGGTGGAGTAGTAATATACGGAAGTGTTGCCAATGGAGCTGTTCTGAGCTGCGTTGTAGTTCGTTACAGGCTCAACAGCGGTAGCTTTCCAGTTATCATCGGTCTTGGCAATGTCGCCGATAGAGGGAATAACGGGTCTTCCTGCAATTGAGGGAACAGCAGCAACAGCATTGTCCATGACCTGCTCAGCAATGTTTTCCACAATATTCCACTTGGCTGCGGCTGCAAAAGCAGCGGTGCTTGCGAAGCAGCATACCAGGAGAACGACGGTAAGCATTATCGCAATAATACGCTTAGAATGGTTCATATTTTTACCTCCAAAATGATTTCCCAATAAAATGTTCTGAAAGATTGACAAAAATGCATCAAATCTCGTTCTTTTTTTATCAAAACATTTATAATTATACAAAAAGTTTAACCTTGCGTATTATACTTTAATGTAAGTGTTACGGACAATTGGTAAAATTGCAAAATATTTTGTCATTTTTAAATAGATATTATCTATTGTAAACAAAAAGATGAAATACCAAAAAATGTTAATAAACACGGTACGGGAATTATGTGCATTCCTGCACATAAACGCGCTCGACGTCTGTACAAAAACCTTGGTATTCTGCACATAAATTACGCTTAATGTCCACAGAAAAGATTGCAAATCTTTGCGCAATCGTTGAGTTTTATCTATATTTATTGTATAATATCGCCATAGAGCAAATAGTTTGCCAATTCTACAGAGGAGAATAAGCATGAGTAAGAAAATTATCAGCCTGCTTTTGTGCATTGTCATGGTTTTCGGCCTTGGCGTAAGCGCATTTGCGGCACAGCCTTCTTATGAGACAATAACCGGTACATACAACTATTGTCCCACTCTGGGTTTTCTGGACCCTGTACCCAACCAGACCAGCACATTTACTTACAGCGATGAGTACTTTACCAACTCCGGCTATGAGTACAATCACGATCTTGCAATCATGTCAATGATTCTGATGCAGACTGCATTCTCCAGCGCAACCAGTTCCATCAAGGGCTGGGATACCGCAACAAGCAACTTTAACGACCTAGTCAAGAAATGCGGTTTCTCTGATATCGATTCAAATGCCGACGCTGTAAGTCATCCCGGCGGCGAAACCATCGGTGCAATGGCAGCGGCCAAGAAAATTGTTGATGACGGTCAGCACTACACCCTTATTGCGCTCGGCATCCGCGGCCATAACTACGGCGGCGAGTGGTACTCCAACTTCGACCTCGGCGTAACAGGCGAGCACAAGGGCTTTGCAGATGCACGCGATAAAGTCCTTTCTTTCCTTAAGAGCTATGTTGCAGAGCATAACATCAAGGGCAACGTAAAAATTTGGGTAACAGGCTACAGCCGCGGCGCTATTGCTGCCAACATGGTCGGCGGCAAGCTTGACCAGGGCTTCGACCTTGGCAAAGCAAAGCTTAACCCCGAAGACCTTTACTGCTACACCTTTGAAACTCCCCAGGGCGTTTACGATAAGGATGCACGTTCCGCACTTTACGGCAACATCCACAACATCCTCAACCACAACGACCTTGTTCCTCTGGTAAGCTTTTCTGAATGGGGTCATACCCGCTACGGCGTAGATTACTATCTGCCTTGCCGTCAGCTGGATGACATTTACTATGACCTGAAGCCCACCGTTGATGCACAGCTGGATCAGCTTGGTTGGATGAACCTCCTCGGTCTGACTCTGAACACCATTGATGACTTCCACTACCTGTCACTCAATCCCATCACCGCAATCCAGAAGAAGAACTACACTCAGATTGAGTTCTATCCCGAAGCATTTGACGCACTGTTTGATTCTCTTGCACCCACCCGCGAGTACTATGTAAAGTACATGCAGGCGGACATTCAGGAAGTCAGCAAAACTCTTCTCGGCGTTGATACAGGCCGACTGCTCAATGCAGTTGCAATCTTCGGACAGAAGTTCACTCAGCTTGATAACCTTTCCGAGCTTCTCGGTTCTCTCACCGCCGGCATTGGCGACGGCAATGTTGTTGATGTAATTGTTGATCTCTTCATGGAGGCAATGCAGGAAGCTCAGTGCGCAGATTATAACGGCGACCAGGTTCGCGCCGCTCTCAAGAATCTCGTTCCCAAGCTTCTCGTAATGGTTAAGGATCATCCCGACACCGTTATCACCCTTCTGGGCAACATCTTCCAAATTCTCAATGCTCACTTCCCCGAAGTAGGCCTTACCTGGCTCCGTGTAACTCCCGCATCCTTCTTCGAAGCACAGAATCCCCACTTCTTCAGCGATGTTGCAAAGGGAAGCTACTGCTATGATGCAGTAATGTGGGCATATAAGGAAGGAATTGCAAAGGGCTTCAGCTCAACCACCTTTGCTCCCAATCAGGCCTGCACCCGCGGTCAGGTTGTAACCTTCCTGTGGCGTGCCGCAGGTTGTCCCGCAGCTAAGGGCGCATGCCCCTTCAAGGATGTATCCGCATCCAGCCCCTATGCAGAGGCAATTGCATGGGCAGCAGAGAAGGGCATCACCGAGGGTTATGATGCAACTCATTTCAAGCCCGACCAGACCGTAACCCGCGCGCAGTTCGTAACCTTCCTGTGGCGCTATGAGGGTCAGCCTTCTGTCAAGGGCAGCTGCCCCTTCACCGATGTTGACAGCGCAAGCCCCTACTACACCGCAATCTGCTGGGCTGCAAAGAACAACATCACCAAGGGCTTTGACGCAACTCACTTCCAGCCCAATGATGCCTGCACCCGCGGACAGGTTGTAACCTTCATTTACCGCGACATGGCATAAATAAACTAAAAGAGACCGAAATCAACGATTTCGGCCTCTTTTTTGCTTTTGTACGCAATTGTACACTTGACTGATTTTTGTACATATGTTATTATTTGGACAAAGATAAAACAAAATATTAACGAATAGGAGAAACGAAATGAAAAGACGCGCTTTATCACTGATTCTGGCATTACTTCTCGCAGTATCCCTGTTCGGCACCTCGGCATTTGCCGCAGGCGCAAGCACGCAGTGCCTCACACCCAATACAGCCACCGTGGGCACGGTCAAAGACTTAAAGGGCATTTCAGGCGATATTATCGTTTATCCCAAAGCTCTTGAAACCACCGACGCAAAGTATCCCGTAATTGCATGGGCAAACGGAACAGGCTGTATAACCCAGCTTTACTATCAGCTGTTTACAAAGTTTGCCGAGGCAGGATATATCGTCATTGCCGATACAAACGTCATGGCAGGTGACGGCAAATCTCTCATCCAGTCCATTGATTACATAATTGCAAAGAACGCAGACCCCAACAGCATTTTCTACAACAAGGTCGATGTAGATAATATCGGTGCATCCGGTCACTCCCAGGGCGGCAAGGGCTCGGTATGTGCCGCCGCAAAGGACAGCCGCATTAAGTGCATCCTCTCCATTGCAGGCGCAAGCACCGCAGATGAGGCAAAAGGAGTTACCTGTCCCGCATTTTATATGACGGGTTCTGCCGACCTTATTGTTCTTTCTTCCATGTGGGTAAAACCCTCCTACAAGGCAAGCAACGGCCCTGCAGTTTATGCCTGCCTCAAGAATGCACCCCATACCACCTGCATGTTCGTTCCCGATAGAATTGCCGAATACGGCATCCAGTGGTTTGACGCATATCTTAAGAATGACGGCAACATGGAAATGCTACAGCAGTTCGCAATCAATATAGTGAATGACTCCCACTGGAAAGACTGTGCCTGCAGAAACTACTGATTAAATAAACAAAAAGCCTTTACCGATTGGTAAAGGCTTTTTTTATTACTGCATAAGCTTTGTTATAAGGTTTTTCGTGTTTCCGAGTTTAATATCCTCAAGATCGATTACCGCGATATCAAGCTCAGATGCGCGGTGACGGGTTATGTTCTGACAGCGCTTTGTGGTTACGATAGCTGCCTTTGCGATGTTGCCGCCGAAGCGGTCACGCAGTATGGCAAGCTCGTTGAGCGCCTCTGTGCTTACCTCGCAGGTCTTACAGCTTATGAAAAGGGGAACAATGCCCTGCATTGCCATAACGTCAATCTCGTTTGTGACGTTATCCTGCCTGTTATCACCCTCCCAGTCGACGATTGCGCTTGTGCGCACGTCGTTAAACAGCCCTGTGTCAAGGCAGGTTTTGTATATGTAAAGCTCAAGCACACTGCCGATATCGCGAAGCCATGTGCGAATCTGCTGGTCTTTGAATGTGAATTCCACACTGTCGCCGTATATGCCGACATTGCTTATGAAACCCAGCTTCTGAAGCTCATAAAGCACATTTTCGGGTGCGTCTATGCGGCTTCCGCGTTCGCCCTTAACTGTGTAAGGAGCGCTGACGTCAAGTGGAGGAGCAAATCCCTTTTCCGCCTGGGATGCACGCTGAATATAGTTTACGGTGCGTGTCCAGTCATTGCGGTTGCGGAGATAGAGCATGAAGAAGGGGTCAATGTCGTTCAAATAGTTGCTGAGAATTGCGTTATCGACTCTGCCCATGCGCAGTGCACCGCCTGCCATGAGAAAGCAGTCTTCAACACTGTGGCTTATGTTGCAGGGAAGCTCGTTTGCAAAGTCGGCATCATGAATGTTGAAGAAGCAGTTGCGTCTGCGGCTGTATGTAAAGGTGGGGATGCCATATTCAGCGCAAAGCTTGCCGCCTGCGAAAAGTGCCGCATCGGTGCCGCCTGTTATATCCAGTACACATTCGGGATATTTTTCGGTAATGGAGCGGAGCTGTTTTTCAATCTTATGACTGTTGTACAGACTGCATTCGAGGAAAATCAGCTCGGTGTCAATGCCGCGATGTTTGAAATATTCCGCAAGTTTTGCGCGGATTGTTTTGTTCATTGAAACCTCAGGCGGGCAGAGAAACACAGTGCGCTGGGGTCTGAACATCTCGGTTGCGAGCACGTTTTCAATGGGCCTTTCGTCGTAAAGTTCAATTAAAGTTTTCATATCAGTAATACACATCCCATAAAGTTAATCCCTTTGCCGGAGCGGTGAAGCCTGCATTTTTTCTGTCGCGTGAATCAAGTGCTTCCCGAGCGGACTTGATGCTTCTCGCACCCGTTCCGACCTCGAGCAGAGTGCCGATAATTATACGCACCATGTTGTATAAAAATCCGCTGCCCGTAACGGAAAAGCGGATTTCGCCGTTTTCCCGGGAAATATCTATTTCGTCAATGCGCCTTACAGCGCTTTTTTTCATGTGTTTTGCGGAGGTGAATGCGGAAAAGTCATGCTCACCGACTAATGCCGAAGCCGCCGACTTCATTGCCTCAATATCCAATGAGTCGGGATAGTTATAAACATACTTCCGCTCAAATACATTAGGCTCGGGGCTGCACCATACGCGATATACATAGGTCTTTCCCCTGCAGTTAAGCCGTGCGTGAAAACGGGGAGGGGCATCCTCAAGCGATACCGCGCCTATATCCTCGGGAAGATACTTTCTTATCTCAGCGAGAAGCCAAGAGCAATCCATGTCTGTTTCCGCGAGGAAAGAGCAAACCTGCTTCCTTGCGTGAACTCCCGCATCAGTGCGACCGCTTGCGGCGACTTCTATGTCCTGCTCAAGCAGGCGCGACAGCAGGGTTTCAAGCTTTTGCTGTATTGTGTTTTCCGTATTGCCCTGCTTCTGCCAGCCGTCGTAGCGACTGCCGTCATAGCAAAGTGTCAGCTTAAAGTTTCTCATTAAAACCGCCGTCTGAAATAGAATTTTAGTTGCTTATATTTTAGTCCTTTTTTAATCTGTGTCAAGAAGTGCGCGGAAAATGATATTTGCTTGACAATTTGCCGTAGTCTTATTAAAATTAAAGTATAAAAATATCTTGAGAGGAATCGCCATGAACTCTGCATATATAAGTTTGACAATGGTAGCACTTCTTCCTGTGATTGTGGCGGTATTTCTGTATTTCCTTGACAGGAATACGGCTTTCGGACAGGCGAAGCATATTACAAAACAGATAATATACGGCCTTATATTCGGCGTTATCGCAATACTCGGAACGGAGTGCGGCGTACCGCTTAACGGTGCGCAGGTAAACTGCCGCGATGCCGCCGTGCTGATTGCAGGCCTTATGTTCGGCGCGCCTGCGGGTATTATTGCAGGCGTTATCGGTGCGGTTGAGCGCTGGTTTGCGGTTGCGTGGGGAATAGGCACATTTACCCGCACAGCATGCACAATCTCAACCTTTATTGCCGGCATTTATGCCGCGGCACTGCGCAAGCACATGTTCGAGGATAAAAAGCCCGGTGTGCTGATGGCATTTGCAATCGGCATTGTAATGGAAGTTTTCCACATGACGATGATATTCGTCACCAATATGAATACTCCCGACCAGGCAATGGCAGTCATCCGCTCATGCTCCGTACCGCAGATATTCGCAAACGGATTCTCCGTTATGTTTGCGGCGCTGTTCCTCGCTATCATCGGAAGAGAAAGGCTTTCTGTCAATACTGAGCGGACTGCCCGCATATCGCAGACAATTCAGCGTTGGCTGCTTCTCGCGGTTGCCCTTGCATTTATCGTGACATCTTTCTTCCTTACAAGACTGCAGAATGAGCTAGCTGTAAATCAGATCGACACGCTTCTTGACCTTGCAATCAGCGAAACCTCTGCCGATATCAGCGATGCCGCGGATGATAGTATCCTTGAAGCTACACATAATATCAAAAAAGAGCTGACTCACGATAACATGGCAGAGGTTGCCGCGAAATACGGCGTTGCGGAAATCAGCGTTATTGATGAAAACGGCATAATCGTGGAAAGCACGGTACCGGAATACATTAACTTCGATATGTTCTCGGGTCCTCAGTCGGCAGAGTTTCTCTGCCTGCTGGGAGGTACTGAAGAGTATATACAGGCATACGGACCAATTACCTCCGATAAATCCATTGAGAGAAAATATGCGGGTGTAAAAACCGACACGGGCTTTCTTCAGGTAGGCTACGATGCCGAGCAGTTCCAGAGGGACATTGACTCTCAGGTTCTGGGTATTACCAAGAACCGTCATGTCGGAAAAAGCGGCTATATTCTTATTATAGATAAGCAGGGCCATTTGGTCAGCAGTCCTGTAGGTATGACAGACGAGAGTCTGCTCAAGGACGGCAAGGCAATCGGAGAAGTCCCCGAGAATACAACCATTACAATGACCATGAACGGCGAAACTGTCTACTGCCGCTACTGTATGGATGAGGGCTATTATATCATCTCCGTACTGCCCGCGCTTGAAGCACTGCAAAGTCGAAATGTCGCTCTGTATGTAAATACATTCCTTGAAATCCTTGTATTTGCACTTCTGTTTGCCTTTATCTATATGCTGATAAAGAAGATTGTCGTAAACCGCATTGAGGATGTCAACAGCTCACTTGCAAGGATAACGGGCGGCGATTTGGACGAGGTTGTAAATGTCCGTTCAAATCAGGAGTTTGCATCTCTTTCCGATGACATTAACCGCACTGTCGATACCCTTAAGCGTTATATCGACGAGGCATCTGCCCGAATTGATGCAGAGCTTGAGTTTGCAAAGAATATACAGAGCTCCGCACTGCCCAATATTTTCCCCGCATTCCCGAGGCGCAAGGACTTTGACATCTATGCAAGCATGACTCCCGCCAAGGAAGTCGGCGGCGACTTCTATGATTTCTATATGACGGGCACGGATATGCTCCACTTCCTCGTTGCCGACGTATCGGGCAAGGGAATTCCCGCCGCAATGTTCATGATGCGCGCAAAAACCGAGCTGAAGAGCCTTACCGAAGCATCAACACCACTTGACGAAGTGTTTACGACGGGCAACCGGGCTCTTTGCGAGGGCAACGATGCAGGTATGTTCGTCACCGCATGGCAGGGAAGCGTTGATTTGCGAAAGGGCGTTATGCAGTATGCAAACGCAGGTCATAATCCACCGCTTGTCCGCCATGAAAACGGCAGGTTTGAATATCTCAGAACAAGGTCGGGCTTCATCCTTGCAGGTATGGACGGAGTTAAGTACAAAACACAGGAATACAAGCTTTCGCCCGGCGATATTGTGTATCTCTATACCGACGGCGTAACCGAGGCGACAAATTCGGGAAATATGCTTTACGGCGAGGAACGCCTGCTTGAAGCAATAAATTCAAGAGAGTTTGACAGTATGGATGAGCTTTGTAAATTCATAAAATCAGATGTTGATGAGTTCGTCGGGGAAGCACCCCAGTTTGACGATATAACCATGCTCGCGTTTAAATATAACGGCGCATTGCCCGTTCCTACAATCCACTTTGACGAGGCACGCATTGAGGATATTCCCGCCGTTACGGAGTTCGTTGAATCCGAGCTTGAGAAGCTTGACTTCCCCATGAAGTCCACCATGCAGATGAGCGTTGCAATAGACGAGATTATGAGCAATATCGTCCGCTATGCTTATCCCGAAAAGCCGGGTCCCGTTACCGTAAAGCTCATTCCCATGGAAGAGCCCAACCGCGTATATCTCCGCTTCGAGGATGAGGGCATTCCTTACAATCCTCTTACCAATACCGACCCCGATGTTACACTTTCCGCAGAAGACCGCAAAATCGGCGGTCTGGGAATCTATATTGTCAAGAAGACAATGGACAGCGTCAAGTACAAATACGAGGACGGCATGAACATCCTGTCCCTCAAGAAGCTGTATTAAAGGGAGATGCGATGATTTCCACAAACGCAAAACTGATAATGACGGCACTCCTCAGCATTACCGCAATACTGCTGTTTGTATTCTTAGGCGGAAGAAGCCGCAAGGAATGCATGACAGCAATGCTGCTGTCGTCAATAGGCGATGTGTTCATGGTTGACGGTGTGATTAACTGGGAGCTGTCAACATATGTGGGCGCGGCATTCTTCATGGCCGCACATATAGTCTACGCGGGATGCTTTGTAAAGAACTCAAAAGAGCATGGCTATAAATACCTGAATAAAGGCTTCAATGCAGGACTCTGGTTAATGATTATAACTGCGGTTATCCTGGGTATACTTGCATTCACCGTTCCCGAAAAGCCTGCGCCGCTCATGTTTTTCCTTATTCTCATTTATATTGCCGTTATCGGCTATAACCTTTGCAGTCAGTTTTCCTTTGCTTACTCGGCAAAAGGCGTATTCTATGTATTGACCGTGGCGATAACGCTGTTTTATCTGACGGATATATTCATTTTCTTTGATATGCTGGATATAGAGCACTCCACAAGAAACCTTGTGTGGTACGGATACCCGTTGGCACAGCTGGGAATAATCCTGTTTAACTCACCGCTGAAAAAAGCAAAATAAGCGTAAAAAACCCGCAAGCATTGCTTGCGGGTTTTGTTTTTATTTGTTTTCCAGTTCTTTTTCTTTCTCTGCCTGCTTCTTTGCCAGGTCGTTTGTGTCCTTGCTGTTGCGGTAGACAACGTTGTTGTCCCAAAGATACTCAAGAGAAAGGTTCAGCGCCATGTTGATAGCGAGAACGAGGTATTCGTTCCAGCCGTGAACATCGGCGAGGAAGTGCTCCATCCAGATTGTAAAGGGAGCAAAGGGAATATAGAACAGGAATACGAGGAACATCGCCTTGGGAACGTTTGCCGCGGACTGGAATGTGAAGCGGCGGTTAAAGGTGAAGTTCCAGAGAACGCTGAGTACAAGTGCTATGGTGTAGCAGACATAGTGGCCGGGAATTTTGATAACCTCTTCGCAGAGAATCATGGCGACGGTCTCGATAATGCCTGCGGATGCGGAGAAGAGGATAAACTTCAAAGTTCTTTTAAGCTCTTTGTTTTTCATTTTCAGATCCCCTTTACTTCTTTGTACAGATCTTTGTTAGCCTTGTAAAGCTTCTTGAAGGTCTGGTAATAGGGCTCATACTGAGCATGCTTTTCCATATCGGGCTCGTAAGTTGCGGATGCTGGGATGAATTCCTGAACGCACTCAAGGCTCTCGATTATGCCCAGACCGACTGCGGTGACAGCCGCCGCACCGACGGAGCCCACGTTCTGAGGAGAAGCAACGGTTTCAATCGTTCTGCCCGTGATGTCAGCGAGAATCTGACATGAAACAGGGGAGAGAGCGCCGCCGCCTACGAAGCGGATGGGATTGGAGGTCTTGAGCTTCTTGTCCTGACACTCGAGCATCCAGCGCAGGTGATAGAAAACGCCCTCAAGCACCGCACGTATAAGCTCGGTTTTGCCGGTTTCAAGCTTGATGCCGAAGAACATACCCGTGGAGTCGGGGTCTTCAAAGGGACAGCGGTTGCCGTGAAGCCAGGGGGTGAAGATAACGCCGCCTGCTCCGGGAGGAACGTCCTTGACGGTCTGAGTCATGTAGTCATAAAGACTGGTGCAGGTTGCTTCAAAGCCCTCGGTTACGTTTTTCTTTTCGAGGTAAATGCCGATTTCGTCAAGCGCAAGGTGATCCTTGACCCACTCAAGGCATTTGCCCGCGGTTTCCATTTCGGCAAAGTAGTTGTACTTTCCGCTCTGAGCGCCGGTGATTGCGGCAATCATTGCGGTAACGTCAACCATCTGCTTGTCGGTAACGGTGATAACCCAGCCGGATGTGCCGCTGTAAATGTGGGTGTCGCCGATGTTTACACAGCCTGCGCCAACGCCGATAAGGCTTGAATCACCGCCGCCGCCGAATACGGGAGTGCCCGCCTTGAGTCCGAGCTCAGATGCGGCCTTTTCCGTAAGTCCGCCGACCATGTCGGTGGATTTAATTATCTCGGGAAGAAGCTCCATGTCAACATCGAACATGGAACACATTTTTTTGCTCCAGCCCTGCTTGCCGGGGCGGGTGTCGTAGATAAGGGTTGCAAAGGCGGAGTCCTCGGTCATGGTGAACTCGCCCGTGCAGCGGCAGATGAGGTAGTCCTTAACGTCAAGCCACTTGTATGCGCGCTTAAAGTTTTCGGGCTCATGTGCCTCGACCCACTTGTATTTCCATACGGGGTCCTTGACGGAGCTTGAAACAGCGCCGGTAATCATAAGGCTGGGCAGGAGCTTAAAGACATTTGCGCCTGCAACCTGCAAGCCATTGGCAATGCCTTTCTTAATCTCTTCCTTTGCGCGCTGATCCATGTAACTCATTGGGCGGTGTACGGGAACTCCGTCCTTGTCGGTGAGTACAAGACCCTGCATCTGGGAGCAGAAGGAAATGCCTGCGACCTGCTCGGGCTTAATATCTGTGTTTGAAAACAGCTCGGCGGTGGATTCACACATGCCTTTCCACCAGTCGTCGCCGTCCTGCTCGGCACCGCCGTCGGGCATTATGTACAGGGGATAGCCGCGGCTGGCAGATGCCAGAAGCTTAATTGTGTCGTCAACACCGAAAAGGCAGGTCTTGACGCCTGTCGTACCGATGTCGTATGCGAGAATGTAAGTCATTTTGTTTCCCCGTTTCTGTGTTGGATATCCGCCTGCTCTAAGGTGAACGCGGATTCCATGAATTTCAGAAGCTGCTCGGTTACGTAGTCATCGTTATTAAGTATATCACTGCCGCCGTACATTTTAAAGCGTTCTTTGTAATAGGGGCAGCAGTAAGAAAACTGAAGCATCATAAGGAGATTGTCAAAGAAGAAAGCGAAAAGACCGGGGTCAATATCGCGGCGGATATCGCCGGACTCCTGCGCGGCTGTAATGAACTCGGTGTAAAGCCGTGAGGTAAAGCCCTCGATTTCCTTGGCAAGCTCGGGTGCGTTTTCCGATGACTCGGTTATGCGGTGGTACATCCTTGTGTAATCGGGATGTGTTGCGGAGAAGTATTGCAGAGTTTTAATAATAGTACGTGCATAGTTTATGGGCTTATCTGCCTTTGCGGTCATTTCGTTCAGCGCATTTTCAAGAGCGCTGAGGCTGTGCCTTACGCAGGCAAGGAAGAAAGCATCCTTGTCTGCGTAGTACTTGTAAATGACGCCGACGCTCATGTCAGCCCGCTTGGCGATATCGCTCATACTTGCGCGCTCACCCTTTTCGGCAAACTCGCTTATGCCGCACTCTAAAAGCTCATTGAGCTTTTCTTCGCTTAGCTTTTTAAGCATGGCTTATTTATCCTTCTGCTTGGAGTATTTCTTGAGATAAACGACTCTCTGCAAAAGTGCATCGGCAGAAGAGAGGGGCTTTGCACTGCGGACGTAAAGTGCCGCGGCGCAGTTCTTGGTAACAATCATTTTGACGGCTTCCTCGTTGTCGCTTGTGGGGGTCTTGACCTCGCCGAACTTAATCTTTGCGGTGGGACCTACAAGCTGAGCATAGTCGTCAACGTATGCCGCGAGGGAAGAGTGTGCTTTTGCGTACTCGATGACAAATCTGTCCTCGGGAACATCGCCGACACGGGAGATAAACTCGGTCTTGCTCTTTTCCTCAAGCTCTTCAGCCAGTGCGAAAGCATCGTCAAAGCTGCGGCCTAAGCAGACAGCGCCGTGCTTTTCCATAAGGAAGCTGTACTTGTCGGGATTCTGAGCAATTGCAGAGGAAACGTTCATCTTAAGCTTGCCTGTGCCGGGCAGACCGTAGCCTGCGCAGGGAGCAA
Organism: Oscillospiraceae bacterium; assembly: GCA_045615725.1. Lineage (GTDB taxonomy): Bacteria > Bacillota > Clostridia > Oscillospirales > Oscillospiraceae > F23-B02. The sequence goes on from JAZLFI010000127.1 coordinate 25,419, forward strand.
AAGGAAGATTCTTTCCCTCTGCGCCGATGGCGGTAGCATAAAGCTGATGAGTGTGAATAACAAAGTTTACGTCCTGTCTCAGCAGATATGCGTGACCGTGGATGCCCTTTTCACTGCTGGGCTTCATCTCACCTTCATAGCTGAGGTCGTTTGCGTGAACTATAACCAGCTCCTCGGGCTTGAGCGTGTCGTATGCTCTGCCGCTGGGAGTGATAACAAAATCGTTTTCGGAAATACGGGCGCTTATATTGCCCCATGTGCGTGCAATAAGCTTGTTCTCCAGAAGCTTGTGGCCTGCTTCAATAACAAGCTCGCGTGCTTCCTGTTCACTGTAAAAACCCATTACTTCTTACCCAGCTTTCCGCAGTTTGCGAATACGCGGTCGAAGCGCTTGAGAACCTCGTCGATGTCAGCTTCAGTGTATGCTGCGCTGGTGTAGAGGCGGGAGCCTGCCAGAGTTACGATGCCCTCTGCCATGTATGCCGCGCCGATGTGCTGCATCTCGGTCTTGCGCTTGGAGGTTTCGGAGAGAACTTTGGGGATGCCCCAGGGCTTCATCCAGTCAATCTCAAAGTGCATGGTAGCGGCATTGTCCAGGTGGCATACACTGCCCTGGTTGAATGCTACGAAGGGAAGGTCATACTTCTTGATGAGCTCCTGCAGACCCTTGGTGAGTCTGTCGCCCATACGGCCTGCAACTTCGCATGCGTTGCGCTTTTCGATCTCGCAGATTGCGGTGTAGCCAGCAACACAGGAGATAGGAGTCGCGGCCATGGTGCCGCCGCACATTGCCTTGGTGACCTTCTTGCCGCCTGCATCAAGACCTGCGCCGAGGTGAGCCATGCAATCCTCGTGACCGCCGATGCCGCCTGCGCCGGGGTAGCCGCCTGCGATAATCTTGCCGAAGATGGTGAGGTCGGGGTCAACTCCGTAGTAACCCTGAGCACCGCTCATGCCGATACGGAAGCCGGAAACGACCTCGTCGCAGATGAACAGTGCGCCGTACTTGTGAGCCAGCTCCTGGCAGCCCTTAACGAATTCCTTGGAAACGGGACGGGTGCCGCTTTCGGGGCCGATGGGCTCAATGTAAACAGCGGCGGTACCACCGATAAGCTCGTTCTTCTTGAGCTTTCTTTCGAGATCTTCAAGATCGTTGGGGAAGAACTCGTCAGTGTGCTTGAATACGAAGTTGGGAACACCGGGGCTCTGGAGACCCTTGGTGCCGGGAATACGCATGCCGTATGCCATCTGGTCGGACCAGCCGTGGTATGCGCCGCCCATTTTGAGAACGTTCTTCTTGCCGGTCTTAAGACGTGCAACGCGCAGCGCGCACATGCATGCCTCAGTGCCGGAGCCCAGCATACGGAACTTGTCAACAGAGGGAACGCAGTCGCGTATCTTCTTTGCCAGCTTGTATTCATATTCGTGGAAAAGACCGGTGGAAGGACCGCAGGTGTTCAGCAGGTCAATAACAGCCTCCTTAACGACGGGGTCGTTGGAGCCGAGAATGGTGGGACCGCCTGCCTGAAGCAGATCGTAGTACCAGTTGCCGTCGATATCATAGAGCTTGTTGCCCTCGGCCTTGGTGATAACAATGGGGAACGGATAGTTGAAAGCAAGGTTGTGCTGTACGCCACCGGGGATGTACTGCTTTGCCTCAGCAATCATTTCCTTGGACTTTGCGCACTTCTTGTCGAAGTACTCAACCTCGTACTCCTTGAGCTTGTCGGGGCGGATGGAGTAGATGGGCTTCTTCTTCAGCTCATCCAGCTTGCGGGTAACCTCTGCCGCATCCAGATATTCGTCAATTGCGAAACCGTTGTATGCCATAATATTATCCTCCTAAATTTGTGAACGGTAATTCACGTCTTGGATTTAAGGTAACATTATTTATAAATATTGTCAAGAAAAAATGCCTGATTTTTCTAGTAAAAACCGATATTTTTGCTATAATGTGAAAAGTGTGCTATACTTCCAGAGGATTTTTAATTTTACAGGAGCAAAATATGAACTACGCAAAAGTAATATCCGATGCATTTTCCGTAAAGGAAGAATATGTTTCCAATATTATAGCCCTGCTTGACGAGGGCAATACAATTCCTTTCATTGCCCGTTACCGCAAGGAAATGCACGGCACTATGGACGACCAGAAAATACGCGAAATTTCAGATAAGCTGACCTATCTGCGCAATCTTGACGCACGCAGGGAAGAAGTAAGAAAGCTCATCGAGCAGCAGGAACAGCTGACCGATGAAATTTCCGCATCCCTCGATAAGGCGGCAACTCTCGCTGAGATTGAGGATATATACCGCCCATATAGACCCAAGCGCAAGACTCGCGCATCCGTTGCAAAGGCAAAAGGACTCCAGCCTCTTGCGGATGAAATTCTCCTCGGACAGAAATCAAATCTAATTCCGCTTGAAATGGCGGAAAAGTATGTTGATGCCGAAAAGGGAGTTGAAAGCGCCGAGGATGCACTGCAGGGTGCTCAGGATATTATCGCCGAAACCGTTTCCGATAATGCCGAGGTGCGTAAAAGAGTGCGCAATATCGTGTTCCTTAACGCTGTTTTATCCTCAACAGCCGCAAAGGACGAGTCCAGCGTTTACGATATGTACTATGAGTTTTCCCAGCCCGTTTCAAAGATAGCAGGCCACAGAGTGCTTGCCGTAAACCGCGGCGAGAAAGAGGGCTTTTTGAAAGTCGGCATTGAGATTGATGATACTCTGCCCTTAAACGCAATCAATAAGCTCTATGTGCAGGGGAATACTCCCTGCGCTGAGGTAGTTAAGACTGCCTGCTCAGACTCCTACGGCAGACTGATTTTCCCCTCGATTGAAAGAGAAATTCGCTCCGAGCTTACCGATAACGCATGTACCGCCGCAATAAAGCTTTTCGGCACAAATCTGCGCCAGCTTCTCCTGCAGCCGCCCGTAAAGGGCAAGGTTGCAATCGGACTTGACCCCGGCTACCGCACGGGCTGTAAGCTCGCGGTGGTTGACGCAACGGGAAAGGTGCTCGATACCTCCGTCATTTATCCCACCCACGGCGAAGCTCAGGCAAACCGCTCAAAGCAGACCTTAAAGCATATGATTGAACGCTACGGCGTTGAGATAATCGCAATCGGAAACGGCACGGCATCCAAGGAAACAGAGATGTTTACCGCCGAAACCATTAAGGAAACAAACGCAAAGGTCGCGTATATGGTGGTCAGCGAAGCAGGGGCATCCGTCTATTCCGCGTCCAAGCTCGCGGCACAGGAAATGCCAGATTTTGACCTTACCCTGCGCAGTGCCGTTTCAATTGCACGCAGACTGCAGGACCCCCTTGCAGAGCTTGTAAAGATAGAGCCCAAGGCAATCGGTGTCGGTCAGTATCAGCACGATATGCCCCAGAAACAGCTTGAAGAGGCTTTGGACGGAGTTGTTGAGGAGTGCGTCAACAGTGTCGGCGCAGATCTGAATACCGCTTCACCCTCGCTCCTGAGCCATATCGCTGGCCTTTCCGCGACTGTAAGCAAGAACATAGTGGCTTACCGCGAGGAAAACGGAAGTTTCACATCCAGAAGCGAGCTTAAGAAAGTCCCAAAGCTCGGACCCAAGGCATTTGAACAGTGCGCAGGCTTCCTGCGAGTTCCCGGAAGCAAAAATCCCCTTGATAACACAGGTGTTCATCCCGAGTCATATCCCGTGGCAAAGGAACTTTTGAGCCGCTGCGGAGTATCCGCCGCCGACTTCGGCAAGAGCAATATCAAGCTTGATATCGAAGCTCTTGCAAAGGAACTCTGCGTCGGCGTTCCCACACTGCAGGATATAGTCAAGGAGCTTTCTAAGCCCGGCCGCGATATGCGCGACGAACTGCCCGCACCCATGCTTCGCACCGATGTTCTCGATATGAAGGATCTGAAAGAGGGAATGGTGCTCAAGGGCACAGTCCGGAACGTTATCGACTTCGGCGCATTTGTGGATATCGGCGTTCATCAGGACGGACTGGTGCATATCTCCCAGATTTGCGATAAATATATAAAGCACCCCTCCGAGGTGCTCAAGGTCGGCGATATCGTCAATGTCAAAATTCTCGGTGTTGACCTCAATAAAAAGCGCATAAGCCTTACAATGAAAGGCGTATAATAAAAAACTCTGCAACAAAAGTTGCAGAGTTTTTTGTTTAGCTTATCGTGCAATATCAACGGTAAAGGGACCGCTTGCACCGGGAGCAATTTCATACGGACCGATGAAAACGGTAATCTTGTCTTTGCTTATTACGAAGTTTACATCGTCAAGGTCGTAGTTGCTTACGGTATCCTTTGCATCCTCAAAGAAAGAGTAGGGGTCGGAATCAATGAGGGCATTTACCGCATCGGTGAAAGCGGTGCGAGCTTCGGCTTCGCTTGCAAACAGGTCTTCAAAATCGAGCTCCTCGCCGGTCTTTAAATCATAGTTAAGTCCAGTGCTGCCATTGTTGTGAACACCGCCGACAAACCAGTCCCAGTCCTGAGTGATGCTTACATAGCTTGCGTCAATGTATACGTTTTTAACGTCAACGGTTGCAGTAAAGGGGTATGCTGGCAGCTCTTCCTTCATAGAATCGGGAAGATCTTTTAAATATTCCTCATACTGTTTTCCTGTTCCCTCATCAAAGAATTCGTTGCAGGCTTCGGCAATTTCTTCGTTGATTTCGGTGAGAGCGGCGTTGGGATTGGTGAAGATGACCTTCTGATAGTGGCAGTCGCCGATAACCTCGCCATTTGCATTTTCGTCCTTTTCACCGACTGTTTCGATGGTGTATGCGGTGTCAAGCTGTTCTGCGGGCTGCTGGCTTTCCTGAACTTCTTCAGTGGCAACAGGCTCGGATTGCTTAGCTTCGGGAGCGGTGTCGGCGGTTTTGCCGCATGCGCTCAGGCAAAGAAGGGAAATGAGTGCGATTACTAAAATAATGCTGATTTTTTTCATGGTATCTCCTTATCCACATTATTGTTTAATGCTTCTGCCTATATTTATACGACCATATTTTTAAAAAGACAATTAAATTTCTGTAAAGAATAAAAAAGAGCGGGAAGTCCCGCTCTTAAAGCTTATGCAAAATATCTGTAAAGGAATGTGACAGCCTGAGCGCGTGTGCAGTCGGTGTCGGGCTGGAAGCTATTGCCGTCAAAGCCCTTAGCAACACCGTTATTAACCGCCCATGAAACTGCATTGTAGCAATAGCTGTCTTTCGCAACATCTGCAAAGACTGTGCCCTCTGCTTTGGGGGAGCCTGCGTATCTGTAAAGGAAGCTCAAAAGCTGAGCTCTGGTGCAGTTTGTCTCGGGCTTGAACTGCGCTTTGTCAAAGCCGTTTGCGATGCCTTTTTCAACAGCCCAGCATACTGCGTCATAGCAGTAGGAGTCTGCCTTAACATCCTTGAAACTGCAGGCGTTTTTCGCCTCAGGAGAGCCTGCCGCACGCCACAGCATTGTGATTATCTGACCGCGTGTGCAATCTGAGTCGGGACTGAACTTATCGGCGGAGATGCCGTTTACAATGCCGTTTAAGTATGCCCAGTCGATTGCATCACGGAAAGCAATCGGCTTCCACTTAATGTCGGTAAAGGGAGCGCCTACACATTCGGGGATGAGGGAGATAAAACGCTTTGCAATCTCCGCCTGACCCTCGTTGGAGGGGTGAACGTTAAGCTCTACTGACTTGAAGAATCCGTCGTCGGTCAGAGAATCGCCGAACTTGGTTGCCATACTCTGAACACCCATAATATCAACGTATATGTAACTGCCCGAATACTTTGAGCCCTCGGTGATATACAGATTCAGCATATCCATAACCACGTCGGCGGCTTTGCCCAGCTCAAGAGTTGAATCGTCGGAAATCTTGAGCTCGGGGAAGGGGTTGTAGAAGCCTGCGACCATAAGCGGCACGTCGGGATTAATTGCGTATATATCTCCGATTATTGCATCCCAGTTCTGGCAGAAATGGGTATAGCCGTCGTAAAGTCCGTCAATTACATTAGCAACAACCTCGGCATACTGTCCAATGGTTTTTGCGGTATCAAGAAGCATTGCCAGGTCTGCGGCATAATCTCCGCTGAATTCAAAGGAGAACTCACCGTCCACTTTTGCAATCGCATCCTTTGCGCGCAAAATCGCATAGGTGAGTATGTCGTTGGAGCCGATGTTCATGGTGATGAAATCCGCATCCGCTATTGCGGGAATATAAAGTCCGCGTATTTCCTGAACCTTTGCGCGGTTGAAGTTATTTGCAAACTCGTCAGGCATGACGTAGCTGTCTTCAAGACATGCCCGAAGCTCAATCGTTCTCATACCGCCGCAGGCAAGCTGAGTGAGCTCAGCGCCGATCTCATTGGCAATGCGGTCGGGGTATGCACCGGGAGTGCGGTTCATGTATTTGTTTTCAACATTGTTTTCGCCGATGCCGTTTGCAATGCTGTCGCCGAGAGAAACATACTTACGGTAACCCGAATAGTCCTTGCCGTTATCCGCAAAGCATACGCAAAGTCCAGCCAGCATTATAACAATAAGGGCACCGCATAATAAACGTTTAAAAGCTTTCATTTTATATCTCCAAAATATTTAAATATTTTTAACTAATATCTCACAAATCTGGATAAAACGCAAGAATAATCATTATTTTGGCAATGATAAAGAATTCTTTATTATAATGTATATTTTTCTTGACAAAGTAAGATTGATTATATTAAAGTATAAAGCTATGGAAAATATAACATCGAGAAAAAACAAAATAATAAGCCATTTGCGCTCCGTTGCATCCGATTCTGCATATCGGAGAGAGTGCGGCGAATTCATCTGTGACGGTGAAAAAACCCTGCGCGAAGCAGTATCCTTCGGCGCGGAGATTGTGTGTGTGCTGTGGAAGGAAAAGGCAAGTGATACGCAGATTCCCGAGGGCGTACAGCAGTACACCGCACCTGCCGACCTCTTTGAATATGCCTCACCGCTGAAATCGAGTCCAGGTCCCGTGTTCACGGTGAAGATGCCCGACAGGAAGCTTGAAGCTGATATCAGCTGCGCCATAGTCATTGAAAACCTTCAGGACCCGGGAAATGTGGGAACTGTTATCAGAACGGCAAACGCATTTAATATCGATGCGGTGATATTAGTCGGCGCATGCGCGGATTTGTATAATCCCAAAACCGTTCGCGCAAGCATGGGAGCCATATTCCGCCAGCGCGTAATGGAAATGAGTATAGCGGAGCTGAAGACTTACCTTGCCGAATGCAAACTTCCTCTTTACGGAGCGGCACTGAGCGATAAGGCAAAGGATATGCGCGAAGTGTCCGTCAAAAACTGTGCAGTTGCAATCGGCAGTGAGGGCAGGGGACTTTCGGAAGAATTTCTGAATATCTGCGACGGAGAACTTATCATCCCGATGAATCCCGACTCTGAGTCCTTGAATGCCGCCGTTGCGGCATCGGTCTTCATGTGGGAGATGTCAAAATAAAAGCGAAAGCGGGTGCGCCTTATGTCGGCAATTAAATATTGGCTGTGGCTCAATGCGGCGGCTTCTGTTCCGCCCAGAGCGAAGGCTGCACTTTTAGAGCATTACGGAAGTCCCGAGGAAATGTATTTTGCACCCGAGGGCGATTACAGAAAGCTTTTGGGTGACAGAATCGACGGGCTTGATGCCCTCGAAATGCGCGACCTTGACGGGGCACTGAGGATAATCGACAAATGTGAAAAGCAGGGAATAAGCATAATAAGCTGTCAGGACGCAAGCTTCCCTGACAGACTGAAAAATATTTATTCACCGCCTTCAATAATATATGTTAAAGGCATGATGCCCGCCGTTGACGATGAAGCGGCGATAGCCGTAATCGGAACGCGAAAGGCAAGTCCCTACGGACTGAAAATGGGCCGCAAGCTTGGCTATGAGATAGCAAAGTGCGGCGGCATAGTGGTATCTGGGCTGACAAGCGGCGTTGATGCCGCAGGCGCAGAAGGTGCACTCCTTGCAGGCGGCAGGGTAATCGGTGTACTCGGAACACCCCACGAAAGGGAAAAAGGCAGACTTGCCGAGGATGTGGCGCAGTCGGGTGCCCTGATAAGCGAATATCCGCCCGGCACAACGCCAAATAATGCGTTTTTCCGTGCGCGAAACCGCATAGCCGCGGGTCTTTCCGTGGGCGTTGCCGTTGTGGAAGCTCCCGCGAAAAGCGGAACGCGGCTGTTTGCAAACGAAGCCGCCGACCAGGGCAAGGAGATTTTTGCCGTGCCGGGTAATGCGGACGCTATTAACTGCGTCGGAACAAACGAACTTCTGAAAGAGGGCGCAAAGCCCGTAACAAACGGCTGGGATATCATGTGCGAATTTGAGCTTCTGTATCCCGAAAAGGTTTCCAGAACAAGAGATATGACCATGCCGCCTGAAAAGGAAACGAAGCCTCCCGTGTACTCCGATAAAGATACGGTGAAATCTGAAAAACGGGAAAAAGCAACAAAAAAAGTCATTGACAAGCGTGATACCACGGCTTATATTGACTTGCAGACAGTTTTGGAAAAGCTGAGCGAAACACAGATTAAAATAGTTTCCGTAATGGAAACACCCTCGATGCATGTCGATGATATCATCGAAATAAGCGGATTTTCCCCGGCAAGAGTGCTTGCGGACCTGACGATGTTACAGCTTAAAGGCATTGTGACTCAGGAAAAAGGCAAGCGCTTCACATTAAATGTTAAAAGCAATTAAGTAAAGAGAGGACAAGCTCATATGCCTGCAGCTAAGAAAAATCTTGTTATAGTTGAATCTCCGGCAAAGGCCAGAACAATTGAAAAGTATCTGGGTAAAGATTATAAGGTAGTTGCCTCTATGGGACACCTGCGCGACCTGCCCAAGAGCACCCTCGGCATTGATATAGAGAATAACTTTGAGCCCAAGTATATTCCCGTTAAGGACCACAAGGACGTTATTGACGAGCTGAAAAAGCAGAGCAAAAACGCCAAGATGGTCTACCTCGCAACCGACCCTGACCGAGAGGGTGAAGCCATTTCATGGCATCTTAAGGAACTGCTTAAGCTCGATGACGAGAAGGCAAGACGCGTAACCTTCAACGAGATTACCAAGAAGGTCGTTCAGGAGAGCATTGATAATCCCCGCGATATCGACCTTGACCTTGTTGACGCACAGCAGGCAAGAAGACTGCTTGACCGTCTTGTCGGCTATAAGCTTTCTCCTCTGCTCTGGAAGAAGATTAAGCGCGGCCTCTCCGCAGGCCGTGTTCAGTCTGTTGCAACCAGAATAGTCTGCGACAGAGAAGAAGAGATAAATAACTTCGTCCGCGAGGAGTACTGGCTTTTGGATGCCATGCTCGACTGCGGCGAAAGCGATACAAGCTTCACCGCCCGTTTCCACGGCAAGGGTGAGAAGAAGCTTGAGCTTCACACCGAGGAAGAGGTAAACGAGGTTATAAAGGCAACAGAGGATAAGCCCTTTGTGATTAAGAGCGTAAAACGCGGCGAAAAGCACCGCAGTCCTTCACCTCCGTTTATTACCTCCACCTTACAGCAGGAGGCATCACGCCGCCTCGGCATGACTCCCCGCCGCACCATGTCCATCGCCCAGCAGCTTTACGAAGGCGTTGACATTGCAGGCCACGGCACCGTTGGTCTTATAACCTATATGCGTACCGACTCCCTGCGCCTTTCCGACGTTGCACTAATGGCGGCAAAGGACTTTATCATCAACCACTACGGCAAGGACTATTACCACGGCTCCTTCCGCGTATATAAGACCAAATCAGGTGCACAGGATGCTCACGAAGCTATCCGTCCCACCAATGTCGAGCTGACTCCCGAGATAGTTCGCAAGGATTTAACTCCCGAGCAGTACCGACTGTACCGCCTTATCTGGGGTCGCTTCACCGCGTGCCAGATGGCAAACTCCGTATATGACAACGTAGTCGTAGACGTTGAATCAAACGACTATATTTTCCGCGCAAACTATTCCGAAATGAAGTTCCCCGGCTATACCGCGGTGTATGAGGAGAGCAAGGACGAGGAATCCGACGAGATTCGAAGCAAGCTTCCCGAGCTTAATGCAGGCGAGCGCGTATATCTTGAAAAGATGCTCCCCGAACAGCAGTTCACTCAGCCCCCCGCACGCTATACCGAGGCAACCTTAATCCGAGCAATGGAGGAAAAGGGCATAGGCAGACCTTCCACCTACGCACCCACCATTTCCACCATTACCTCTCACGAATATGTTGTCAAGGACGGCAAGTACCTCAAGCCCACCAATCTGGGCATTGTCGTAACCGACCTTATGAAAGAGCGCTTCCCCGATATCGTAGACCTCAAGTTCACCAACCAGATGGAATCCGGCCTTGATAACGTCGAGTCCGGCGATATGCCCTGGAAAGACCTTTTGGGCGAGTTTTACGGCGGCTTCAGCAAAGAGCTTGAAGAAGCTGAGAAAGCCCTTGAGGGCACAAGAATCAAGGTCCCCGATGAGCTCAGCGACGAGTACTGCGACGTCTGCGGCAAGCAGATGGTTGTAAAATCGGGTCGCTTCGGACGTTTCCTCGCATGCCCGGCCTATCCCGAGTGCAGCTTCACCAAGCCTCTCGTAATCGAAATGCCGGGCAAATGCCCCAAGTGCGGAAGCCGAATCCTCAAGCGCACCTCCAAGAAGGGCTATACCTATTATGCCTGCGAGCGCGGTGCAGACTGCGGATTTATGACATGGTATGTTCCCACCAAGGACTTCTGCCCCAGCTGCGGCAAGACTATATTCAAGCCCAGCGGCAAGGGTCAGAAAAAAGGCTTCTGCATAAACGAAGAATGCACGGCCTTTGTTCCCGAGGATAAGCGCGGCTATAAGAAAAAGCCCGCCGCAAAGAAAACTGCCGCAAAGAAAACAACCAAGAAAACCAAGGAATAATAAATGAAAGAAGTAACAGTTCTCGGAGCGGGTCTGGCAGGCAGCGAATGTGCCTGGCAGCTTGCGAAGAGGGGAATAAAAGTAAAGCTTTATGAGATGAAGCCCGATAAGATGAGCCCCGCCCACAAGTCCCCGTATTTTGCGGAGCTTGTGTGCTCAAACTCACTGCGCAGTGACGAGCTTTCAAATGCCGTCGGCCTGCTCAAGGCGGAAATGCGCAAAATGGGCTCACTCATCATGGAAAGCGCGGATAATAACCGCGTTGCCGCAGGCGGCGCACTTGCCGTTGACCGTGAGGGCTTTGCAAAATATATCACCGATAAACTGACCGGGAACGAGAATATCGAGGTCATATATGAGGAAATCCTCGATATGCCCGAGGGCGAGGTTGTTGTTGCCACTGGACCGCTGACAAGCGACGGCTTTGCAGAAAAGCTGAAAACTCTCTGCAACGACGAGGGACTTCACTTCTACGACGCGGTTGCACCTATCGTAACCCTCGACAGTGTGGACATGGAAAGCGCGTTTTTCGCATCCCGATATGATAAGGGCACAGCGGATTATGTAAACTGCCCCATGAACGAGGAAGAGTATAAAGCATTTGTGCATGAGCTTTGCATCGCCGAGGAAGCCGCGGTACACGGCTTTGACGACGGCGGAGTGTTTGAGGGCTGTATGCCCGTTGAGGTCATGGCAAGAAGAGGCGAGGACACTCTTCGCTTCGGCCCTTTGAAGCCCGTTGGACTCCGCGACCCGAGAACGGGCAGGGA